>CAYRFK010000279.1:0-6233 GCA_964423465.1 uncultured Verrucomicrobiota bacterium | reverse complement strand
ACGACCACCCTGAATCCGACGTTGTACACCGGCTGATACGGCCGGTAGGCACGGCGGACGGAGGCAGTCGAGTACTTCGGGCGGTCGTACCACGAGCCGCCTCGCACGATGCGCCGTTCGTCGCCGCCCGGCGCGTTGCGGCCATCGTTATCGATATACGGATAGGCGGCTTCCTTCGAGCGCGTCCATTCCGCGGCGTTGCCGTGCAGATCGCTCACCCACCACGGGTTCGGCTTCCACCGGCCCGAGGCCTCGGCGAGGAACCCTCCGTCGTTCACGCCCGGGATCTGGGGAATCCAGTTGTCGTAGATGTTCTCCGGGTTGCCGTACCGCGCCTTGACGCGGTCCTGTTCGTACGGGTTGCCCGAGAAATCGGCCAGTGTCACGTCCGCCAAGTTGGCATAGGATGCGAAATCCGCCTCCGCCCCACCCCACCAGAACGGCCGGTCCGACCCCGCGCGGGCCGCCCATTTCCACTGCGCTTCGGTCTGCAGGCGGACCGTGCGGCCGGTCTCCTTCGAAAGCCATTCGCAGAATGCGACGGCATCGAGCCAGGAGACGCGCACGGCGGGGAGGTCGTCGCCGTTGACGTCGTAGCCCGTCACGCCGAACTGATAGCCGTGACGAGATTCGCGACGGCTGTCGTGGGTCGGGCGGAAGCGGCGGAACTGGCGGTTCGTGACCTCGATGCGCCCGACTTTGAACGGCTTCACCTCAAGTTTCGTCACAGGGGCTTCATCGGGGAATCCGGCCTGCGACCCCATCAGGAACGCCCCGCCCGGCACCGCAACCAGATCTAGGACCACCCCGGCGCCGAGGTCCAGCGGTGCGGAGGCTGCGGCGGGTCGGGTTGCGGGATCGAAGGGCCATCCGGCGCAGTCCGTCTCGCCCCCGGGCCGTGGCGCGTCGGACCGCGCGCGGGCCGTGATCCGGACGGGCGGGAGGTCGATCGTCTCATGATTCTCAGTCACCCCCGCGTAAAGTTGACGCCGCCGGGCGCGCGCTTCCTCCTTCGCGCATGCGGTCTCGCAACCGACGATCGACTGCCATCGGCCGTGGAAGGGGGCATTGAGATCGATCCACGTGACCAGACGGTCCCACGCCTCGTCGCTCAGGCTCACGCCCTGGTGACCCTTCCGCAGCATCGTGACCAGTTCAGTGGTGTCCGCGTGCCATTCCATCGGGACGAACATGTGAATGTCGCTCTCGATTCCCGGGCGCCGCACGAACCGGTGCAGGTTCGCGTACGCAACGGAGAACTTGCCGGCCGCGTTCGCGGGACCCCGCCCCGCCATCTTGGTGGTCCAGTCGTCGATCATGCGGTCGCCGCGAAGGTCCGGCTTCCACGGGCGGTCGCCGAACCGGGCCGCGGGCGGCGGATCGGGCTGGTTGTGGCAGTCCACGCAGTAGGCATCGAGCACCGGCTGCACCTCGCGCGCGAACTCGAAGTTCCGCGCCGGACCGCGCCACGGTTCGATCGAGGCCGGCTTCGCCGCGTTGCCGGCAGCGGCGGCCGGAGGCGTGAAGGGCGTTTGCTCGTGGCAACCGGCGCAGGAGAGGTACTCGCCGTTGCGCGCGTTGATCCAGCTCCGCATCACCTGCATGGCCTTGCCCTCGCCGTCGACCGGCTGGAGTGCGATCGGCGTGTTCGCCGGCACTTTGAAGAGCGCCGAGCCGTCGGGGTTAACCGGAACAGAGCCCAGCATACGCCGCATGTCCCAAGGGCCGTTCATGCCGACCACGCCGTAGAGTCCGCCCTGCTTCTCGAACCCGTAGGTGTAGGTGTACAGGCGCAGCGCCTTCACCTCGCCGGGCGGCACGCCCGCGAGGCCGGGTCCCTCGTAGATGTTCGCGATGTAGACGGTCGCCTCGGGATCGGACTTCACGGTCCGGTCGGGCTGGACCCGCGGCATCGGGGACGGGGCCAGCGGCACCGGTTCGACCATGTCGAGGGCGGGGTCGACCCGCAGGGGCAGAACGTTGTCGAACCGGTCGACCAAGTAGAGTCCCATCCTGGCTTTGGCGTCCGGCTGCATGGCCACGAGGAACGTCGTGTCATCCAGCGGGTACGGATGCAGGAAGAGCGGCCATGAGCCGTCGGCCAACCGGTCCTTGACCACCGCCTCCACCGGCTTGCCGTATCCGGGGATGCGCTGCACCGCGCCCTCGGCCTCGCGTGCGCCGCGGGTCAGGTCGAAGAGCGTCAATTCGCCCTTCCGCGCGTGTCCGTGGTGTCCCGAGACCACGCCGACGAACCGCATCGGATCGCCGGGGAGCGGCCGCGCATAGAAGATGCCGTTCGGCCAGAAGGAATTGCTGCCGTAGAACGCGCGCTGGTTCGTCCCGTCCGGATTGCAGGTGAAGAGCATGCGCGAATTCGAGTGCGGCAGGTCGGCGTACTCCCAGCGGAGGTACATCACCCGGCCGTCGGGGAGAACGGTCGGGCACCAGCTGTGCTCCTGGTCGCTCGCGAGAATCTCCATGTCCGAACCGTCCGCGTTCATGCGGAAGAGATTGGCCACCGGCGTGCTTCCGTTGACGCACGGCACGGCGTACTTGAGCGCGGTGCATGAAAACAGGATGCGCCCGTCGGGCAGATAGCAGGCGTCGTAATGGTTGATGTCCGTGTCGTTGTCCCGCGAAACCTGGCGGACGGCACCGTCGGCCAGCGTCAGCTCGAAGACGTGCCACGCGTTCGAGGCGCCGATGGAGGAGAAGAGAAGGCGGCGCCCGTCCCAGTGGAGATCGACGTCGCCGATGAACGCGCCCTTGGGGGGCGTGTGGATCTCGCGGACCGTTCCCGCGCCCGCGCCGCGCACCCGGAGCGCGCACAGCGTGTTCCCGTGCTTGTCCTTGGGAAGAACCGAATTGCTCTGCCAGTTCTGTGGAAGGTACTTGCCCGACGCGCGCCGGATGAAGAGGATCTCGTCGAACGTGACGGCCGGGTTTGTCTCCAGCATGAGGGCACGCGTCAGCGCCTCCAGCCGGGCGGCCGTCGCATCGTCCATGGATTCGGGGCGGACGGACCGCACGAACGTCTGCGCCTCCAGCAGCCTGTCCCGCTGCCCGGGCGTCGTTTCCAGCCGCCATTCGATCAGCCGCGCGAGCGCCCCCGGATTGGCCCATGCCCGCGTACCCGCCGCGGTCTGCTCGCGGGCCAGGTCCTCGCCGCGGAGCACCCGGAAGACCACGCTCCCCTGCCCCTTCGCGGCCGTCAGCCCCACCAGCGCCTCGAAACGCGCGGCGTTCGCCGGAAGTTCAAAGATCAGCTCGGACGGGGCATGCGCCCAGAATCCGGATTCCATGGGTCTGCCCGCGATGCGCAACGCGCCGTTGTGAGCCCTGTTGACCAGTAGTTTTCCGAAGCCGACCTTTTCGGTGCGCGGCTTCACGGTCGCCAGATCGACCGTCGATCCGTCGGCCATGACGATGCGAGGGTTGCCCCAGACCGCCTGGTCGGACCTGTAATTGTCCGGGCCGACCGTCGCCACCAGCACCAGTTCGCGCGCGCCCGCCACGTCGGCCGAAATGGCGGCGGCCTCCATGCCCCCCATCATCAGTGGGCTGCTGACCGGCACGCCCGCGATCGATCCGGACGAAAGGACTACGACGGCCCCCGCGACTGCGACGATTCGATTCATTGCCCCACGTCCAAGCATGGTTACCGTGTCCCCCTTCGCACGAATGCTCCCGGTCATCCCAGCCGCTCCGAGATCTCTTCTGCACAGGCCATGGCCCACCTGCCGATCCGCGGGAAGTCCTTCTCCCGCAGCCGGTCGTCCGGCCCGGTCACCGTGATGGCGGCGACCGGTATCTGCTGACGGTCCAGGACCGCCGCCGCGACGCAATGCACGCCGTGCATGGCCTCGCCGCGGTCCGCACCATACCCCCGCGCCCGAACGGTCTCCAATTCCTTGCGAAACGCCGCGATCGTGACGATCGTATGCTCGGTAAGCTTGCGGAACGATGCGGCCGCGAGAATGGCGTCCCGCTCTTCCGGTGCGCTGTGGGCCAGGATGACCTTGGTCGAGGCGGAGGCATGCAGGGCCTGCCGGGCGCCCGGATCGCACACGAAACGAAACGGATGCAGGCCCGGCACCTGGTCGAGGACGATGCCCTCGCCCCTGTCGAGGATGCTGATGACCACCGTCTCCTTCACGCGGTCCCGCAGGGCGCGCATCGGGCCGAGCGCCTTCTCAATCAGTCCGCCGTCGCGCGCGCTCGAGTAGACCAGTGTCGCCAGTTTGCGTGTCAGACGGTAGGTCAGCTCCGCCTCGTTGCGCGACACGTAGCCCCGCGCGCACAGGGTGTTGAGCATCCGGTAGGTCGTGTTCTTGGGAATCTTGAGCATCCTCGCGATGCCGCTCAGCGGAACCCCGTCCGGACACCGGCTCAGGAACTCGAGCAACCCCAGCGTGCGTTCCAGAATCGGAACCCCCGTTGTCTTCCTGGTCGTTCGCACCCGTTCCATGCATCCCCGCCCTTCCGTCACGCCGTCCACCGGATCGTCGTTCTTCGAATGGAACAACGTACCCGTATTAGAACGAACGGGCGGCGGGGCGTCAAGCGGATCGCGGCACCCCGGGCCCCCGGGCGCCCGACTCCGATCTGTGTCGCGCCCCCCGCGACCCTGCGTCGCGAAACGCCACGATGTCCGGCTCCGCCGGCGCAAGGCCGGCGGGCGCCAGGGATCGGAGACCGGTGCTATCTCCGTCCGGCGGCGTACCAGTCGACATTGCGCGTCGCGAACATGACGGCCCCGAGGGCGGCGAAGAGGCCGACGGTACCGAACAGCAGGGAGAAATCCTGCATCTGCAGCAGCACGTAGAGGTAGCCGTAGGTCAGCGCCAGCACGCCCGCGACGAGGCCGGTGCGGCGGCCGCCGCGGAGGACTTTCGCGCAGTAGGCCGTGATCGTCAGCAGGGACGCCCCGGCGGCCGCCGTATACGCAACGGGAAACGCGATGAACTCGGACAGCGAGAGCAGACCGAGGTAGAACAGGCAGAGCGCGGCGCCGACGAGGATGTACTGGAGCGGGTGGATCCGCAGTCCGGAGAGCACCTCGAAGAGAAAGAACGCGGTGAAGACGAGGGCGATGAACAGGATGCCGTACTTGATCGAGCGTTCGACGGTCCGGTAGGTGTCGACGAGCGACAGGAGGCTCACGCCGAACGCGGAGCGGGAGAAGGCGTCGGCATCCGGCACACCGGCACCCCTGGCGTCGGCCCATACCGACGGGAAGGTGCGACCGTACTGGGCGACCATCCACTCCGCCTTGAAGCCACCCGCGTCGAGCGTGCGGTCGACGGGAAGGAAGGCGCCCATGAACGAGGGGTCCGCCCAGGTCGACGACAGCCGCACGGAGGTCGAGGCGCCGGCCGGCACGATCTCGAGGCTCCGGCTGCCGTTGAAGGTCAGCGAGACGCGGTAGGTCCAGGATGTCGCACCCACGGTGGCGGGCCCGACGCGCGCACGGACACCGGATGCGAAACCGGGGAGCAACGAACCGGGCTGCAGGGGGAGTTTCGTGCCGCCGGCTTCGAGAACGAGCGACTCGCGCGTGCCGCGCAGATCGGTGACGGCGATCGTGACCTCGGCCTCGTCCCATTTCACGCGTTCCTCGGCGATCCGGAGCACCTTCAGGTCGGGCCGCTGGAACTCGCCCGCGAGGCTTACGGCGCCCGCATAGACGACAGCCTCGTAGATGCCGCGGTGCAGCGTCTTGGGGTCGAGCGAGCCCTCGCACGTGAGCGTGGTGGGAAGGACAAAGAGCCGGGCGGTTTCAACGCGGCGGCTTTCGACGCGCTCGGGCCGGCCGTTGACCGGTTGGTTGAGGATCTCGACGACGTCATAGGTATAGGGGACTACGAGCACGGGGCCGATGATGGTCTGCTCGGCGCCCCACGAGCGGGTGATCTCGCCGATCGCCTCGGCCTTCCGCTCCCGGCGTTCCGAGAGAACGCCGCGGATCATCGCCAGCGGGATCAGCAGCACGAGGGCCAGTATGCCGATAACGCCCAACTTGATAACCGGCGCGGCCCTGACAGAAAGCGGGGCAGCCCCGGTGTCCGGGGGCAGCGGCGGTGGAAAGGACTCGTTCATCGATGCGATCTCCTCAGCTTTCGGCACCACCCGCAGCTTCGACACGAAGTCACCCGGCTGCCGATGCACCTTACGACCCCGCCCCCGCCCGTGCGTTCATTTCCGGCGCCCTGCGCCCCCTCTCGACTCCC
>CAYRFK010000278.1:0-6269 GCA_964423465.1 uncultured Verrucomicrobiota bacterium | reverse complement strand
CTGGCGGCGTGATAACGTTTTAGTGGTCTGCAGTGTTTCAAGGGATATTTCTTCGTCAGTATTTTGGGGGTGTAAGTAGTGAGGAACATAAATGCCACCGGCTAATACCTGCTTGATGGCACTTAATATAAGTTCGCTACTGGAGGATTTGGGAATGTAACCGAGGATGCCGGCGGCGAGCATATTCTGCACGTCTTCCACTAACTCGGAGGCTGATAAAATGACCAGCGGAACCTGTGGAAATGCGGAGCGAAAGCGAATCGCCCCTTCTATGCCGGCCATGCCCGGCATGTATAAATCCAGTAGGGCGACATCCACTTCGCCAGCCGTGTGCATGGCACTAAATGCTGAAGGGTAATCGAAGGCCTCAATCAGCTCGACGTGTTTGTGCAGCTTGCGCAAGACGGGTTTGACGCCCTCCAGGAAGAGGGGATGGTCGTCTGCTAACAGAATTCTCATCGTATTTGCCTTTGCGTATCTTGCCTTTGCCTATCTCGCCTTCGCGCAACCCGTATTACAGCCCTAAGCGTTGCCAAATAGCCGTCGTGAGGCCGGCTTGATTCAGGGTGTAAAAATGTAGGCCGGGCGCACCACCACGCAGCAATTTTTCACACATGCCGGCGATGAAATCGAGCCCGAACGCTTTGATGGAAGCGGTATCGTCAGAATAACTTTCCATTTTTAAGGTCAGCCAGCGCGGAATTTCAGCGCCGCAGGTAGCGGAAAAACGCGCCAGTTGGCTGAAATTGGAAATGGGCATGATGCCCGGCACAATCGGTAAGGTGACGCCGAGTGCGCGGCAATCGTCCACGAAATTGAAATAGGCATCCGCATTGAAGAAATACTGCGTGATGGCCGCATTGGCACCCGCCTCCGCCTTACGTTTGAAATTGAGCAGATCTTCGCGATAGTTGCGTGCTTGCGGGTGTGTTTCCGGATAAGCGGCAATTTCAATTTGAAACCAGTCACCGGTTTCTTTGCGGATAAAATCCACTAATTCATTGGCGTAACGAAACTCGCCGGGCTCGGCCATGCCGGAAGGTAAATCGCCGCGTAAGGCGACAATATGGCGAATACCGTTGTTGCGATAGGTGTGCAGAATTTCGCGAATACTGTCGCGCGTTGAAGCGACGCACGATAAATGGGGCGCGGCAGCGAGGCCGGCCGCTTGAATATCCAGCACGGTTTCTAGCGTGCGGTCGCGCGTTGAACCGCCGGCACCGAAAGTCACGGAAAAAAACTGTGGATTGAGTAATGCAAGCTGTTTACGCGTTTCGCGCAGCTTGTCCATGCCCTCTGGTGTTTTGGGCGGGAAAAATTCAAGGCTAAAAGTACGTTGGGAGAGAGAACGTTCGGTCATAGTGAGAAATTAGCTGAGAAATAATGGAAAAAGTGAAAAAAGTGGCGTTATTTTAACTGGCCCCAGACGTTAAACGATAGAAGTTAAACGCTAGACGCTAGCCAATGACAATGCCAAGACCTTTGCCGATAAACCAGGAAGCGATGCCGGCACCGGCACCAATTAATAGCATGCGGCCACCGCCCATCCAGGCATTACGGCCAGTAAACAGGCTGAGCGCAGCGCCGACACCGAACAGGCTGATGCCGGTGACCAATAAAACACCATAAAACGCTGTTGGGCCAGAAAGTAATAAATAAGGCAACACCGGTAGTAAAGCACCGACAGAAAAGGCTAAAAATGAGCTGATTGCCGCCGTCCAGGGGGAGCCGAGTTCGTCCGGATTCAGCCCTAATTCTTCGCGCGCCAGCGTGTCGAGCGCCCGGTCGGGGTCGGCGATTAAGGCTTGCGCCAAACGCTGCGCTTCTTCGCGGCTGACGCCTTTCGCCTGATAAATCAAGGCCAATTCCGCTGCTTCTTCTTCGGGGTATTGATTGAGTTCTTCGCGTTCAAGGCCGATTTGATATTCGTGAAATTCGCGCTGCGAGCGCATGGAGATGTATTCGCCGGCGGCCATGGAAAATGCGCCCGCCAGCAAGCCGGCCACACCGGATAGCAAAATCATGCCGGCCCCCGCCCCCGCTCCAGCGATGCCAAGAATCAGGCTGGCATTGGAAATGAGCCCGTCATTAATGCCGAAGACGGCGGCGCGTAAATTGCCGTTGCTGACGTTTTTGTGCTTTTCTTTACGTACTTGACCTAGCGTATTCTCTGGATTCGAGGCGCTCGGCTGGCTGTGCGGCGTGGCCGCCGTTTGATAGAGACTCATGCCACGCACTTTCATGGCGGCGAGAATCCCTTTCAGCGGCCGCACGCCAAGGCGGGGAATTAACTGGGCAACCAGCCGTGTGCGTAAATTGGGCTTGAACGCGGCCGGCGGCGGCATGCCCAGCTTGCGCATTTCTGCTTCCCAAAGCGCGGCTTGGCCATCCGCGGCCTGCGCCAATTCAAGAAACAGAATCTGACGCGGCGTGCCACATTCAGCGTCGGACACGATGCGATAAAGCCAGGCAGAACGCTTTTCTTCGTTCCAACCGGCTAAGGCTTGCGAGGGGTGGGTATTCATTGCATCAACCTAGCTGAATCAGGGTTACATATTGATGCCGCGCCGATATTGCACGGCCTCAGCAATTTGGTTGGCGTTGATCTGCTCATCGCCGACCAGGTCGGCAATGCTGCGTGCAACGCGCAAAATGCGATGATAAGCGCGCGCCGATAAATTGAGTCGGGCAATCGCTTGTTTTAGCAGGGTCATTGCCGCGGCATTCGGTTGGCAATATTGGTCGATTTCCTTGCTGCCGAGTTGGGCATTCGCTTTGCCCTGCCGTTCAATCTGGCGGAAACGGGCAGCGGCCACGCGGGCTTGCACGGGGGCAGAAGCTTCGCCGGCGCAGGTGGCCGTCATTTCGTCTTCGGCTAAGGCCGGCACTTCAATCAGAATATCGATGCGATCAAGCAAGGGCCCGGAAATTCGGTTGCGGTAGCGGGTAACCCCTTCCGGAGTGCAGCGGCATTGTCCACTGGGATGGCCTAAGTAACCGCATGGGCAAGGATTCATCGCCGCAATAAATTGGAAGCGCGCAGGAAAATCGGCTTGGCGGGCCGCACGCGAAATGGTGATGCGACCGGCTTCCATCGGCTCGCGTAATACTTCTAAGGCTTTACGGTCAAATTCGGGTAATTCATCTAAAAATAAAACGCCATGGGTTGCTTGGCTGATTTCACCGGGGCGGGGCGGATTGCCGCCACCGACCAATGCCACGCCAGAAGCGGTGTGGTGTGGCGAACGATAAGGGCGTACACGCCAGTTTTCCACCAGGAAACGGCCAGTTAGCGACAGCACCGCGGCAGATTCAAGCGCTTCGGCTTGTGTCATGGGCGGCAAAATGCCGGGTAATCGGCTGGCTAACATGGATTTTCCGGTGCCAGGCGGGCCACTCATTAAGAGGGAATGCCCTCCTGCCGCAGTGATTTCCAGCGCCCGTCGCGCATTTTGTTGGCCTTTTACCTCCGCGAGGTCGGCGTAATTCGGGCGCGTGACCGCAGCCTGCGCGATGACCCGCGGCAATAAAGTGCGTCCACTTAGGTGCGCACACACTGCCAGTAAAGAATCGGCGGCATAGACTTCGGCACTTTCGGCCAGCGCGGCTTCTTCGGCACTGGCCCGCGGCAGGATGAATGCGCGGCCACTTTTAGCGGCCCCTAACATCATCGCCAGTGCGCCACGAATCGGCCTGAGGGCACCGGTTAAGGCTAATTCCCCGGCAAATTCGTAATCTTTTAGGTTATGGCTGGGTAATTGTCCTGAGGCGGCGAGGAGTCCAAGCGCGATGGGCAGATCAAACCGGCCGGATTCCTTCGGTAGATCTGCCGGGGCAAGATTGACGGTGATGCGTGTTTGCGGGAAATCAAAACCAGATTGCAAAATGGCGGCGCGGACACGATCACGCGCTTCCTTGACTTCGGCTTCCGCTAAACCAACCAAGGTAAATGCAGGTAAGCCGTTGCCAAGATGCGTTTCCACAATGACTTCCGGCGCATCCATGCCGGCGAGGGCGCGGCTGCAGACGATGGCTAAAGCCATAGTATCAGGTACGGAAAATATTTCACTGAGGCAGTAATCCCTGCCGACCGACCCAGTCACGCGCAAATTGCTGCGCGATGCGGCCAGAACGCCCACCCCGCTGAATGGCCCATTGCAATGCTTCGGCGCGGCTTTCGTTTTGGTCTGTTTCGGTTTGGATTTCGCCGCCTAAGGCTGCGATCCAGCAGGCAACAATCGCAAGGTAAGCGTCTTGATCAAACGGGTAAAAAGTCAGAATGAGGCCGAAACGGTCGGATAAAGAAATCTTCTCTTCTATGCTTTCGTCCGGCCGCACTTCGCCGCCCAAATGTTGCGTGGCGGCGTTTTCAGCAAAAAACTCCGGCATCAAATGGCGGCGGTTGGAGGTGGCGCAAATCAGGACGTTAGCCGGCAAAGCGGCGACCGAGCCATCCAGGGCGGCCTTAAGCGGTTTGTAGGCGGCATCACCGGATTCAAAGGAAAGGTCGTCGGCAAACAGGATGAATTTTTGCGGTATCGCGGCGAGATGCGCGGTGATTTCCGGTAAATCAATCAGATCGGCCCGATCCACTTCCACCAAGCGCAAGCCCTTATCGGCATAACGCGGCAGCGCCGCCTTGATGAGCGACGATTTGCCGCAACCGCGACTGCCGGCTAACAAGACGTTATTAGCCGGTAAACCGGCAATAAATTGCCGAAAATTACGATCCAGCGCTTCTTTTTGCGCATCAATCGCCGAAAGCGCCGACCAAGGCGGGCAATTTAAGGCGGTGATCGGAATGAGCTGACCGGCTGCGAAGTTTGATAGCAAGCCCGACGTTTTTCGCCAACGGCATGCCCAAGTCGTGTGCCAATCAATCGCGGAAGCAGCGGGCGGTAAGCAAGCCTCCAGGCGTGATAACAGCGCGTTACCGCGTGCAATGAGCTCGGCAGAGGCGTTGGCAAGGTCGGCGTTGGCAATCCGGGAGGTGTCTTGGTGAGTGGGCATCAGTTTCTGGAGGGCATCCATCATGCTTGAGTTTCATTTCGCTGGCAGGGATTTTGCTTGGTTTGAACGGCATTCTATACGTCACGCCACTTGCCGTCTGTGATATTGAGTTGTGATTTTGGATAGTTTTTGCAGAATTGGCTAATTGCGAATTTGTCATGATGTTGCGCTTTATTCGTCGCTGCGGGTGTGATGTAGGACATAGTCACGCTGCCTGTCGAATTTTTTCTACCGTTTGCCAATGTTGGCAATCCTAAAGTCGCACTCAATTTTGTTTTGTTCATCAAGAAGGGAGAGGGGTGGGCGTGGCAGAAACTGGCATAACGAACCTCTACTATCAATTAGGAAACACGGGCTAAGCGCAGAGGCACAGTAAAGCGGTCACTCACGGCAAGACAATTTTTAATCAAAAGATATGATCGTGACTGACTGAAGTTACGCAGCCGCAGTGAATATATGTACTAAATAAAAAACGCCGGTTTTAACCGGCGTTTTTATTACTAAAAGCAACGCTAAATAATAAGCGCTATTTCACAGATTACTTGTGTTGTGGCACGCTGCGCCGCATGAGTTGGTGTAGGGAATCGGCATGGCCTTGCCCGGTTCTACCCCTTTGACGCCAATGTTGGACTTCAGCGGTACGTCGTAGATGTGCGAGGTGATGTCGTTCATCCAGTAGTTTTTGCCGTCTTTACCGACCATGCCTTTGCCCATACCGGCACCGGTTTGCATGGTTTTCGTGTCATGGCAACTGGCGCAGGTAATCTTGTCCGGTGCGACGTTACACTTGGTTTTCTCCATCACGTGCTTGCCCATGTCGGTGCGATTCGTGTGGCAGGTGGTGCAGGCGGCCGGGCTTTTGGCATCCTGTTTCATCTGGTGAGCGAATTTGGCCTTACCGTGCAGATCATGGCAGTCGCTGCAGGCAACGAGGTGGTTACCATTGCGGTGCTTGGAAGACTTGATGAAGTCGGTGTATTGCTGGTGGTGTGACTTGGAGTGGAGTCCATCCGCCCAGAAGTCTTTTGGCGCAGCGCCTTCGCGCGTGGTGTACTGGTTTAGCCATGTATTCCGGCTGGTGCCCGGTAGCATCATTTTCCATTCGGTATTAACCGGTTGGTCATTCTTCAGGTGGCCTTGCGGACGGTCGTGACACTGGCCGCAGATCATGGAAGAGCGTTCGGCTGCCAGCTTGTCCGGGCTTACGATGCTGGCGGATTTGGTGCCTTTTTTCGCTTTGACGTGGGCCGAGCCGGGGC
>CAYRFK010000277.1:0-6283 GCA_964423465.1 uncultured Verrucomicrobiota bacterium | reverse complement strand
TCGCGGACCGGCCAGGTCAGTTCGTGGAACCAGTCGGTGCCGGCAGCAGCTGCGGGCGTACCGGCAGCGTTGCGCCCGGCCGCTGCGTCCCTGTCGGAGTCCGCTGTGGAGATGTCCAGCCAGTGCCGGGTGTGATGCCACGGAGTCGTCGGCAGGACGGCGCGCGGTTCGGCTGGATGCGGCACCTCCGGGGGGCGCACGGTGTGGGTGGCGTTGAGGTTGGCGTGGAAGGCGACGGTGTCCCCGGCGTCGCGCAGCAACGTGCCGAGGGTGTGGTGATGCACGCCCTCGAGGCTCTGGTCCACGGCGTAGCTGAGCAACGGATGCGGGCTGATCTCGACGAAGAAGGTGTGCTGCTCACCGGCGGCGGCGACGGCCCGGCTGAACCGGACCGGATTGCGCAGGTTGTCTACCCAGTAGTCGGCGTCGAAGACCGGCGTCCCGGCCTCCGCGCGGTCGCCGGTCGTGACGAACACCGGAATAGCCGGCGGCCGGGGATCGAGATCGGCCAGCGCAGCCCGCAGATCCGGCAGCACCGGGTCGATGATGGCGTGGTGGGAGGCCACGTCGACCTCCACCCGCCGGGCCAGCAGGTCTTGGGCCGACACCACGGCGACGACCGCGTCGACCTGCTCAGGCGGCCCGGCGATCACCACCTGCCGCGGTGAAGCCTCCACTGCCACAGTGACATCCGGATAGTCGGCGAGTGTCTCCCGGGCGGCCGAGGCGGAGAGTTCCAGCAGCGCCATCGCGCCCTGGCCGGCCAGCCGCGACATCAACCGGGATCGGGTGGAAATGACCTTCAAACCCTCGGCCGGGGTCAACGCGCCGGTCACGACCGCAGCGGAAACCTCGCCCATCGAATGCCCGATCACCGCATCGGGCACCACCCCGTGGGCACGCCACAACGCGGTCAAGGCCAACTGCACGCCCACAAGTACCGGCTGGATCCGGTCGATGCCGACGACGGGTTCCCCGGATTGCAGGATCTGGCGCAGCGAGAACCCGGCCTGCTCGACGAACGCGGGTTCCAAGTCGTCAACGGCCGCAGCGAATTCCGGTTCGTCGGCCAGCAACCGGCGACCCATCCCCGCCCACTGCGAGCCCTGGCCGGAGTAGACGAACACCGTGCCCGTCCCGCACGGCCCGGCATGGGGTGCCACTACTCCGGACGCCGGGTAGCCTCCGGCCAGCGCGCGCAGTCCCGCCACCGCCTGACCGCGGTCGGCGGCGGCAACGGTGGCGAACAGCGGGTGCCGGGCCCGGTGGTGGTTCAGCGTGTGCGCGGCGTCGGCCAACGGGACCTCGGTGCTCTCCAGCCAGTCGGCCAGCCGGCCTGCGGTCGCCGCGATCCGCGACGGGCTGCGGCCGGTCACCACCAGGGTGCTCACCGGAGGCGCCGGCTCCCCGGGGGCAGGTTCGGGCACGGGCGCCTGCTCGATGACCACGTGGGCGTTGGTGCCGCTGACCCCGAACGAGGACACCGCGGCCCGGCGCGGACGGTTGACGTCCGGCCAGTCCAGCGGCTCGGCGGCGATGACGAAACGCGACGCGCCCGGGCCGGCGTGCGGGGTGAGCTTGCTGAAGTTCAACTGCCGGGGAATGTGGCCGTGGACGACGCTGAGGACGGCCTTGATGAAGCCGGTGACTCCGGCAGCGGACTCCAGGTGACCGAGGTTTGTCTTGACCGAGCCCAGCACCAGGGGCGCGGCGCCGTCGCGGTCGCCGTACACCTCGGCCAGCGCATCCAGTTCGATCGGATCACCCAGACCTGTCCCGGTACCGTGCGCCTCGATGTAGTCCACCTCAGCGGGGGCCAACCGAGCAGCGTGCAGGGCCTGGCGCATCAGGGCCTGCTGGGCGGGGCCGTTGGGCACCGTCTGGCCGCTGCTGGCACCGTCCTGATTGACCGCCGATCCGCGTACCACGGCCAGCACGTTGTCGCCGTCGCGCTGGGCGTCCTCGAGTCGCTTGAGCACCACGACACCGCAGCCCTCGCTGCGCACGTAGCCGTTGGCGTCGGCGTCGAAGGACTTGCAGGATCCGTCCGGGGAAAGCATCCCGAATCGGGAACAGGCGATGCTGTTCTCCGGGCTGAGGATGAGGTTCACCCCGGCTGCCAGAGCCGCGTCGCATTCCCGCCGGCGCAGACTCTCACACGCGAGGTGGATGGACACCAATGACGACGAGCAGGCGGTGTCCATCACCACGGCGGGGCCTCGCGCGCCGAGGAAATAGGACAGCCGGCCGGCCGCGAAGTTCGGCGCGTTCCCGAATGGGATGTAGGCGTCGATCTGGTCGTGGCGCAACTTGCCGGCCACTGAGTGGTAGTAGTCGTTGGTGGTCAGACCGATGAAGACACCGGTCTGGGTACCGCGGATCGACTGCGGGTTGATTCCCGCGTTTTCCAGTGCCTCCCAGGCGACTTCGAGCAGCAGTCGCTGCTGCGGGTCGATCCCGGCCGCCTCACGCGGGGAGATGTTGAAGAACTCGGCGTCGAACTCGTCGGGCTGCCAGGAGGTGATGAACCCGCCCTCGCGGTTGCAGATGGTGCCCGGCACGGTGTTATCGTCGGAGTAGTAGGCATCGGCGTCCCAGCGGTCGGCCGGCACCCGGATGATCCCGCTGGCACCGTCGGACAGCAGCGTCCAGAACTCATCGGTGTTGTTCACCCCGCCGGGCAGTCGGCAACCCAAACCGACCACCGCGATGGGTTCGGTGGAGGCCTTCTCGGCGATCGCCAGGCGCGCGGTCAGATCATCGATCTTGCGGAGCGCCTCGCTGATGATCGCTCTGCGGTCAGGCGACGGTGCTGACGGGGCTGTCATGGGTTAGCTCAGTCTTTCGGATAGCTTTTGGAGCAGTTCGTCTTCGGCGAGATCCCCGTAATCGTCGAGATCCCCGGCAACATCGTTGACGTCAGCTGTTTCGGGCAGTTTGGCGGCCAGGTAGCCGACGAGGTCGGCCACGGTCGGGTAGTCGAAAACCACCGACGCGGGCAGTTCCTCGCCGAGGGAGTCCGACAGCGATCGCCGAAGCGCCACGCTCATCAGCGAGTTCATCCCAGCCTGGAAGAATCCGGTCGAATGGTCGACCTCGTGCGGGGAGGACAGGCCCATCGCCTCGGCCACCAGAGCACAGACGTGCTCGGTAAGCGTGGCGCGCCGCCCGGCGGGTTCGCAGTCGTGCAGCGCCGACCTGAATGTGGTGATGCCGGCCGACTCGTTGGCCTCAGCATGATCGGTGGTCAGTTCGTCGATGATGCGCAGGGCCGCACGGCTGCGGTAGGCGCCGGCCAGCCGGTTCCAGTCCGCGGCCACGACGGCGCAGCACACCGGGGCATCGGAAGCAGTCAGCACCGACAGCGCGCGGATGGCGGTGTCGTCGGGCATAGGCAGCAGACCGGATTCCAGGGTGACCTGACGTTCGGCATCGGACTGGTTGTCGGCCAGGGACTTCCACCAACCCCACTCCACCGCGGTGGCGGGCAATCCGGCGGCCCGCCGCGCGAAGGCGAAGGTGTCCAGGAAAGTGGTGGTGGCCGCGTAGTGGCCCAGCCACCGCGATCCGAGCAGCCCCGAGATCGACGTGAACAGAACGAACTGCTGGACGGGGTGGTGCAACGACAGCGTGTGCAATAGCCAGGCGGCGTCCAACTTGGGCCCGAACATGGCGGTGACGTCGGCGTCGGTCATGTCCTGCAGGATCGCCGGCCCGCCGCCGAACGCCGCGAGGTAAATCCCGGCCAGCGCGGGCAGGTCCGCGCCGAACCGGTCGAACAGTGCGCCCATCGCGCTGCTGTCGGCGGCGTCTGCGGCGACGGTGACCAGCCGGATTCCGCGCTGCGACAAGGCCTCCGTCGCATCGTCGAGCCGGGATCCGGGGTTGCGCGAAACCGCGACGATGGTGCGGGCGCCCTGGCCGGCGAGGTAGCTGATCAGGTGCGGGCCGATGTTGCCGGTCGCGCCGACGACAAGGTGACTGCCGTCGGGGTCCAGACGTACCGGCGCCGCGGGGGCGGCCGCGCGGCGCAGTCGGGCGACCCGGCGCACACCGGCGCGGTAGACGATCTGGTCCTCGGCGTCGGCGGCCTGGGTCTCGGCCAGCAGCCACGAGGCCGCCAGGGCCGCGGGAACCGATGCGTCGACATCGACGATGCGGTCCCAGATTTCGGGATGCTCCAGGGCCAGTGTTCGGCCCAGTCCCCACAGCACCGCATGGGCCGGATTGGCGCGGTCGCCGGCGTCCATCGGCGCGGCGTTTCGGGTGAGTACGGTCAGCGTCGGCGGAAGCGGTCGATCGGCCATGGCCGCGGCCAGTCTGCGCGCGGCGGTGAATATCCTGGTGGCTGCTTGCGGGTCCCAGACCTCATCGGGCTGTGCCGGGGCGTAGAGGACGTGGGTGGTCCCGGCGAGTTCGGCCAGGACCGAATCGGGCTCATCGTCGAGTTCGGCCGGGTCGACGGCGGTGACGGCAGCCCCGCCCAACCGCCGGTTCAGTTCGGCTGCGATCCCGGCCTCAGCGATCACCAGCCAACTCTGGCCGGTGTCGCCGGCGTACTCGCCGGTCAGGGGTTGCACCGGCCAGTGCACGGCACACACCCACTCGGCGGGAACCGCCGACGTTGCGGAGTGACCGTTGGAGCAGGTCAGGTCCGACGCAAACCGTTTCGGCGGCTCGGGAACCCAATGCCTGCTGTGCCGCCACGGGGTGGCCGGCAGCGCGGTGTGCGGTTCGGGAAGATGGGGTGTGGCCGGGGGGTGGGTGGTGTGAGTTGCGTTGAGGTTGGTGTGGAAACTCACCGTGTCGTCGCCGTCGCGGACCAGTGTCGGCAATGCGTGGTGGTGGACGTCGCCGAGGGTGTCGTCGATCGCATGGGTCAGGATCGGATTGGGGCTGATCTCGATGAAGGTCGCGTGGTCGGCGGCCGCGGCGCTGACCGCCTGGTGGAACCGGACCGGCCGGCGCACATTGGCCACCCAGTAGTCGGCGTCGGGTACCGGAATGCCCGTCGTGTCGGAGACCGTGGAGAACATCGCGAGGGTGGGAACCCGCGGAACCAGATCGGCCAACTCAGCCCGTAACGCCTCGCACACCGGGTCCATCAGGGCGGTATGGGAGGCCACCTCCATGTTCACCCGGCGGGCGAACCGGTTCTGGGCGGTGGCCGCGGCCAGCAGTGCCTCGACGGCGGCGACCGGGCCCGCCACCACGGTCTGCTTCGGTGAGAGATGTCCGGCGATTTCGACTCCGTCGGCGATCAGGGTGGCGGCGGTGGCGGCGTCGGCACCGAGCAGGGCGACCGCGCCAGGTCCGGCCAACTCCGCCATCAGCCGCGACCGCGCGGCGATCACCCGTACCCCCTGCTCGGGCGTCAGCGCCCCGGCGACGACGGCCGCGGTCACCTCACCCATCGAATGGCCGATCACCGCATCGGGGTGAACTCCGTAAGACCGCCACAGCGCGGTCAAGGCCAACTGCAGGCCCAGCACCACCGGTTGCACGCGCGCATCTCCGCGTACTACTTCACCGTCGACGATGATCTGACGCAGGGAGAACCCCAGGTGTTCTCCGAAGGCCGGGTCCAGTTCGTCGACGGCGGCGGCGAACACCGGTTCGTCGGCGAGCAGCCTCCGGCCCATGCCGGGCCACTGCGAACCCTGGCCGGAGTAGACGAACACCGTGCCCGGCCGGCAGCGCCCCTGATGCGCCGCGACGACGCCCGGCGCGGCATCCCCGGCGGCCAACGCCGCCAATCCCGCCCTGGCCGCGGCTCGATCACGGGCGCACACCGTGGCGAACACCGAATAGTGGCTGCGATGGTGATTGAGGGTGTGCGCCACCTGGTCCAGATCGGCATCTGCACCGGCGCCACCCATCCAGGAGTCCACGGTCCCCGCCAAGGCCGCCACCCGTTGCGGCGTCTTCGCGGACAGCACCAACGTGGTCACGGCGCAAACCGGGGCCGGGTCGAGGCCCGGATCCTCCTGCGGCGCAACCGATTCACCGGAGATCTCAACCGGCGCCTCGAGCACGACGTGCGCGTTGGTGCCGCCGAACCCGAACGACGACACGCCCGCGATCCGCCGTCCCTCCCGTGGCCACGGTGTCGGTTCGGCGACGACCTTGAGTCGCAGACTCCCGAAAGGTATGTGCGGATTGGGGTTTCGATATCCCAGGTTGGCCGGGATGACACCGCGGGCCACCGCCAGCACTGCCTTGGCCAGGCCGGCCACCCCCGCCGCGGCCTCCAGGTGACCCAGATTCGACTTCACCGACCCGA
>CAYRFK010000276.1:0-6311 GCA_964423465.1 uncultured Verrucomicrobiota bacterium | reverse complement strand
CCCCCTCTCGACGTTCTATTTCAGCCGCTGGCCCTTCGCCGGCGCCTACGCCAACGTCCTCGATCACGTGTGGGTGAAGGAGGTCATCACGCCGCCGGGGCTCGACGGGATCACGGCGGAGACGACGCCCGACGCCCTCGCCACGAAGCTCGGCATCAAGGCCGGGCAGGCGCTGGCGAACCGCGCCCACGAGACGCTGGCCGGCGATCCGCTCCATCCCCGCCGCCCGTCCCTCGCCCGCGGACTGTCAAAGCGCGGTCCGACGTGGATGAATCGGTGGGCCGGCTGGGACGTCACACACCGCACCGCCGCGGCGGGCGACGTCCTGTTCCGCGAGCCCGGCCCCGGCGGCGAGTTCCGTATCGAGGTGCTGGGACCCGCGGCCGGCGATCCGGAATCCGGCGACCTCGACAACGGCTCGCTCGTGCTGCGTGTGGTCCACGGCGGCGCCGCGGTGCTCCTCACCGGCGATCTCCGCCCCGAGGGCGTCGCGGCCCTCGCCGCGCGGACCGCCCCCGAAGCCCTGCGTGCCCAGATCGTGACGCTCCCGCACCACGGCGCCGCGGCGCCGGCCGCCGGCGCGGAGAAGCCGCAGGTCGAGGCGTCGCTGGCCCGCGATCTCGGCGCCCTGCTCGGCAGGGTCCGCCCCGACATCGTCCTCGCGGAATACGGCCGTCCCTCCGGCGTCCCCGGCACCTTCTCCAGCGAGCGCGAGTCCGTCCACGAGATCACCCGCCGCTTCGTGACCACCCGCCTCGGCCCCGACGCGTGGATGTCCACCGAACGCGACGGTGCCGTCACCGCAGAGTCCGACGGCCACCTCTGGACCCTCTCCACCCAGGCCGACGCCAACCGCGCCCAGGGCGGTGAAGAAGACGCCGTCGCGGATATCGCGGTCGGGTTCTGAGGACATGCCGATGAAGCGTGAACCTGGAGCGAGGGTGAAGCCTGCGGCGAGGTAGGCTGAATAGGTGCTGTTCGGTTCAAAAGGAGAGGACGCCATGAACGGCGGTGTGCCCGAAGCCGTTGCGTCAGGAGAAGAGTGAAGCCATCACGTCCCGCAGCCGTCGGCTTGCTGGTTCGTCACTTGTCACCCGGCACCGGGCCGGACGACAAGGGCGCACGTTCGAATCAGAAGAGTAACACTCCGTTGGTTGACCAGAGGTATACGGTGGGTATACTATTGATGCCATGAAGTTCGAGTTCGATCCTGAGAAAAGTGAAGCGAACAGGGCCAAGCACGGCATCGACTTCGTCGGAGCCCAGGCATTGTGGGACGATCCAGATCGCTTGCAAGTTTCCGCACGCACGCAGGGCGAGCCGCGCTGGCTGCTGATCGGGCGTATCGGCGGCAAGCACTGGTCGGCGATCTTCACGATTCGGGACGGCAAGACACGGATCATCTCGGCCCGGCGATCACGGACAAATGAGGTTGAACGATATGAAGAGTGAAGAATTTGACAAGAAGTTCGATGATGGCGGGGACGTCTCCAAGCATCTCGATTTTGCCCATGCTACCCGCCCCGGTCGGGAACAGAAGCGGGTCAACGTAGACTTTCCTGTCTGGATGATTCAGTCTCTTGACCGTGAAGCCAAGCGCCTTGGCGTCCCGCGGCAGTCGGTGATCAAAGTGTGGATTGCCGACCGTCTTGAACACTCGCACGCATAAGGTTCCTCGCTGTTTTCAGTGGCGCGCTTGGATGAGTTCTCTGCCTCTCGTTCCGGTGCTCGGGTAGCGCCACGGCTACGACGTGGCGCGCCGGGGCTTCGGCGAACGCGGGCGCGGTTGGCGATTGCCGCAGCGCCGCAGGTCGTAGCCCTGCGGCTACCCGGACGGGCAATGGCGCATGGCCATCGTCCTGCGTGTGCAGCCTTGCGCCGGCCGGCGCAATGTGACACCATGTGCACATGAAGCACATCACCATCCGTGACCTGCACATGCGGACCGGCCACTGCGTCCGCGAGGCCGCCACGTCGGAGTACGTGGTGACGGAGCGCGGCCGTCCCGTGGCGATGCTCGTGCCGTGGCGCGAATCCGCGCGGGCGCGGCCGCTTCCCGATCGGGAGGCGGGGATCGCAAGGATGCCGAGGATCGACAAGGGATCGGAGATTCTTGTCCGCGAGGAGCGGGACCGGCGATGATGTACTTCGACACCGCGTTCATCGCCAAGTGCTACCTGAACGAGCACGGCGCGGCGAACGTGCGCCGGGCGGCGTTTGCGGGGGATGGTCTGGCGAGCTGCAGCTTGGGACGGGTGGAGTTCTGGAGCGTTCTGAACCGGCACCTGCGCGAGGGGCGCCTCTCTGCGAGGGACGCGGCCCGGATTCGTGAGCAGATTCGCACGGATGAGGCGGCGGGCGTCTGGACCTGGTTTCCCGTGACGGCGCCGTTGCTGGATGCCGCGTGCGAGCGGCTGGAAGCCATGCCGCGCAGGCAGGCTCTGGGTGCGGCCGATGCCATACACCTGGCTTGCGCCTGCCTTCATGGATTCACGGAAATCTGCACCAACGATGCACAGATGCTTCGGGCGGCGCCGCTGTTCGGGCTGAAGGGCAGGGATCTGACCGCTGTTGCGACTTCGGCGTAGGCCCGGAAGCCGGCGGATCTGCCTGCAGCGTCTCCTCGTCCTCCCCCACCAGGTCGGGGTCGGGGACGACCTGGGGCAACTTCGATTTCAACCACACGTGGCGCGTGGGGGAGTGGTCCGCCGGGGTGCCGGCCGGTCAGGGCGTCGGCGGGGCGGCGATGACCTTGATCTGCAGGGCGCCCCGGTTGTCGCGGCGCCAGGCGGGATCGGCCTCCTCGTTGATATCGAAGAGCAGCGGTCCCGCGTTGCCCGTGATGAAGCCGCGGGTCGTGCCGATGTGCGAGATCTTGTTGGTGCCGATGCGCACGAGCAGCGCGCCGTAGGGGGCGCTGTCGACCTGCTTCGGCCCGTTGCGCGGGTTCATGTAGTAATGGCTGAACTTCAGCTGCGACGGATCGTAGCCGGCGGGGCCGGTCATCTCGCCCTGTTTGCCGCAGGCCCATTCGCCCTCGACGGACAGGCGGATACGGTCGCCCTTGTTGACCGTGACACCCGTGTCGGCCCAGATCCGCTGCGGGTCGGCCTTGATCGTGCGGCCGGGCATGTCTTTCAACGGCGAGAGCCGCGCGCCGATGGACTTCCCGTCGGCGACCTGGAATCCCTGCGCCTCGAGATCCTGGAATCCCTCCAGGGCGATCCGGATGGAATACGCTCCGGGCGGGAGGTTCATCGTGAAGGGCGTGCGGGCCTCGCGTCCGCCATCCAGGTAGGCCTTGCCGTCGACATAGACCTTTGCGCCCGCCGGCTCGGTCTTGACGGGCACGCTGACCGGCTTGGCCATGGAGCACTGGATCTCGAAGCCGGTCGCCGCGGGGATCATGCGGACGAGTTTGGTGCGGAACGTCAGCTTGCCGCCGTTCGAGGCGCCGGGCCATTCGACGACCTCGACCGCATCCTTGGTGCCGTCGCGACGGAGGCGGAAGGCAAAGTCGCCGGCATCGAGCTTCTTGACGCCCTCGTAGGTCCATTTCGTCGCGCGTCCGGCGATGGGATTCTCCTTCTGTCCGCTCTTCTTCCCCGGCTCGCCGAAGACCTCCACTTCGTAGATGTCCGGTCCGGCCGATTCCGCAGCCCAGCGGCCGATCGTGACCCACTCCGCTCCCGGCCGCGACTGCGCGAAGAACTCGGGGGGCGGCTCGGGTTTGGCCGGCGCCTGGGGCGCGGCCTCCGGCGTCATCGCGGCTGCGGTCGCGCCGCCGCCCGGCGCGCCGGGGGGCGGGGGAGTCGCCGTGAGCCACGCGTCGAACCGCTGTTTCGCCGCCGGGGCGTCGGCGGGAATCTCGACGCCCGCCTTCTGCGCCGCCTCGCGGAACGTGGCGACGGCCTTGGCCTCCTCCGCCGCCGTCCGGGTGGCGGCCTCCTGCGCGGCCGTGTCGATGCGGGCCTTGAGCTTCGTGAAGTCGTCCGCCAGTTCGCGCCGGAGTGTGCCGGGGAACTCGACGCGGCCCTTCTTCTCCAGTGCCTCCGCCCCCGTCTTGAGCGCATCAAGCGCCGCCTCGGAAACGGCGATGCCCTTGATGTTGCGCGTGCGCCGTCGCTCGGCCAGTTCCTGCTCCCAGCGGGTGGATTCGGCCTTGAGCACGTCGCCCACGGCGCCGGGGGATTGTTCCTTCGCCGCGGCGACCTGGTTGGAGAGCGTGGCGCGAAGCTGCAGCATCTCCGGGGTGAACAGGGCGGCGTCGCCCGCCGCATGGGCGGATGCCGCGACCGCGAGGCCGGCGGCGACGAGAAGAAGAGCCGGGTGCCGGGGCGTCACTTGCGCGGCCCTCCCTTGATGACCGGCAGGCCGTACTTATCGCGGGCCTCTCCGGACTCGCCGGGCGCCGCGGCCTCGGGCGGCTTCTGCGGTCCCCCGCCGGGCTTGCTCTCGATGGTCCAGACGGCGTCGCCGGCGACCATGGCCTTGATCGTGATCTTGTGGATGGTCACCGGCGCGGTGCCGACGAAGAGCGTGTCGCCGAACGCCTCCTTCAACTGCTCGATGCTCACGGGGACCCAGAAGCTGATGTGCTTGTCCAGCGCCTCGACGAAGCGGATACCGTTCTCGCGGAACGTGAAGGTCGCCGGCTCGACGACGCGCTTGCGCTCGCGGCCCGAGGAGTCCTTCTGGACGTACTCCTGGCGGAGGACGCACTCAAAAACGAACTGGTCGTAGTTCGTTGTCTCTCCCGGCGTGAAGCGGATCGAGACGACCTGCTTCCCCGAGACCGGCTGTTCGTCCAGCTTGATCTCGTATTCCCGCACGGGCGCCGCGGATGCGAGTCCCGCCGCCGCCAGCCCGATCGCCAGTACTGTCCGTTTCATCATGTCCGGTGTCCCCCGTCGCGTGGCACAGTATACGCGCCGCGGGGCGGCGGGAAACCCCAAAGCGGGCCGTCGCAGGTCGCCAGCATGACGGAGCGGGTCGGTTCGCCGTGGGCGTGCTTGTGATTGTGCGCGGCGGTCATCGCCATGTAGAAGAGATGCCAGCGGCCGCCGTCGCGCACCGCGGCGTGGTTCGCGTAGATCGCGTAGGAATCCGGCTCGCCGGGCCGCCCCCGCGGAATCCAGGGCCCGCGATGCGGACGCTCCCACGTGATACCGTCGCGCGAGAAGCACATTTCGAGGTCCATCGTCTGCGCGCCGCAGCGGTAGTGACCGAGCATGCCGACCCGGCCCTCCGGCGTGTGCGTGACCGAGAGATAATAGAATTGGAGATCGGCCGGATCCTCCGCGTCGGGCACCAGGATCCGCCGCCGTCCGCCCCAGACCACGCCGTCGGCGCTGGTGTAGCGGTCGATCACGCGCACCCAGCCCGGGCAGTTGTCGTGTGCGATCCAGCGCGGGTCGTCCTTCGGGACCTCGAGCAGCCCGACGGAGTACATCTCCCACGTGCCGTCGGGCAGGCGGTAGACGTTGGTCGCGTCGTTGGAGATCAAGCCGGCGGGCGCGAGCGGCTCGCCGGCGGGTTGGGAGGACTTCTGCGCCGCCCGTCGCGCCAGCCCCGCCTCGCGCGCCGCGTCGCCGGACACCGCACGGTCCGCCGGGTGGTAGAGGCAGGCCCGGCGCGGATCGAGCACGCGGTAGCGGCGGCCGTCGTCGCTCTCCGCCACGAGGTAGCGCACCACCTTCGGGCCGTGCGCCCAGAAGTAGAGCCGGTGGCGCCCGCCGGGCAGCACGATGTGGACCGACTGCACGGGCCGCCAGCCGTCGGGCAGGTTGCCGATCGCCAGCGGCGCGTCGGCCGGCTCTCCCGCCGACAGCGAGGCGAAGGTGCGGATCATCGGTCCGCCCGGAACGCCCTCCGCGAACCCGATGTTCTTCTCCGCGTCCGGCCCGGAGAGCGACGTCCACAGCCGCCAGCTCCCGCCGCCCAGGGGGTTCGCGACGGACGTAAAGTTCTGGATCCACCCCGTCGCGTCCGATGCCAGCACGACGCCGTGCTTGCGCCACGTGCGGGCGCCGGCCGCTCCCGGGCTGCGACAGCCCGCAGCGCTGAGTCCGGCAAGCGCCGCCGCCCCGCCAGCCATCCGTCCGATGAACTGACGGCGCGGGATGGAGGTGGGGCGTGGCATCGCATTCATGCCGGCGAGAATGAAAGACCGCGCGTGTCGGGTCAATGCCGCGTTGGTGGGTGTCGGCGGGGCAGACAGGAGTGTCTGCCCCACCGCCGCCTACCGCCACGCACGGCGGATGATGAAGTCGCAACTGAGGGCCTTCTCCATCAGGTCGATCGGGAGATAG
>CAYRFK010000275.1:3948-6321 GCA_964423465.1 uncultured Verrucomicrobiota bacterium | reverse complement strand
AGTTCCAGGGTGCCGCCCTTGGCCAGTTCTTCGTGGTAGAACCAGCAACCGGTCAGCGGACGGCCGTTGAGTTTGGCGGACTGAATGTAGATGTTCTTCGGACCGGCGTTGCGGGCGGTGATGCGGAACGTGCGGCCGGAGTGGTAGGCCGGATCCAAGTGGAGCACGACCTCGGGGAACACGGGGGCGGTCAACTGCCACGTCGGCCGCCGGGCCGCCCCGCCCTTCTCGTCGAACAGGCCAAGCGCCAGCAGCGCGGCGAGCGCGCCCATCTGGCCCTGGTCCTCATCGCCGTGATAGCCGTCCTGCGGCGTGATGTTGCTGAACACCGCCTGCCGCACCGTGCGCGCCCACTTCTGGGCGAGCCATGGCTGCCCCGCGAAGTTGAACATGTGGGCCATGCCGGTCGAGGGCTGGTTCTCGTAGTCGACCCAAGCCGCACCGTGCTGACCGTGGGGCACGATGAAGTTCATGGGCTCGGCCCGCTTGAACTGGGCATCGAGAGCGGCGGCATAGGGCTCCGCACCGCCGAAGAGGTGCATCAGGCCGCGCGGATCGTGCGGGACGAAGTGCGTGTAGATGGCGCCGGTCGCCTCGCAGAATCCTTTGGTCGTGAAGTTCTTCCCGGTCGACACGGGCGTGAAGTCCTTGAGCCACGAGCCGTCCTTGTTGCGCGGGCGCATCCAGCCGGAGCCGTCCCACAGGTTCGTGTAATTCATGGCGCGCGCGGCGAAGAGCTTCGCGTCGTCCGCCTTCCCGAGCGACGCGGCGAGTTCCGCGAGGCACCAGTCCTGGTACGCGTATTCCAGCGTCATGGATGCGCCGTCCTTGTGCATCCCCTTCCCTTCGATCCCCTCGGGGACGTAGCCGCGGTCGACATAGTAGGTGATGCCGCCGCCGGCCGCGTTGGTACGGTTGTGCTCGTAGCCAGCGTGCGCGCGGATGCCGCCGGGGAACGCGTTCTTGCGGAGCCCCTCCCATGCGGCCGCGGCGTCCCAGTTGCGGATGCCCATGTGATACGCCGTGGCGAAGAACGACGCGGAGGGGTCGCCGATCATCACGAACGTGTAGTTGCCTCCGGCGGGGCCGCGCGGGATCAGCCCCCCGTTGCGGTACATGTCGACCATCGTATTGCAGAAGGCATCCATGACGTCGGGACAGACCAGGGGCCAGAGGAGGTCGAGCGTCCAGTGAGAGCCCCACCACGCGTCGAAGTTGTGGTGCGGGAAGAGCGGCTTGCCGTCGGCGTTGCAGCGGACCTTCCGCACCCTCGGCTCGGCGCCCGTGTTGTCGCAATAGGCGCCGTCGGCATCGCTGACGATGCGCCGTCCGAGCAGGGAGTGCCAGAGGTCGGTGTAGAAGCGCGTCGTGTCGGCGTCGGATCCGCCAGACACCTCGACGCGGCCGAGGCGACGGTTCCACTCGTCGCGCGACTCGGCGACGACGCGGTCGAAGTCCCAGTGCGGCAGTTCCGCGGCGAGGTTTCGGCGAGCTCCATCGATGCCTGTGTAGGAGATCGCCACCTTCATCAGCAGCGGCTTCGCCGAGGGTGCGAAGCGCGCGAAGACGCCCGCGTTGGTGCCGGCGACGGACGTGACCGTGCCCGCGACGGGCTTCCCCGCCTCCCAGCCTCCGAGCGTTGTCATCGGGCGGTTGAACTGGGCGACGAAATGGACCGTAAAGGGCTTCGGGCGACGGGTCGTCGCCGCCATCACGGCGTGGCCTTCGAGCTCGGTGTCGCTGATGCGGCGGACCTCGCTGTGCGCGATCCTGTCCATCAGCACCGCGCCGGTGTCGAGCAACACTCCGGCCTCCGCGGATGCGGGGAACGTGTAGCGGTGGAAGCCGACGCGGCAGGTGGAGGTCAACTCGGCCGTGACGCCGTAGGTCTTCAGCGCGACCTTGTGATAGCCTGCGCGCGCGATCTCGTCATCGTGCGAGAACTCCGACTGGTACGCATCCGCGCCGAGGTGTCCCTTCGGCTCGCCCGTGAACGGCATCGCGGAGATTCCATAGATCTGCCAGCCGTGGATGTGGCTGAAGCCGCGGATGGACGTGTCGCCGTAGAGGTAGCCGTTCATCCAGTCGCCACCGGTCCGTGTGTCGGGACTGAGGTTGACCATGCCGAACGGCCGGCAGGCGGAGTTGAAGAAGAACCAGCGGGAGGCCACGGTGCCGCTGCGCGGCTCAACCCAGTCGGCCGGGGACTTCGCCGCACCCGACGCCGCCGATGCCTGCACCGCCAGGAGACCCGCCGTAAGAAAACGCCATGCCTTCATCGTTCGCCTCCGCCATCCCGTCCGACACGGATGTGACTACACAGCGTAACCGGATCCGAAACTGGAATCGATCCCGATATCCGCGGTCGCGGCT
>CAYRFK010000275.1:0-3848 GCA_964423465.1 uncultured Verrucomicrobiota bacterium | reverse complement strand
GCGGTCGCGGCTACAGCACCCGCAACAGTGCGATTCACGGGTTACTGAGACTCAGCAGGCGGGGATGTCGGACTACGGGAGGAGATCCCGCAGTGAATCCACCACGGGCGCGCCGGTTGCGGCGAGTTTGTCGCGCGACTGGTGGCCGCAGGGGATGAGCCGGCAGTCGGCGCCCATCGCAGCGGCGACCTCGGCATCGTGGACCGTATCGCCGACCACCAGCACGTCCCGGCCAGGGAGGCCGATGCGGCGCAACAAGGCCAGCCCCTGCTCGCGCTTCCCGAAGGCGTAAATGTCGTCGCCGCCGACCACGTGCTCGAACCGGTCCCGAAGACCGAAGTGCCGGAGGAGTTCATCGAGCGTGTCGTGTCGGTACGCCGACAGCACCGACTGGTCGACCCCGGCAGTGTACAGGGCTTCAATCGTCTCGTGGGCGCCCGCCTGCAAGCCGCACTCGAGGCGCCGGCTCTCGTAGATCCGGATGAACTCGGCGCCGACGACCTCGAACGGATCGCGGGCGAAGTCAAAGCCCAGGCGGACGTAGTAGTCGCGGACGGGGAAGTCGAAGAGCGAGGCATAGCGCTCCGGGGTAAGCGCCGGAAGGCCTCTCGTGCGGAGGACGCCGTCCATCACCTCGACGCACAGCCAGGCATCGTTGAGGAGCGTGCCGTTCCAGTCCCAGACCACGTGGCGGTAGGCGGAGGCGGGGTTCATCGCTTGAACGGGTCCACCAGGGACGGATTGCCGCAGAAGATGCAAATGGGGCGGTTCGCCGCACCGTCCGCCAGTGTCCCCATAACGCTTGAATGAAACATGCCAAACCTCACCGTGTCCCGGCACCGTAGCCGACCGCCGCGCCTCGCGCAACGGCGGAAGGACCATTCAGGATTGAGCCCGGGCCGCGTCCATCGCACACTGGGGCCATGGATCCGACGGCATACCGGGAGTGCAGGCTGTGTCCCCGCGACTGCGGCATCGACCGCACCGTTGGGCAGACCGGTCGCTGCGGCGAGACCGCCGATCTGCGGGTTGCATCCATCGGCCCCCACTTCGGCGAGGAACCCTCGTTCACCGGAACCCGGGGATCCGGCACCGTCTTCTTCACCGGCTGCTCCAGCGGCTGCTTCTTCTGCCAGAACTGGCAGATTTCCACGGAGGAACTCGGCGGCGCGATGTCGCCGGACGCGCTCTTCGACGGGGTTCTGGCGATGGTCGGGGGCGGCGTCCACAACGTGAACTTCGTGACGCCGGACCACGTCTGGCCGCATGTGCAGGACCTTTGCATCCGCCTTCGTGCGGCCGGCGTGACGGTGCCATTCCTCTTCAACGGCTCCGGGTATCACAGGCCCGACATGGTCGAGGCCCACCTCCGCCACATCGACATCTTCCTGCCCGACTTCAAGTTTGCCGACGCCGCCCTCGCGCGACGGTGCATGGGGGACGAGCGGTATCCCGACCTCGCCCTGGCTGCCATCCGCGCGATGGTCGAAGCCAAGGGCTTCCTTGAGCCCTGGGACCCGACGGGCGCCCGCACGGCCCGGACCGGTGTGCTGGTGAGGCACCTCGTGCTCCCCGGCGAGACCGCCAACAGCCTGGCGGTCCTCCGCCTGCTTCGCCGTGAGTTCGGCCGGCACCTGCCGCTCTCGGTCATGAGCCAGTTCCGCCCCAATCCGGCCTGTTTTCAGCGCGGCGACCTGTCACGTGCCCTGTCAGGCGAAGAGTACGATGAGGTCCTGTCATGTGTGGCCGACCTGGGATTCGACCAGGTCTATCTGCAGGATTTGAAGGAAGACGACGCTTTCGCGCCAGATTTCAGAAGAAAGCGGCCGTTCCGGGGAAACCCGGGCGCCTCGATCTGACATTCTCCCCCGCCCCGGAGGGCGAAAAATGGGCACCGCAAGCCGCACCAGTGGCCCCTTTTCAACCGACCCTGTTTTTTTCACTTGAGCCCCACAAGATGTGGCGTAGATTTCGGCACGTGACATGAGTTATTAACAATCTGTTGTGGTTTATATTGGCGTCGTAAGAATCTAGTTCTGAATTGGTTGCAGAACGGGGGGCGGGGAAATGCTGGAATCCAAGGATACGGTGCAGGGTACGGCCCGGGTAAATCGGGCGGCGCGGGCGCAATCGGGGCAGGTTTCGCGGCTTCCGGGCGACCGGCGGGCGGGGCGGGCGGACGAGACAAAGGGCCTGCACGTCAAGCGGGTGTTCACGGCGCCGGGCGTCGACCCGTTCGAGGCGGTGAATTGGGATCTGCGCAAGGCCCAGATCACGGACGACCGCGGCCAGATCATCTTTGAGCAGGACAACATCCAGGTCCCCTCGACGTGGTCGCAACTGGCGACCAACGTTGTCGCATCGAAGTACTTCTATGGAACGCACGGCACGCCGGAGCGGGAGAAGTCGGTCCGCCAGTTGATTCATCGCGTGGTCCGAACCATCGCCGACTGGGGCGTCCGCGACGGCTATTTCCAGACGCCCGAGGACGGCGAGACCTTCTACAACGAACTCGCCTACCTCTGCGTCAACCAGTACGGCTCGTTCAATTCGCCCGTGTGGTTCAACTGCGGGCTCTTCCACTCCTATGGTGTCGGCAAGCAGAGCGCGGCCGGGAACTTCTACTTCGACAACCTGACCGGCTCCGTCCGCCGCTCCAACACGCAGTACGAGCATCCGCAGTGCTCGGCGTGCTTCATCCAGTCGGTCGAGGATTCGATGGACAGCATCATGGACCTCGCCCGCAGCGAGGCGATGCTCTTCAAGTTCGGCAGCGGCAGCGGCACCGATCTCTCCACGCTCCGCTCCGAGCGCGAGCGCCTCAGCGGCGGCGGCAAGCCCAGCGGCCCCCTCTCCTTCCTGAAGGTCTATGATTCGATCGCCAGCGTCGTGAAGTCCGGCGGCAAGACCCGCCGCGCGGCGAAGATGAACACGCTGAAGGTCTGGCATCCGGACATCAAGGAGTTCATCCAGGCCAAGCAGACCGAGGAGAAGAAGGCGTGGGCCCTGATCGAGGAGGGCTACTCGGGCAGCTTCAACGGCGAGGCCTACGGATCGGTCGCGTTCCAGAACGAGAACCTCAGCATCCGCATCACCGACGAGTTCATGAAGGCGGTCGAAGAGGACCGCGAGTGGACCACGCACTTCGTCACCGATTCGTCCAAGCCGGGCCCCTCGTACAAGGCCCGCGACCTGCTCAAGTGGATCGCCGAGGGCACGTGGATCTGCGGCGACCCGGGCGTGCAGTACGAGGATACGATCCAGCGCTGGCACACCTGCAAGGCCGACGGCTCGATCAACTCGAGCAACCCCTGCAGCGAATACATGTTCCTCGACGACAGCGCGTGCAATCTGGCCTCGCTCAACCTGATGAAATTCCTCGACGAGCGCGGCACGTTCGACGTGGCACGGTTCAAGGCGGCCGTGGAGATCTTCATCACCGCGCAGGATATCCTCGTCGACAACTCCAGCTATCCGACCGACCGGATCGCCCTCAACAGCCACCGCTACCGCCCTCTGGGCCTCGGCTATGCGAACCTCGGCTGCATGCTGATGGCGTTGGGGCTGCCGTATGACAGCGATCAGGGCCGGACGCTGGCGGGGGCCGTCACGGCGGTCATGCACTGCCATGCCTTCACGCACTCCGCCCGCATCGCGGCGGACCACGGCGCCTTTGACGGATTTGCGAAGAACCGCGACGGCATGCTCTCCGTCATCGACATGCACCGCCGGGCCGCGCAGTCGATTCCGGAATCGTGTCCGTCCCCGCTGCGCGAGGCCGCCATCGAGTGCGCCGAGGCCGCGCTGGCCGCCGGCCAGGCCCACGGGTTCCGCAACTCGCAGGTCAC
>CAYRFK010000274.1:0-6330 GCA_964423465.1 uncultured Verrucomicrobiota bacterium | reverse complement strand
GCCTCGAGGGGGATCACGGCCTGCCCGACAAGTGGTCGCTCGCCGCGCGCGACGCCTTCAACGGAGTCGACCTGTGGAAGATTCCGATCCGCCGCTGGGGCTGGCGCGAGTGGCGCGGCCACTGGTTCAGCCCGCGCCCGAGCGACATCCCGCTGAACCTCCAGAAGCGGCTCGTCGCCGCCGGCGACCGCGTGTACGTCACGCTCGGCTACAGCGCGCCGGTCTCGCAGCTCGACGCGCGCACGGGGGCCATCCTGCAGACCTATGCGGGCACCGAGCGCACCGGGGAGATCCTGTTCCGCGATGGAACGCTGTACCTCGCGGTCGGCAGGGAGGATCGCTCCGGTGCCCAGGTTGTGGCCGTCGACGCGGCGTCCGGCCGCCGGCTCTGGACGTCGGCCAGGGCCTACCGCGGCAGCGTCACCGACTACATCAAGTGGAAGGAATCCGGCGGCGGGACGGAGCCGGCGCCGCTCGACCCGGCGCTGAACCTGGCGACGGACGGAAAGACCGTGGCGCTGATCGACAGCGATGTGCTGGTCGCGCTCGACGCGCAAAGCGGCGCGGAGCGGTGGCGCGGGGAGTTTCCGCTCGACGAGGCGGACCGCACCGCGGGTGGGCAGAGCGCGGCGGGGAAACTCTGGAGCGGGACGATGATCGTCATCGACGGGGTCGTGCTGCACGCCAGCCCGAACAGCCTGGCCGCGCTCGACGCCGGCACCGGCCGCGTGCTGTGGCGGCAGCCGAAGAAGTACATCGGCCACCTGTGGTACGAGTGGAAGGACGTCTTCGTCATCGGCGGGCTGGTATGGACGTGGACGCCCGATCTGAAGAAGGAGGCGTTGGCGGGCGGCGGCGGGAAGCATGAAACGTCCGTCTTCCCCGACGAAGTCCACGGCTACGACCTGCACAGCGGCGAGCTGAAGAAGAAGGTGCCGCTCGGGACGCTGTTCAAGGCCAACCACCATCACCGCTGCTATCGCAACAAGGCGACCGAGCGTTACATCCTCGCCAGCCGGCGCGGCTCCGAGTTCGTGAACCTCGAGGGCGGGCCGCACTCGGTGAACAACTGGGTGCGCGGGACCTGCCACGTCGGCATGATGCCGGCGAACGGGCTGCAGTACGCGCCGCCGCACCCGTGCCAGTGCTACATCGAGGAGAAGCTCACCGGCATGAACGCGCTGGCGGTGGCCGAACCCGCCCCGGCGCCGGCCGCCGGTCCGGTGATCGAGCGCGGCGCGGCCTTTGGCGCGTGCGACGGGGCCGCGGCGGGCGCGGAGGACTGGCCGACGTTCCGGTCCGACGCCTCCCGCTCCGGCGCCTCGGCGACCCGTCTCGGCGCGGCGGTCGCGGAGCGATGGCGCGTCACGCCGGGCCGGCGCGTTTCGCCGCCGGTCGCAGTTGGCGGGCGCGTGTTCGTGTCGCTGATCGACGAGCACCAGGTCGCGTGCCTCGACGCGAAGGACGGGCGGACACTCTGGACGTTCACGGCCGGCGCGCGGATCGACTCCCCGCCGACGGTCGAGAAGGGGGCCGTGCTGTTCGGGTCGGCCGACGGATTCATCTACTGCGTGCGCGCCGCCGACGGCGTCCTCGCGTGGCGCTTCCGCGCCGCGCCGGAGGAGCGCCGCATCGGCGCCTTCGGCCAGCTCGAGTCGCCGTGGCCGGTCAGCGGCAGCGTGCTCGTGCGCAACGGCCTTGCCTACGCCGTCGCAGGACGCTCGTCGCACCTCGACGGCGGGCTCCGGAGCCTGGCGCTCGACGTGGCCACCGGCGGGATGCGCCACGAGTGCCGGTTGGAAGGCCCGGAGATCGACGTGTCGGACATGACCCAGAACTTCGGCCTGCCGCAGGGGACGCTGGCGGACATCCTCGTCGCGGCCGGCGACCGGATTGCGATGCGCTCGGAGATCTTCGACCCCGCGCTCAAGCCGCTGGGCGGGAAACCCGAGGTCGAGGCGCCGGCCGGGTATCTTGACGACACGTACTTCAAGCGCACGCCGTGGAAGGCGGGCGGCGAGTACGGCCGTCTGCTCGTGCGCGACCGGAACTCCGCCTATTACGTGCGGATGTTCGATTCGCTGAAGGGCCTCGACCCGACGGTCTACTTCACGCCCGGGGCAAAGGGATACCTCCTGTTCGCGAAGAACATGGAGGGGAAGAAGAACTCCTGGATGGAGCGCGTGCCGGTGCGCATCCGCGCGATGGCGCTGGCCCAGGGAAGCCTGGTCGTGGCCGGACCGCCGGATGTCGTCGACCCGAAGGATCCACTCGGTGCGTTTGAAGGCCGCAAGGGCGGCCGGATGCTCATCACCGATTCGGTCTCGGGCGACAAGCGCGAGGAGTTCACCCTGCCGTCCCCGCCCGTGTTCAACGGCCTCGCCCTCGCCGCCGGCCGGATCCTCGTCGCATCGGAGGACGGCAGCATCACGTGTTTCGCGGGGCGATAGGAGTCAACAGGATGAACGGAACACACGGGCTTCTCCCCGAATCGTTCCGGCTCAGTCGGGTGGAGTGCAGAGCGGAATCGCGTCGCGCTTGTTGCGGCGATAGACGGTGAAGTCGGCACGGTCGACCGTCAAGACCGTGTGGTGGGGATGAAGCTCGCTCAGGCGAATCAGGCACAGGTCGGCGAGATCGGGCGAACGGTCCCGGTAGCGTCGCGCCAGATCGGCCAGATGCGGCAGGTGGTCCTCGCAGTGGAACGCCGGACGCACAAGCCCGGTTTCGATCATCCTCAACACAAGCGTTACACTGCCAAGGTGGAAGGCGGCTTCCGCAAGCACGGCGTCGCATGTCAACAACGGGTCCGTCACCTGCCGGGCGACGCTCACGGCCCAGTCATGGTGTATGTCTCGCGCGTTCGCGAAGGCAACCAGGAAGCCGGTGTCGGCAATCCCCTTCATGACTTTGAGAAGCCCTTGCGCGTGGACAGCCTGCTGTCGAGGGATACCGCCCCGGCCAGACTCATGAACGGCCGGGGCTGCGCCTTTTCATGACGCGCCTTCTCCAACTGCTCGCGGACAAGCTCCCCACGGGAACGGCCCAGCTTCTTGGCGGCCGCCCCCAACCATGCGGCGAGTTCATCCGGCACGCGAACCGACAGTGTATGACTCATTCGTCGAATATGTATACACGCGGAGCGTCTGTCAACCTTCGACGACCCGGCCGTCCTCGATACGGAGGCGGAGGGTCGCGAGACGGTCGGCGTCCTCGCGGTTGTGCGTCACGTGCAGCGCAGTGACGCCTTCGTGGCGGCGGGCGGCGTCGAGCACGCCGTACATCTCGCCGCGCGTGGTCTCGTCGAGCGCGCTCAGCGGCTCGTCGAGGCAGAGGATCCGCGGCCGGAACGACAGCGCGCGCCCGAGCGCGACGCGCTGGACCTCGCCGCCGCTGAGGCCGCGCGGACGGCGGTCGAGCAGGTGCGCGAGGCCGAGAAGCCCGGCCAGTTCGGCCACGCGTGCCCCGATCTCCGCGCGCGGGCGGTCGCGGATGACCAGCGGAAAAGCCAGGTGCTCGCGCACGGTCATCGTCGGGAAAAGCGCTCCATCCTGCGGCACGTAGCCGATGCCGCGCGCCGCAGGCTTCCAGCGCGTGACGTCGACCCCGTCGAGGCGGATCGTCCCCGCCGCCGCCGCGCGCAGGCCGCAGAGCGCCTCCAACAGCGTCGTCTTGCCGGACCCGGTGCGGCCCATCAGCACGGCGTAGGCGCCGGCGGGCACGCGCAGGGAGACGTCGCGGAGTTCGAACCCGCCGGCGCGCACCGCGAGATGGTCCACGGCGATCATTTCAGAGCATCCCTTCCGACGACGTGCCGAGGCCGAAGACGCGCGCGATCGTCAGCACGCCGAGCGCCGCGACGATCATCACCAGCGAGACCGCCGCGGCGGCCTCGATGTTGCCGACGCTGAGTTCAAGGAAGACCGTGGTCGGCAGCACCTCGGTCCGCATGCGCGTTGCGCCGGCGAAGACCAGGATCGGCCCGAACTCCCCGAGCGCCCGCGCCCACGAAAGGGTGGCGGCCGTCAGGATGCCGCGGCGCGCCTCCGGCAGGACGACCTGCCAGAAGGCCTGCGCGCGGCTGCAGCCGAGCGTCAGCGCGACCTGCTCGGCCCGCGGGCTGATCTGCTCGAACGTGACGAGCATCGTGCGGACCGCGAAGGCGCAGGCGACGACGAACTGGGCGAGCACCACGGCGCCCACCGTGTACGTCACCGGCACGATGCGTTGCAGTGCCTGGCCGGGGGGCGTCTGGAACAGGATCAGCAGGCTGATGCCGAGGACGAGCGGCGGCAGCACGATGGGCACGTCGAGGATCGCGTTGATCAGTCGGCGCCCGGGGAACCGGTGACGCGCAAGCAGGTAGCCGGCCGGCACGGCGACCCACAGCGAGAGCAGCGCGGTCAGGGTGCAGGAGAGGAGGCTCAACCGCATCGCGAAGCGGATCTCCGGGCTCGCAAGCGCCTTGGCGATGTGCCCCGGCGTCGTGAACGAGGCGTCCGCGAAGACCAGCGCCACGATCAGCACCACGTAGGCGCCGCCGAGGATCGCCAGGCCCGTGTAGAAGGGCCAGTCGGGCCGGTTGCGCGGGATCCCGCGCGCGCCGCCGCTGGAGGGGGCGCCACTCACTTCCCCGCCGGGGCCTTGTAGCGCCAGCCGAAGCCGGCCTTCTCGAAGCGCTCGCGGCCGGTGTTGGAGACGATCGCGTCGAGAAGCCGCCGCATCATCTGCGCATGGGGCGTCGCCTTGCCAACGGCGAAGGGCTGGGTCATCGCGGCCATGGGATGGTCGATCGGAAGAGCGTCGAGCGTGTCGGCCACCTGCCTGTAGTTCGTGCGGCACGCGATGATCGCATCAAGGGAGCCGGTACGGAGTTGGTTCACGAGGAAATCGCCGGTGGGCGATTCGACGACCATGTTCGCGGCGATCGCGTCGTAGAGGCCCATATTCACGAGCATCTTCCATGCGACGTTGCCCATCGCGGATTTGTCGTGGTGCGGGAGGCCGATGCGCACGCCCGGCTTTGCGAGGTCCGCGGCGGTCGCGATGCCCTTCGGGTTGCCCTTCTGCACGATGATCATGAGGTTGTTGTCCACGACGTCCGCCGGGCCCTCGTAGAGGTCTGCGACGCTCTCCATGAAGGTCGTGTCGCACGAGAGGTAGGCGTCCGGCCGCTCCCCGGCGCGCATCTGCGCGCAGAGAATGCCGCATCCGTTGTAGACGGTCGTGATGCGGCAGCCCTCGCGCGCCTCGAACTCGCGGAGCGTCGCCTCGACGCCGGGCCGAAGCATCGACCCGCTGAAGAACGTGATCTCGGGGGCGAGGCCCCACGCGTCGCCGGGGAGCGCCTCGTAGCCGTTCGCGGCGAAGATCGGAGTGCCCCGGTCGCGCGCGGCGAGGAAGCGGACGAAGCGCAGCGCGGACGTGGGCCGTTGCGACGATTTCAACACGGCGGCGTGAAGGGTCTCGGCGGCGGCATCGAACTCGGGCAGACGCACGACCTCCAGGTCCGGGTACTGGGCGGCGAGGGCGTCCCACACGACGCCCGCGTCCACGGCACCGAGCTTCACGTCGTTCGCGACGTCGTTCACCGTGGGCTTGAAGACGGCCGCATGCTTCTCCAGCGCCGACCAGCGGCCGGCGGGCTGGAGCAGCGCGCGGACCGACCGACCGATCGAGGTGGCCTCGGGGTTGGCCAGGGAGACCCGGACGCCTTCGCGCCAGAGATCCTCCATCGCGCGAACCCCCTTTGGATTGCCCTTCGCGACCAGAATCACGGGCCGCTGGCGGGCGAGCGGAACGACCTCGGCGAGGACGCCGAACTCGCGGCCCGCGTCGATGTAGCTCTGGTCGGCGGGCACGTAGACGTCGCCCGCCCTGGCGACCCGCAGGTTGCTCAGCAGCGTGCCGGAGCCGCCATACTGAAGTTGGACGCGCTCGCCGGTCTCCTTCTCGAAGTCGCGCGCGGCCGCCTCGACCGGCAGTTTGATCCCGGCGGCGCAGAAGACGAGCAGAGGGTTCGATTCGTCCGACGCCGGCCCGCGTGCAGGGCCGCGGTCGCGCAGGAGGGCGACAAGGATCGCGATCGCCGCCAGCGAGGCGAGGATGACCACCCAGGCGTTCCGCGCGGCCCCCGCGCTCCGATGCGTTCGTTCAGCATGCATGTCGATTCGCTCCTTCAGCCTGCGGACAGGATAACAGGATGAACGGGATGGGGCGGGGATTATTGCGGGGCGATTCGTCCGTCGCGCATGTCAAGGATGCGCCCGGCGCGGGCGGCGGCGTCCGCGTCGTGCGTGACGAGCAGCACCGCCCCGCCGTCGCGGGCGA
>CAYRFK010000273.1:0-6345 GCA_964423465.1 uncultured Verrucomicrobiota bacterium | reverse complement strand
TTACGGGGAGGGATGCGTTCGCCCTACCGGCTGGAGGGGCGAGCTACTGCGAGCCCGAACCTTGCGTTCCCGCAGAACCATCCCCCGCGGCCTCGCATAGCTCGGCCCATCCCTGTTGGATGTTCGGTCAGGGTTTCCTTCACAATAGGCCGGTCGGCCCGCGCGTTGATTGTCTATGACCATTCCGATGCGGCGGCAACTTCTGCGGATCACACTTGCGTGCGGGCTGATGGCCGTCGGCGGGGGTCGCGCGGCGGATACGACGCTGCAGTGGATCCCGCCGCAGGTCGAGGCGCCGCGCGTGCAGCGGGTCGTCTTCGACAGCGACGCCGCGGGCACGAAGGTTGGCTGCCACGTCTACACACCCCGGTCGTACGACGCCGAGCCGGAACGTCGCTTCCCCGTCCTGTACTGGCTCCACGGATGGAAGGGCGACGCGGGCCGTGCGACCGTGGGCGGCGTCGCACCGATGTCCGGCCGGTTCGACGCGGCGATTCGGGAGGGGAAGATCCCGCCGATGCTCGTCGTCTTCGCCAACGGCATGGACAGTCTTTGGATCAACTCCAAGGACGGGCGCATGCCGATGGAGCGCATCGTCGTGAAGGACCTGATCCCGCACATCGACGCGACGTTCCGGACCGTGGCGAGCCGCGAGGGCCGTATCGTCGAGGGCTTCAGCATGGGCGGCTACGGCGCCGCCCGCTTCGGATTCAAGTACCCCGACCTCTTCGGCGCCGTGTCGATCCTCGCCGGCGGCCCGCTGCAACAGGTCTTCACCAACTCGCCTCGCGTCGGCGCGCGCGGGCGCGAACGGGTGATGCGCGACCTGTTCGGCGACGACACGGCCTGCTTCGCGGCGCAGAGCCCTTGGGAACTTGCAGGCCGGAATGCCGCCGCGCTGACGTCCGGCGCGAGCCGGGTGCGGATGGTCATCGGCGACCGCGATGAAATGCTGGAGAACGTCCGCACCTTCGAGAACCGTCTCAAATCCCTGGGAATCCCTCACGAATACGTCGAGGTGCCCGGCGCCGGCCATGACACGATGCGCGTGATCGAGGGGCTGGGCGATTCATTCTGGGCCTTCCATCGCTCGGCACTGGCGACGGCCCCACCCGCAATGCCTGCGCGGCGATGACGGCAGGGCGGAAGCGGTCGGATCGCAGGTCGGGGGAGGAGTCGGAATTGGGGCAGATGAATCGGAACGTCAGGCTGGGGCCGGCTGTTTCAATGCCATGTCTTGGAGGGGCGAGCTACCGCGAGCCCGCACGCTGTGCCCGTATCGATCCCCGGCCTCGCATAGCTCGGCCCTCCATCACTCCGGTTGGATGTTGATCGGTCGCCGGCTCAATGCCTGCTGGCAACAATAACCGGTCCACCCGGTCCGTTGTTCCCCCATGATTTTCCATCCGCCTCATCGACGTCTCACGCCTACGCCTCTTCTCGCGGCGTGGATCGCCTGCATCCCGCCCGCGGCCCGGTCCGACCTCGGCCGTGAAGCGGCGCCCATGCCGGGCGATCATGAACGAACGCTGGTCGTCGGGGGAGCGGAACGCCGCTACATCGTCCATGTGCCACCGGGCTGCGACGGCACGAAGCCGGTACCGGCCGTCCTCATGTTCCACGGCGGTGGCGGCACGGCGCGGGGCGCGATGCGGGAGACCGGCTGGGCTCGGAAGGCCGATGTCGAGGGCTTCCTGGCCGTGTTTCCCGATGCCACGCCGCCGGACCCGACCCAGCCCGCGCGCTTCGGCTCCAACGGCCAGATCTGGAACGACGGGTCGGGGCGCTTTCACGCGGGCACGGAGAACACGCCGGACGTGGCGTTCGTCCAGGCGATGGTCGACGACGTCATCGCGCGGTTCAACGCGGATCCCCGACGCATCCATGCCACGGGGTTCTCTAACGGCGCCTCCATGGCCTTCCGGGTCGGGGTCGAACTGTCCGCGCGCATCGCCGCCATCGCTCCCGTCGCCGGGGCGTCCTGGATCAAGGAGCCCAAACCCGACCGGCCCGTCTCGCTCTACTACATCACGGGCGACGCCGACCCGCTCAATCCGATCGAGGGCGGGGTCCCGCGGTTCGCCACGGGGAGGGCCTCGGCGGACATGGCCTCGCAGGCGAAGCCGCCCGTACGCGACCATGTCGACGCGTGGGCCCGCCTGCTGGGTTGTCGGGAGGAACCGGAGACCCTCCCCGCATCCCCGGGCGTCACGACCCGAGTGTACGGCGGCGGCAGGGAGGGCGCCGAGGTTCGATGGACCGTCGTCGCGGACCACGGCCATATCTGGCCCGGCGGCCGGAATCTGTTGCCGGAAGCCATGGTGGGGAAGCCCTCCGGCAGGTTCAACGCGACCGATGCCATCTGGGAATTCTTCCGCACCAAGGTCGCGCGAGACGCCGACACCCCCGGCCATCCCAACATCGTCGTCCTCATCACGGACGACCAGGGCTACGCCGACATCGGCGTCAACCCGCGCCATCCGCCGGAGGTCGCCACGCCGAACATGGACGCGCTGGCGCGGGGCGGCGTGTTCTTCACGCAGGCCTATACGAGCGGCAGCGTGTGTTCCCCCACCCGCGCGGGCCTCATGCTCGGCCGCTACCAGCACCGCGTGGGCGTCTATTCCGCCGGCGATGGCGGCCGCGGCTTCGACCCGAAGATCCCGATCTTCCCGTCCTTCCTGCCGTCCAACTATGTCAGCACCGCCATCGGCAAGTGGCACCTCGGCTTGGACGAGGACTACCCCGACCTCAAGTGGCACGCGCTCAACCGCGGCTTCGACGAATGCTACAAGTTCATGGGGCGCGGCGGGCATGACTACTTTCGCCTCGCCGCCGGCGAGGACGAGGAGGTGTCGCCGCTCTATCGCGGGAAGCAGCGCATAGACGACCGGGGCTACCTCACGACGCGGCTGGCCGAGGAAGCCGTCGCCTTCATCGACCGGAACAAGGCGAAGCCGTTCTTCCTCTATCTCGCGTTCAACGCCGTCCATGCGCCGGCCCAGGCGCCGAAGGCCGACATCGACCGCCTCCGCGCCGCGTTCCCCGGCCTCTCCGACCAACGCGTCATCCTCATGGCCATGCTGCACCACCTCGACCTCGGCGTCGGCGCCGTCACGGCCAAGCTCAAGGCGGAGAACCTCTGGGACAACACCCTGTTCTTCTTCCTCACCGACAACGGCGGATCGAAGGGGATGGGCGCCGACAATACGCCCCTGCGCGGCTTCAAGCACAGTTGCAACGAGGGCGGTATCCGCACCCCGTTCATCGTGAGTTGGCCGGCGCGATTCCCAGGCGGCCGCACGATTGACACGCCGGTGATCTCGCTCGACATCCTGCCCACCGCCCTCGACGCCGCCGGTGCGGCGCCGCCGTCCGGGACGGCCTTCGACGGAAAGAGCCTTCTGCCCCTGCTGACCGGCGCCGCCACGGGGCATCACGACATCCTGCACTGGGACAACGGCGGCGCGACCGGCGAATGGGCCGTGCGCCAGGGCGACTGGAAGTTGTACGGCCTCCGCGACCGCGTAGAACTCTTCAACCTCGCCGCCGATCCGTCGGAAACGACCAGCCTCGCCGACCGGCATCCGGACCGCGTGCGGAGCCTGGCCGCGCTTCACGAGGCCTGGCTCGAACCGATGCCCCCGCCCATCAACGGCGCGCCGAAGCGGTGGACCGCCACACCGGCGCCGCGGGCGCCGACCGAACGCGAGAAGCAGCGTCAGGAGCGAAAGAAGCAGCGCGATGCGGAGAAGAAGGCGCGCAAGCACCCGCCCGCGGACGCCGCAGGGGAGCCGGAGGAAACGACGGGGCCGCTCTGAAGGCCCTGCGCGCCCTTTCGTCGGACAAACTGCTGTCGGTCCCCTTCGCCATCGGCTCCCTCCGCATCGCGGGCGGCGGCGAGGACGGCCCGCACCGCCCCTTCCGCCTCGGCGCAGAGCCAACTGATCGACCCGCTCTGGACCCTTCCGCCCTGCAAGGCTAATCTCACGGATATGAATACGGATTGGCCACGTCTTTCGAAGCAGGCCGCAGCCCACTTCCTCCTCGTTGCCACAGTCTGTGCTCATCCCCTCGTCGCGCTCCCAGCCGCAACGGCGCCCGCCCATGCGCGCATCCCGGACGACACACCCCTACAGTCAGTGAAGTGGACCGGGGGGTTCTGGCAGGAGCGGATGCAGCGGCTGCGCGATGTGTATCTGCCGGGCGTGCTCGACGGGTCGTTCATGTCGGTCGAGAACGGGTCGACCTTCCTGAACCTGTTGCGGGCGGCGAAGCTGGAGAAGGGCGGCGCGCAGGGCAGCACGTGGAGCGACGGCGACTGCTACCTCGTGCTGGACACCGTGGCGCGGCTGCAGGCGCACCGGCCCGATGGGTACCTGAAGGCAAAGATCGACACGTGGATCCCGATCCTCGAGAAGGTCCAGCGCGAGGATGGACTGGTCGACAGTTGGACCGTCCTCGGCGAGTTCGATGCCGCGCACGGCAAGCCCTGGCGGTGGCAGATCAAGAAGGGCGAGGCGTTCCGCGGCGCGCTGCACTACAACACGGGGTCGCTGTACGCCTTCGCGTCCACCATCCAGCGGGCCACCGGCGACGGCCGGGCGCTGGCCATCGCCGACCGGGCCGTGCGCCAGTTCATGAAGGGCGGCGCCGTGGCGGGGCCGATGCACTGGGCCGTTCCGCATCTCTACGCACGCACCGGCGACACGAGCCTTCTCGACACGCTGCGGCGCGCGTCGGGCCAGAACACCGTCTTCGGCCCCCCGCTCCGCGACGCCCCGGAGATCTTCGGGCACAACACGCAGGCGGCCCACACGCTTCTCCGCGAAGCCGCTTTCTGCGGACTGACGGGCGATGACGTCGTGCTGAGCGCCCTCCGGCGGCTGGCCACGAACCAGCTGACGCGGAAGACCTTCGTCACCGGCGCGGTGGCCCCGATTCACCGGGGGCGCAGGCCGGAGCAGGTCGTCGGCGGCAAAACCTATCCGGGGGCGGACTACAACGAGGCGGTGGGGCCGGCCTACGAGCTGCCGAACGACACCGGCTACTGCGAAAGCTGCGGCCAATGCCTCTTCGCCGAGTGGTACTACCGCATGTTCCGCCTCACCGGCGAGGCGGTGTACATGGATGCCGTGGAACGCGCGCTCTACAACACGGTGCCCGGCTGCGTCGATCTCGACCGCCCGAATTTCTTCTACTGCAACCCGCAGGAGCAGTTGTCCGGCTCCCAACGCAGCCACACCAACGGCCCGGAATCCAAGTGGGAGGCCCACTACACGTGGCGGCGCCAGTTCACGAAGAAGGCCGCCTGTTGTCCGCCGAAGGTGATGCGCGCGCTCGCAATGTCCGTCGAGATGGCGTTCAGCGTGAACCGTGACGGCCTCTGGGTGAACCTCTACGGCGACAACACGGCGCGGCTCGCCCTGCCGGACGGCGGCGCGATCGAGATCCGGCAGACCACGGAGTACCCTTGGGACGGACGGATCAAGCTGGTGCTTCAGAAGGTCGAAAGCGTCAAGCCGTTCGGCCTGTTCCTGCGCATCCCGGGCTGGGTGGAGGAACCCGCGCGCGTCGCCGTCAACGGCCAGCCGCTTGTCGAACGGCCCGCGGCCGGCGCCTACCACCGCATCGACCGGGCGTGGAAATCCGGCGAAGTCGTGGCCCTCGACCTTCCGATGCCGGTCCGCATCCTGGCAGCGCATCCGAACATTGCGGACGCCCGCGGCAAGGTCGCCTTCGCACGCGGACCGGTCGTCTACTGCATCGAGGGTGACGACGTGCCGTCGGGGACTGCGATCGAGCAGGTCCGCGTTCCTGCCGCGACGGCCCTCAAGCCGGTCGCCACGCGGGAACTCGGCGGCGTGGTGAAGCTGACCGGGACCCTGACGTGCGCCGGAGGCGAAGCGCCGGCGTCCGACCGTCTGGTCGTCGACCAGCGCGACTCTTCTCTCTATCGCCCGGCCCGGTTCGCCCCCGCGGATCGGACGCCGGCCGCAGGCGGCCGGCCGGTCGACGCGAGCCTCATCCCCTATTTCGCCAGACAGAACCGCACCAGCGACTTCTTCCGCGTCTGGATCCCCGTGGATTGATGCCTTGCCGGGCAGGCAGAAGTGCCTGCCCCGCGCCGCCTCCCATGTGGGGCGGACACTCTTGTCTGCCCCGCCCGGCCCCTGGACCGCGGCAGAAAGCGAGCGGGCGCATCGGTCAATATTCCTTCGCTTCGGGGATCCCTCGAACGGCCGGGCCAGCGGCCCGGCCCTACCCGCCGTGTCCGTGGGATCCGTGGTAGGGCCGGGCCGCTGGCCCGGCCGAACGGAAAACTGATTCCCTTCGAATCCGGAT
>CAYRFK010000272.1:217-6409 GCA_964423465.1 uncultured Verrucomicrobiota bacterium | reverse complement strand
GGCTCTCGGTGGTCGCCGTATCATTAAAAAAAAAATAAAAGCAGCTCCCCCCACAAAAAATCAGGGCGGCTGTTAATTTACGATTTCAGAAAACGGGGTATGTAGGAACTGACTTTACTGACTTAAGACAGTTTGGGATGGCGCTTGAGTGCCAAAACAACATCCGCTGGCGGGAAACATCTCTAATTCGACGGAATAAGATTTATGCCTTCATTTTGTTTTCAAAGTTAAAAAACATAACTATCTGATAAGATATGGAATAAAAATTTATCGAAGCACTTAACTTTTGGTCGAAAAAGGGCATCATTTATTAAGGGGGTATATGAAATAAACTATTTTTAAAGCGACGAAAATAATTACTTAAAAAATGATCAGAACACCCCCAATATTATATAGAACGTTATTTTTAAAACAACGAAGCGAAGGGAAAATCGAAAGGAGAGTGCAGATGAACGAAGAATCGGCAGAGGAGCAGTTTAACGACCCCAATAGGATACCGGTCGGAGAGCTACACAAAAATCTTTATGGGATTATCAAAGAGGTGCAAAAAACCAAAATCAGAAAGTTGATAACCCGAACCGGACGTGTCGTTGCGATTCTCTCTCCACTTGGAGAAGCCGCAGCGTTAGACAATCTTATTAAAACAAAGGCTGGTACCTATTATGGGGAGGCTTAAACGGAAGGACAGCGGTAAAAAAAGAGACAGGTCAAAGCGTAACGATACTATTAAAATAGATTCGCAAGCCCACAATAATCAACAGGAGAAAAGAAGTATGACAAATTTTATGAATATACTTGACTTGGTATCAGACGAACCCTCGAATTCCCAGCTTGAACGGGTGAGGCTTAATGGGGATGAGACCCCCATATTTCCAATCACAGAATTTAGTGAGGGCGCGTATCTCCACTATTGCCCTGAAATCGAAATAAAGGATTCTGTTATCTGCAACGGCGATGACTGTGTACTCTGCAAAATCAGGCGAAAGAAAGACTCAAAACTGTTGCTCCCGGTGTATCTACCGGCGGCGGACCGAGTCGGCGTCTTGCCAATGAGTAAATCCCTTCGGCCCTTCTCACTTCTGCCTCAGATTGCCGGATGTCTCAAAACCGGAAAACCACTTGTAATGTTTGTGGTTCGAGATGGTATGAAGTACACCGTCTCAACTCGTGAACTTCAAGACGATGTCTATTGCGGCGAGAGGGTTATTCAGAAGTTTCTTGCAGACCTCGAAGCTGGGCTGATTGATCTGACTTCTGTCTACCCGAAAATCGACAACGCAGAACTTGCAACTATCGATGAAATTGCCCGAATGATGGCGCTGAAAGGCGTGACTGTAAAATGAAGATAATCAGTGGTAATGAAGAGCTTTCCGCTTTTCGAAACCACTGGGACGGTGAAAAAATGCTGGCGCTTTTGCGTCAGCACAACGGGCGAGTGCTGGTCAATTGGGCTTTGGGCAGCGGAAAAAGCTTCAATATAGACCAAGTTATCCAAGCGGCAATCTCGACAGAGCAGTATGATCTTGTGATCGCCCTTTTCCCAACCAGACTGATTATAGATGAGCGTCAATGGGTTAAAACGCCCCCAAAGGACATACCAGTGGTCAACCTGGTACCCCGGAATAAAAGTAACTGCGGTACTGATATGGATGCCCGTTGGGAGGTATTTGAAATAAACGGGCTAGGCGCCCTCGGTCGTATTGAGTTATGTGGCCGCTGTCTCCGCGAGCCTGAATGCGCCTGGCCCAGGCAATTTGGTAAATCGCTAAAGGGTACCCGTGTGATTTTTGGGACCCAGTCGCACCTTGAACGTAATCCAGATTTTCTGGATCAGCTTGCCAAATGGGCCGGAGCAGAAAAGGTTCTGGTTATACTTGATGAAGCCGATTTCATCATGAAGTCTTTTCAGCGCAAGGTCAATTTGAACGAGTTACGGATGTTCGTCGATGTTTTAAAAAATTTGAATACGAAGCGGTGGGCAAAACCCCATAAAAAATGGACGTATCTCTGCGAATTGCTTCTGTCCGCCCGCACAGAGGATTTATGCAGCTCTGATTGGAGGATGCCAAAATTTAATCGCGAATGGTCAATAGCAATTCAAACATGCGGTTACAATCTGCATGGGGATTCATTTCATTTCTTAGCATTTGATTTGATGAACTTTTGTAAGTCCGCTCCTGAATCCCGTGAAAGGGCCGGCAATGAAGATATCCTTTACGCTTCGGTTCCGGGGGTTTCGCATGATTTTATTATTTACAGCGGGACCGCCCATCAGAAGTTTGCAGAGTATCGGCTGGGTAAAGAATTCGCTAATCCTTTCCAAGATTATTCATTTAGCCACCCGAAGACCACCTGGTTCAATATTGCCTCCAGAATGGGTATGCGAATATATTTTTTAAAAAATTCAAGTCAGATTCTGGATTTTTTTGCGAATTTGGTTGCGCGGCGGTTACTGGAAGGAAAGCGCCCGCTGCTTATTGCTAAAAAATGTTTCCGCGACATTTGCGCAAGAGAAATGGATAAAAGGTTACATGCTATGGGATTTCAGGCAAAGGTCGCCACCAATGGGTGGGAGGCAGGGCTGTTGAAAAACCCAAACATTGTTCCTCTGATTCATTATGGTATGATCGGTACCAACCTCTTTGAAGATTTCGACTGCGCTTACTGTCTCACAGGCTTTTACGTAAAAGAGGATGCGGTCAACGGAATATTGCAGGATGTCCTCAGCTCAGACATACAGGTACCGCTTAAAATTACCACAGAAAGCAGACCTAACAGACGGAGAGCCGGAGTTTTAAATCCTTCGGATCGTTTCTATGACGTACACCAACTTGCTCAACATGCACTGGATCACCTGGAAATGGGTACAGTTCTCCAGACTGTTGGCCGCGTACGTCCGTACACAAAACCAAGGGAAGTCATTACTTTTCAATGCTCGGAACATCCGGGGATAGAATACACCGAGGAGTTTAACGGGATTCAGGGGGCGCGAAAGTATTTTGAGATACCCAGCAAAAGAGCTGCACAGAAAAAGGATGTATACAACCGAGTCCAGGATGCCAAGTCAAAAGGTCTGAAACAACGTGAAGCGGCTGGCCAGATTGGGGTGAGCGTGCGGACAATTAAACGCTACTGGGTGCCACCAACCCTTTTAATAAATCTATTAAAAGGGCAGGTGGCACCTTTTAGAGAGCAAAATGAAATTACTGCCCTGGATTGAAGAGAGATTACAGAAAGTCAGGTTGGCGACAGAGGTTCGTAGGCTCGAATATGGGTTGAGGAAAGACCCCGGGTATTATACCGAAACTCCCAATTTCATAGACTCTCTGAATGGGGCGCATGCAATGCTTGAATTTGCATTGCAGCGACCTCTCTCCCATATCGGGTTTGATACAGAATTCAGATATGATAGTCCGGGTGTGATTAAAAAGAAGAAAATAAAATATGATCCGCAAACAATACGCCCGCTTTTATTGTCTCTGGCGATGGTAGAGCCGCTCGACACTGGTCAGGGTTGTATTTACAGCTTTGTCGTTGATCTGAGAAAACCTGAGCTACTGCCGGTGTTGGGAGACCTTTTCAGGCTTCCAGTTTGTTTCTGTGGCCATTATGCTAAGGCGGAGATTTTCTGCATGTTGAAGCTTGGTCTAACTGAGCCAAGCATCCTCTGGGATACCTGTATTTTTGAAAAGGCACTGTGTCTCGGGCAGTACAATCATAAATACAAACTGAAAAATGTGACAGACGATGCAGAGAGAATCCAGATAAAAGAAGAGGCAAAGGAGATTCAGAACTTCGGAAACTCGCTTGTTGCAACATGTCAGCGATATGGCGTAGCCCACAGGATGGGGGCGGATAAAGAAAGATTGCAGAAGTCATTTTTAGACCATCCAGAGAACACAGCGTTTTCTCAAGAACAAATCGAATATTCCGCTGAAGACGCCGTTGCAGCCGCAAAGCTTTACCCTCTTCAGGTTCATGATGCAGTCCGGAAGGGTTTGCTTCCCCACTGTCAAACAGTTGAAATGCCATGGGTGATTACTAACGCCAGAATCGAGTGGGTGGGAGTAAGAATTGATAAGGGGAAATGCGAAGATATTATTGCCAAGATTACGCCTGTTAAGGACAATCTGGAGAAATACATTTCCAGCAAGTACGGCTTAAAAAATACAGAAAGTCATAAACAGCTCAAACAGTTTTTTGAGCGCACCGGGATTTTGGAGAAATTTCGACGTAATGGGGAGATCAAATTTGACAAGGATATCCTTAAGGAAAACACTGGGCTCCATTCATCAATACCCTTCATCAGAGCAGCAAGGAGAGCTTCAGATATCTTATCGAATACGAAATTACTCCAGGAATTTATTGGGGCGGGTGGCCGTGCCAGGTCTGACCACAAGCAACTTGGTACTGACACAGGCAGACAGACTACAATTTTGCCAAACATTATGGGCGTGGACCGGATGTCTCGGCCCATAATTATCCCAGACGATGGAAATGGTATCGGTGAAGTGGATTGGAGCCAGGTGGAAGTCGGTGTTGCGGCTGCTGTGTACGGGGATGAGGCATTGGTGAGCATGTTTAATTCTGGGGATGTGTATTCAGCCATGGCCCAGAACTTCTTTAAAGATGAATTGCCAGAAGATGACCGGTGTATCCCAGGAAAGGAATTCAAAAAGAAACATAAAGAACTACGCAACCAGATGAAAACTTGCACACTGGGGATGATATACGGCCTCACACCTATCGGGCTGGCCCCAAAACTTGGAACCACTATAAATAAGGCAAAAAAGTTACAAAACCGGTTTATGTCCATGTTCCCGGTTCTCCAGTCAGCATTAAATCAGACTATTCAATCCGGGGCTATTCGTGGATATGTCGCAACCATGACAGGACTAAGACGATATCGGGGGAGAACAGGGGCAACCGACTCGTGGGAACGGAACTGGATGGCCAACCACCCCGTGCAAGGTAGCGCAGCAGTGGTTTTTAAGGCAGCCGGAAACAGACTCGACAAGCTTTACATGCAGTATGGTGCCAGGATCATTATACCATTGCATGACGCATTTATATTCGAAGTGCCACTTGAACACCTGAAAGTGGTGGCAGATCTGACAGAAAGAGTTATGTGCGAGACCCTTCAAAAATATTTCCCGGTTTTACGCCCCAAGGCAGATGTGAATATTGATAGACCAGATTGCTGGAATAAGGACGGCGTCTGTGATGAGCTCGATCAGTGGATTAAAAAGTTCATCGGCACTTAAAATCGACTAAAAAAACGCCATTATTTAATAACCAGATTTCTATTTTGAATCTTTTCCCATAGGAGTCAATCAAATGAACGAAAATAGATTTTTACCTGTCGTATCTGCCCTCTCCCACTCTCTTGGTGTTTCAGACACGGCAGCAGCCGGCCTGATATCCCAGGCTTTAAGCAGTTGCATAGCTGTTTCAGGCACACCGACTGAAGACTGGGACTGCATTGCTGCTCTGTTATGCTCTCTTGAGCCCCGCAATGCGGAGGAAGCAATGCTCTCCGTAGAAATTACAGCCTTCCATTATCAGACCGTTGCTCTGTTGTCTCGGGCAAACAAGTCGGATCATTTGGATTTAAAAGAACAGCATTTGAAGGTAGCCATGAAGACATCGAAGCACTATGTGGCACTTGTAGAAGCGTTGAAGAAACTTCGATCAAAATGCGATCAAAGTATCCGGGTAAACGTGCATGCCGGCGCTCAAGCTGTTGTGGGGCATATTGCAGCAGGCCGGGAGGTGTAAATTGAGTAAAAAGTATCCAGTTCAACCCCATGCATGTTGTGGGGCTAAAACACGGTCTGGCGGTCAGTGTAAAAATGCACCTGTAACAGGGAAGAAGAAGTGCCGCATGCATGGGGGTGCTTTTGGCTCCGGCGCACCCCTTGGGAATAAAAACAGACTGACACATGGATTCTTTACGGCTGAGGCTGTAGCAGAGCGGGCATGGCTGCGGAGTTTGGTAAAAGAATTGAAGGAACAGTGTAATATCGTTGCTCGCTTATCCGATCCTACTTTAAGAACAGAATCTGATTTGGAAAAACATTTATCGAAATTACCAACTATGGTGAACTGATGGAATAATAAAGATGTGTCAGTGTTTAAAGTTGGTACATAGTTGGTAAAAATCCAGCAGAAATAAAAAAGGGTTACAGCATT
>CAYRFK010000272.1:0-207 GCA_964423465.1 uncultured Verrucomicrobiota bacterium | reverse complement strand
ACGGCTGAGGCCGTAGCAGAGCGGGCATGGCTGCGGAGTTTGGTAAAAGAATTAAAAGAACAGTGTAATACTAGGAGGTTTTCTGAATTGATGAGCGAAGTTGACAATGCGCCTGATTCCGCGATAGGATCGCCCGAGGATATAGAAAAAAAAAAAAAAAAAAGTGTTAGTTGGGTTTACAAGCACTGGAGAGAACTGGGCGGAGTG
>CAYRFK010000271.1:2420-6446 GCA_964423465.1 uncultured Verrucomicrobiota bacterium | reverse complement strand
CCGGTGCCATGGACTCCCCGCAGCTCACGCTCAACTGAATCGTTCCGGCTAAGCTCGGAACATCCCCCCAAGGCACGACCATACAAAGACCGAACGCTGGATGGGATCACCACACGGGTCAACTTTGTGCTAGAGAAAGTGTATTGACTAATCCAGGTGACACTGCTCGGGATTGTCACGCTGGTGAGGTTGGTGCAACAATGGAACGCATAGTTTTCCATACTGGTGACACTATTTGGGATGATCACACTGGTCAACTTCCCACAACCGGAGAACGAGTACCGCGCGATATTGGTAACGGTGTTGGGGATCACATAGCTACCGACCCTTCCTGCCGGATAATTGATGAGGCAGGTCTTTTGCTTGTCAAATAGAACCCCGTCCGCACTGCTGCTAAAGTAAGGATTACCTTCGTCAACCCCTATGGCGACCAGGCTTGCGCAGCCAAGGAACGGCGCCCACCCCATGTGTGACACTTGCGGGTATCATGACACGGATCAGATTGTGGCAGGTATGAAAGGCCTCGTCTCCGACGGAAGTCACAGTGTTAGGAAGTGTCATACTATTCAGCCTAGCGCAGTGACTGAACGCCCCGACCCCCAGACTAAGTAGAGTGTTAGGAAGTGTCACGTTGGTCAAGCCGCTACAATCCTGGAATGCCGAGGAGTCGATGGCTGTGACGCTGTTCGGAATTGTCACGCTGGTCAGCCCGATACAGCCCTTGAAAGCATTCTCTCCGATCCGCGTGACCGGCAGTCCGTTGATCGCGTCCGGGATGGTGACATTCCCGCCCGGCCCAATGTACTTGGCGATCGTAACCGCATTGCTCGTTGAAGTGCATGCGAAACCGTCCGCCAAGAGAAACGCCGGCCGCCCGCCATACGTGGCAGTCCAGCCCTTGGTGTCCGGCGCATAGTAAACGGTCGCGTTGATGCCGCCTTCGAACAGCGACGAATAGGAGCCGCCGCCGGGGGCGTGGCCTTTGAAATGGACGGAGGCCAGGTTGGTGCAGCCGGCGAACGCCTCCTTTCCGATCAGGGTGACGCTGGCCGGGATCATGACGTTCGTCAGGCCGGCGCAGCTCTTGAACGCCTGGTCCGCGATGCCGGCGACCGGAAGCCCGTTGATCGTGGCCGGAATGTTCATCGTTGCGTCAGCGACGATATAGCCGGTGATGGTGATCGCGCCGTTGTTGGTCGTGAAGGTGAACTGATCTTGCGCGGTTGCAGCGACAGGCTTCTCTGCTGTAGCCGGCGGCGATGACGCCGGCGATTTCGGCAGAAGGCCGGGGTCGGCGATCCCGGCTACAGGCTTGATGCCTAAGAGTTTCGAGATGCCGATGGCGGACAGTCCGATCAGGATCACGACGCCTGCGGCGGCCAGGATGTTTCGGGCGAGAGGAGAACCGGCGGCTCGACCGTGAGGGCCGAGGGGCGCCTTCCCTTGCGCGGCGCGGTCGAGGTCGCCGAGGACGTCGGCCATGGCGGCGTAGCGGTCGCGCAGTTCACGGCCCATGGCGTGGTCGGCGATGGCGACGAGGTTTGCGGGGGCTTTCGGATTCAGTTCGCGGATCGGTTGCGGGGGGCCGGTCTGGATTTGCTTGAGGATGGCGTCGATGGTGGGGCCCTGGTACGGCGGCTGGCCGGTGAGCAGTTCGTAGAGCAGGCAGCCGAAGGCATAGATGTCGCAGCGGGTGTCCTCGGCCTTGCCGCAGGCGACGGCGGGGGACATGTAGGGGACCGTGCCCTCGGGGCGCTGCTGGCCGACGTCGACGATGGAATCGTTGAAGACGGTCCGCAGGAGGCCGAAGTCGGACAGGTAGGCCCGGCCTTCCGCATCGAGCAGGATGTTGGAGGGCTTGAGGTCGCGGTGGATGATGCCCTGCGTGTGGGCGTAGTGCAGAGCGTCGGCGACCTGCCGTGCGACGGCCGGGAGCAGGTCCGCCGCCAGGGGTTCGCCGGGCTTGATCTTCTGCGCGAGGCTGCCGCCGGCCATGAAGGGCATGACGAAGTACGGACCCTCGGGCCGGTCGGAAACGTCGAGCACCCGGATGATGGACGGGTGCGACATCTTGTACATGTGGCGGGCTTCGGTGAGGAAACGATGGACGGCCCAGTCCTTCCGGACGAATTCCGCCTTGATCATCTTGATCGCCACGAGGGAATCGGTGACCGGTTCGCGGGCGAGCAGGACCTGGCCCATGCCGCCCTCGCCGAGCAGCCGCACGACTTGGTAGCGTCCCACCGTCCCGAGCAAGCCCGGGTTCGGCGGCGGCTGCATCATGCCGGTCTGCAGCAGTTCGTGCCCGCTTTCCTGCGAGCCGGACGACATCGGCGGCACCGAGTCCTCGCGCACGGTCTTGTCGATGTCATTCATGGTTCGGCCCCTTCATGAACTGCTGTCCTTCGAGAAACAGGGCGCGGGTGGTTTCGTCCAGCCACGGCTGGGCCAGCGCCCATTGTACGGACTTGCCGAGTGCCGCGCGGTCCAGCTTGGTGATGCGCCGGGAGCATTTGGTCATGGCGGCCACGATGCTCGCGAGGTAAAGCACGGTGGAGACCTCGCGCGGAATGGAGCTGTCCGGGCTGATCCGGCAGGCCTTGGCGAAATCCTTCATCAGCTTCAGTAGGGCGACGGGGGGGCGGGGATGCCGGAGAATATCGCCGAAGCTCTTGAGCAACAGGCCTTTCGATTCTGCGGCATCGCGCAGGGCGGCGGCCGCTCCGTTGAGTCGGGCGAGGTCGACCTGGAGGGGCGCGGTCATCTGGTGGCGGAGGACGGCCGCCAGATCGTCGGGTTTCCAGATGCGCTCGCCGATTTCGTCGTCGTCGAACAGGCTGGCCAGTTGCTTCGGGTCCGAGTCCAGGACCTTCTTCTCCGCCACGGCTGCGTTCATCGTTCGTCTCCCAAGTTCACGGCTCTACCCTGTCCTACGCAGGTTCCGCCCCGATCCTGCGCGGCACCGGCAACTATTTCGAAAGGACGGCCTTCAGGTCGCGGATCTCCTCGTCCACCCGGGATGCATCGGTCACGGTCTCGCGCACCACCTCGGCCAGGGCGCGGCGGAACATCCGCTTGGCCGTGATCAAGAGATTGGAGGCTTGCGAGGGCGACTGGAAGCCGAATCGCGCCACCAGCGTCTCGTAGGGCGGAGGCGGGGCCTGATCCAGCGCCGGCTCCAGGACGCGGCAGGAGAACATCTCCCAAAGATCGCGCCGCCCCTTCTCCGCGCATTCCTTCTTCATGCGCTCGATGGCCATGGCCAGGGTCTGCCGCGCCCAGTCCAGATCGAACGCGCGGTGGGCGTCATCCTTCGCCACGACAGCGTCCGGCACCTCGTCGAGGCATACGACGCGGTCGTTCGGCGGTCCGCGCTTCTTCGCCTTCTGACGCCGGATCTCGCTGATGGCAAAGTTCTTGAAGACGCTCAGGAGGAAGACGCGGAACCGGCCCCTGTCCCCGCGGGCGTGGGCGAGAACGTTTGTCTGCAGGATCTTGCGGGCCACGAAATCCTGAACGAGATCCTCCGCGGCGTGGGATGTGAACCGCATCTCGCGGACGAGAAACCGCTTCAGCACAGGGCAATAGGCCCGGAGGAGATCGTTCAGCGCCTCGGAGGCGGCATCGTCGGCCCCGCCCGTGGCCCGTGCGACCAGCGACCAGCGGGTCTGTGGAAAGCCCCCGCACGCCTTGGAATCCCCTCCCGCCATGTGACGGACGCTCCTTGCTTCGATTCCGAACGGCCGGTTTGGGTGCTCCTCTCCGACATCCCTCGCGGCGTCGGAACGGTTTGAACTATAGAGCATTGCCGGGAGACGGCGCAATCGCGGCTCCGGCGCGCCCAACGGATTTGGGCGCCACGGCACATGCTGCGGAGTCGGCTCGTGGCGCCGGTATCCGACCGGCGCGGGCTTGTGGTGCGGAGCCAATCGTCGCGCCCAACGGACTTGGGCGCTACGGCACATGCCGCGGGGTCGGCTCGTGGCGCCGGTATCCGACCGGCGCGACCTTGTGGTGCGGAGCCAA
>CAYRFK010000271.1:0-2320 GCA_964423465.1 uncultured Verrucomicrobiota bacterium | reverse complement strand
TTGGGCGCCACGGGCTGAGGTTCGTATTGCCGCGCCGCTTGGGTACGGCTACGCTCATTTCATGATGGTGGCCCGGTTCAAGCCGTTCGATCCCTTCGCACCGGTCGAGATCTACCGGCGGGCACTGCCGCACTGGCGTCAGAGAGGCTGCACGTACTTCGTCACGTTTCGGCTGGCGGACTCGATTCCCAAGGCGGTGGCGACCGAGTGGATGGAGGAGCGCCGCGCCTGGCTGAAAGCGCACGGGATCGACCGACCGTTGCGAGAGCCATCGGCGATGGACCGGTATCTCCGGATTCCGGATCGGGAACGACAGGCTTTCGAGCGACGGGAGGCCCGTCGTTATCACGCGGAGCTGGATCGCTGTCATGGTGGATGCATCCTCGCCCGTCCGGAGGTTCGGGAAGGGGTGGCCGGCGCCCTCCGGCATTTCCACGGCGATCGGTGCGCGTGCGGCGACTGGGTTGTAATGCCCAATCACGTCCATTGGCTGGTTCAGCCTCTCGGCGACTGGAACCTTGAGGATATCCTGCAATCGATCAAGCGATACTCCGCAACGCAGGCCGCGAAGGCCGGCTGGCATCGGGGCACGATGTGGCAGAAGGAGAGCTACGATCGGATCGTGAGGAACAGCCGTGAGTTGAGTGCGTACCGGTCGTACATCGAACGCAATCCCGAACGGGCCGGGTTGCCGTGCGACCGATTCTCCCGCCACCGGGCGGAGTGGCTTGACTGACGGAAGCGCCCAACGGATTTGGGCGCTACGGCACATGCTGCGGAGTCGGCTCGTGGCGCCGGTATCCGACCGGCGCGACCTTGTGCTGCGGAGCCAACCGGCGCGCCCAACGGATTTGGGCGCTACGGCGCGGGCTTGTGCCGTTTCGTGTCGGCGTCGTCCCGCCGTCGCGAGCGGGTGCGCCATTCGCCGGGGGTGAGGCCGGTGCGCTTCTTGAAGAGGCGGCAGAAGTAGGGCTCGCTCTCGAAGCCGGATTCCGCGGCGATCTCCTTTACCGAACGGTTTCCTCCGGCGAGCAGCGTGCGCGCGTGGGCGATGCGCAGTTGCAGCAGGTACTGGCGCGGTCCCATCCCCGTCTGGTGCGCGAAGGCACGCCGGAACGAGGTGTAGCTGACGTGCAACCGCCTCGCGAGAGCGGGGAAGTCGAAGGTGCCGGCGGGGCCGGCGTGCATGGCGCGGAGGGCCCCGCGGATCGCGTCGCGGCCGGGCGCGTCAGCGGGGAGGCGGTCCTGCGATGCCGAGTAGATCAGCGCCAGCAGGCGCGCCGTCAGGCCCCCGAGCACCTGCTGCAGCGCGGGCGGATGCGCCTCGATCGCGTCCATGATGTCGCCAAACGCCCCAAGCACAGCCTCCTCGCGGGCCACCCGAAGCACCGGCGTGCGCCGCGCGAAGAAGCCGTTGCGCACGAGACGAACCGCCGTTTCGCCGGCGAAGCCGACCCAGTGCTCGTCCCAGCCGGTTGCGGGATCCGGCGCGTAGCGGTGCCACACGCCGGGGAAGAGCAGGAACACGTCGCCGGATTCGATCGCTCGCCGGCCCGTGCCGCGGCTTTCGAACCAGCCGCGCCCGCTGGAGATGTAGATGATCTGGTGGTCGGCTAGAACCCGCCCGTGCCGCCAGTCGAAACTGTAGTCCCGTGGATGCCCGTCCGGCGGATAGGCCGCGTTGGGAGGAATCCGCGACTGGCCGGCCGTCGTCACGTACAGGCCCCACTTCTCGTCCCGCGGGCTGACCGGGAAGTAGCGGAAGGACGTCTGGACGGATTTTCCCATGTGCGACCGTGGTCAGATTGTGCAATAGACGGATCATTCTGTCCATTTCCCCCGCGCACGGAATCGCCTACACATGGGAATCTTCGGATAAGGAGTGCACCATGACGGAACAGAACGCCATCCCCCACCTTCGCATCGGGCTCTTCGGCATCGGGCTGGATGCGTACTGGCCGCAGTTCGCCGGGCTGAAAGAGCGGCTCGAAGGCTATCTCGCCCGCGTCGCCGGGAAGCTGGCGCGGCCCGGCGTCGAGGTCGTGAACCTTGGGCTCGTGGACACGCCCGAGAAGGCCCTCGTGGCCGGACACGACTTCCGGCGGGCGGACGTCGACCTTATCTTTCTGCACGTCACAACCTATGCGCTCTCGTCCACCGTGTTGCCGGTGGTGCGCCGCGCGAAGGTGCCGGTGATCATCCTGAACCTCGCGCCGGAGGCGTCGATCGACTACACGACGTTCAACACGCTTGGCGATCGCACGAAGATGACCGGCGAATGGCTTGCCCATTGCGCGGCGTGCCCGGTGCCCGAGATCGC
>CAYRFK010000270.1:0-6503 GCA_964423465.1 uncultured Verrucomicrobiota bacterium | reverse complement strand
CGAACTTGCGCGGCGGGGTCGCGCTGGCGTATTCTGCGCGGGTTTCCCGCGGGTAACGGAGAACGAATGAGCGATCCCATCCAGCAGGCGGGCGGCGTCCAGATGGATGTTGCCTATGTCGCGCATCTGGCACGTCTGCACCTGACGCCGGACGAGACCGCACGGCTTCAGACGCAGCTCGACCATGTGCTCGAGTACGTCAACCAACTGCGCGAACTCGACGTGCGCGATGTCGAGCCGACGGCCCACGCCATGCCGGTGCGGAACGTCTTCCGCGCCGACGTGGCCCGCGAGGGGCTTTCGCACGAGGATGCGCTCGCCAACGCTCCCGCAACCCGCAACGGCCTCTTCATCGTCCCGAAGATCCTCGAATGAACACGTCCCTCTCCACCGATTCCTCCCGCTGGACCCTGTGCGAGGCGCGGGATGCACTGGCCCGGGGAGCCGTGTCCTCGGTCGAACTGGTCTCCGCCCTGCTGGCCGCGGTCGAGCGGCGCAACGGAGAACTCGGCTGCTACCTCTCTGTCGACCGGGACGACGCACTGGCGCAGGCGCGGACCGCCGACGACCGCCGCGCGGGCGGCGAGACCGCCCCGCTCCTCGGCGTGCCGGTGAGCGTGAAAGACATCCTCAACACCCGCGGCCAGCCGTGCACCTGCGGCTCGAAGATTCTTGAGTCCTACCGGGCGCCCTACGACGCGACCGCGATCGCGCGCCTGCGCGACGCCGGGGCCGTTGTCTTCGGCCGCTGCAACATGGACGAGTTCGCGATGGGGTCGAGCACCGAGAACTCCGCCTACCGGACGACGCGCAATCCGTGGGACACCTCCCGCGTGCCCGGCGGATTGAGCGGCGGATCGGCCGCCGCCGTGGCGGCGGATCTGGCCATCGCGGCGCTTGGCACCGACACGGGCGGATCGGTCCGCCAGCCCGCCTCGTTCTGCGGCTGTGTGGGACTGAAGCCGACCTACGGCCGCATCTCGCGTTACGGTCTCGTCGCCTACGCGTCGTCGCTCGACCAGATAGGCCCGGTCACGAAGCGGGTCCGAGATGCTGCGGCGCTGCTGGGCGCGCTGGCGGGTCGGGATCCGATGGACTCGACGTCGGTCGACGTGCCGGTGCCCGATTACGAGGCGTCGCTCGCGGCCGGCGCCGACGGCCTGCAGGGCATGAGACTTGGCCTCCCGCGCGAGTACTTCATCGACGGCATGGATCCGGGCGTCGAGGCGGCAGTGCGCGCGGCGGTCGACCGGTGCCGCGAACTCGGCGCCGAGATCGTCGACGTGAGCCTTCCGCACACGAAGTATGCGGTCGCCACCTATTACGTGATCGCCACCGCAGAGGCATCCGCCAATCTCGCCCGTTTCGACGGCGTTCGCTACGGCCTGCGCGTGCCCGGCGAGGATCCGATCGACCAGTACAGCCGCACCCGCGCCGCCGGCTTTGGTGCGGAGGTCAAGCGCCGGATCATCCTCGGAACGTACGTCCTCTCCAGCGGCTATTACGACGCCTACTACTTGCAGGCGCAGAAGGCCCGCACGCTCATCCGCCGCGATTTTGAGCAGGCGTTCGCCCGCTGCGATGCGATCGTCTCGCCCGTCGCGCCGACCGCGGCGTACCGGATCGGCGAGAACGTCGACGACCCGCTGAAGATGTACCTCGGCGACATCTTCACGGTTCCTCTCAACCTGGCCGGCATCTGCGGCATCTCGGTCCCTTGCGGGTTCACGCCGGCGCGCCTGCCGGTGGGATTGCAGATCGTCGGCCCGGCCTTCCGCGAGGAGACCGTGCTGCGCGCGGCGCACGCCTACGAGCAGGCGTCGGACTGGACGTCACAACGGCCGGACGCCGCGGCCGGGGAGGCGAAGCCGTGAACTACGTCGCCACCATCGGACTCGAGACGCACGTCCAACTGCGGACGAAGTCGAAGATCTTCTGCGGCTGCTCCACCGCGTTCGGCGCGGAGCCCAACACGCACGTGTGCCCCGTCTGCCTGGGCATGCCCGGGGCCATGCCGGTGCTCAACGAGGAGGCCGTGCGCCTGACCGTGATCACGGGGCTGCTCCTCGGCTGCCGGATCAACGGCTACAGCAAGTTCGACCGGAAGAACTACTACTACCCCGACATGCCGAAGAACTACCAGATCTCGCAATACGACCGCCCCCTCTGTCTGGGCGGCGGCGTGGAGATCCCGACGCATCCCGGGACGAGGACGGTCAGGCTCACGCGCATCCACCTGGAGGAGGATGTCGCCAAGAACCTGCATTTCGAACAGTCGAGCGGGATCGATTTCAACCGCGCGGGCACGCCGCTCATGGAGATCGTCACCGGGCCGGACATGTCCACCGCCGACGAGGCATTCGAGTATCTGCAGGCGCTCAAGCAGATTCTCCTCTACGGCGGCGTCAGCGACTGCAACCTCGAGGACGGCAATGTCCGTTGCGACCTCAACGTCAGCGTCCGTCCGGAGGGCACCCCCACCCTCGGCGTCAAGGTCGAGATCAAGAACATGAACACGTTCAAGGGCGTGCACCGCGCCCTGATATACGAGATCGCCCGCCAGATCGAGGTGAAGACGCGCGGCGGATCGCTCGTGCAGGAAACGCGCCGCTGGGACGACGACCGGGGGGTCACCGAGTCGATGCGGACCAAGGAGCAGGCGCACGATTACCGGTATTTCCCCGAGCCCGACCTCATGCCCGTGGTGCTGGAGGAGGCGATGGTCGAGGGCTGGCGCGCCGCCCTGCCCGAACTGCCCTCCGCGCGTCGTGCAAGGTTTGCAGAGGCGTACGGACTGCCCGACTACGACGCCGGCGTGCTGACGGCCGACAAGGCCCTCGCCGAATTTTTCGAGGCCGCAGCGAAGGCCTCCGGTAATTTCAAGGCCGTCTCGAACTGGATCATGACCGACGTGCTGCACGTGCTGTCCGGGCGGGGCACGACGATCGACGCCGTCCCCCTCACCGCCGCCGCGCTCGCGGGGCTGGTCGCGCTCGTCGACCGCAAGGCGATCAACATGCCCACCGCGAAGGAGGTCTTCGCGGAACTGATGGAGAAGGGCGGCGACCCCGCCGAGATCGTGAAGCGCCGCAGTCTCGGCCAGGTCAGCGACGCCGGCGCGATCGAGACCTTCGCCGACCAGGCCATCGCCGCCCACCCCGGCCCGGCCGCAGAGTTCCGAAGCGGAAAGGCCCCCGCCCTCCAATTCCTCATCGGCCAGGTGATGAAGCTCAGCCGCGGCAAGGCCAACCCCCAACTCGCCGCCGAGGTCCTCCGCCGCAAACTCGCCCCCGGCGCCTGACCCGCCCCCCCGACACGCGGCCGACCACGATCACCGACCGCATGACCGCCATGGCGGCCCCCCGCCCCCACACTGCATCGCCAAGCCAGGCCTCCGCGTTTGTTACACGGGATGTAACGATCGTTACATTCTATGTAACGTTCTTCGTCGCACCCAAGCGCGTGCGAATGGCGCGGACCCAGGATTGGTGGAGGCGGAAGACCTTTCGGCCGGCGTAGCCGGTGGGCCAAAGGGCCGAAGGAAGGAGAGGATCGCCATCCATCGCGACGCGGTACGCACACATCTCCTCTCGCGCCAGCGTGACGAGTTCGTCGGCCGACAACGTAGCGCCGGAAAGCCGGTCCATCACGGACTCCGTCTGGGCAAGGAACCAGCGCTGCCGCTCCGCGATACCAGACCAGTCCCATGCGCGGAGGACGATATCGTCGGAAGCTCGCCCGAGCACGGTTCGCGCCTCGAACAGAAACGACTCAAAATCCACCCGGACCGATTGGACCCAGTCATCGTACTCGGGCCGGATGTCGCGAGGGCTCACCCACACGCTTTTCTGCAAGCATCCAAGCCTCAATCGCTTCAGATACCTGCGAAGATGGTCCCGCATTCCCCGGTCCGACTCCGGGATATCGTAGATCAGCACGCTCCAGACGCCGCCCCACCGCTGCCGCCACAGACGTTCGGGACGAAGGATGTCCTCGGGCTCATACGAGTCAGACACGTGAACCGAGTGCCCTTTGGCGTGCCCTCGGTGCGCGACGACCACGCCTTCCCTCCGAAGTCGGCAGATCGCCGTGCGATACGCACGGTCGTCTTCCTTCATCGGCCCCATCCAGAGACTCCGCCCGCGGGTCGCCATGGCCTCGCCCATCTCGAAGAGCAATGCGACGAAGTCCTCGGATGCCCTGCGCCCCACGACCGGCAGGCTGATATCCGGGCTGTGAAACCACGTCCACGATACAGGTCTTCCAGGCATGGCACCCTCCACTTCTTCCGACGCATGTTACATCATTTGTAACGATCGTTACAATTCATGTAACGTTGACCGCGCTATGATGGAGACGGTCTGGCGCCCGGGGGCGGGGCGGGCTATAATAAGCGGGCGCCGGAGTGATTCACGGCCAGCGGGGCCGGATGACAGCGCACGAGGATCTCACGATGAACGAACGCGAAGCACGTACCGGCCCGCCCGCATGGCGACGCCACATGTCTGCGGGGATCCTTCTTGTGACAGCGGGGCTCGCCTCCTGTCAGGCGCCCGAACCCGCTGCCCCGATCGGCGGACTAGTCCGCCATCACGAGTTCGCGGGCTACGGCCCCGACACGACCGGTGTTGCCGACCGCGTCGAGGGCGGTGCCCCTCTTACGCTGCAGCCTGTCCGAGCCAAGGATGTGCCGACGGAGCCCGCCCGTGCGGCGGAAGGCCGGATGCCGGACCGGGCTGCCGCCCGCATCGATCGCGCCTGTCTTGCCGACCCGGGCACGGGCGATGCGGCCGAAGGGTTCGCCGCCGCGATGTGGGTCAACCTGCGGAAGCAGGGCGGGATCCTCGGCAACTCGGGCAGCTCCAACGGCACCTTGATGGCCGTCGGCAACGGCTACAACGAAGGCTGGCGCGTCACGGTCGACACGCCCCGCGAAACCATCTCATTCTCCATCGGCCGCCCGAATCCCCCCCACTCCGTCACGGTCACATCCGATCCGCTTCCGCCCGCATCCTGGCGGCATGTCGCCGCAGCATGGGACGGGCGAGAGATGCGGCTTTTCGTAGATGGAAGCCTGGCCGCACGCCGCCCCTATACAGAGCGCTACACACGGCCTGCACAGGACGTCCTGCGCGTCGGCTACGCCAATGCCGGCGTCGGTTCGGTCGAGATGGACGTCGACGAGGTCATGATCTTCTCCCGCTCGCTGTCCGCCTCCGACGTGCTCCGACTGACCGCGCAGGATGCCCCGACCACCGCATCCTTCGCCCTCGCCTACGACGATGCCGTCGAATCGCTGGCCGCAACCAATGCCCCGGCCGCAACGGACGCCGCCGTGCGCTGCGTCGCCGCCGCGCGACGCCTTGATCCCAGCCTCCGGGCCGCCGCCTATCGCCTTGCCCTCGACGCCGCACGCCTGAGCCGTGATCCGATGGCGGCCGCCGGCGCCATCGTCGGGATCCTCGACCTCGACGACCTTCCCGATGCAAGACGCGCTTACGCCGCGGGTGCCCTGCTCGACCTGATCAGAACCTCGTCGGCCGCAGCGCTGTCCCCGCAGATCCTCGCGCGCGCGGCGGCACTGCCCGACGCCACGACGGCTGACCGCCTCAGCATCCTTATGATTCTCGCTCAGGCCGACATCGCCGCCGGGCGTGGTTCGGAGGCGCGGGCCCGGTACGCCAAGATCCTCGCACTCCCCGGAGTGACCCAGCCACATGCCGCCATCGTACGCCTGGCGCTGGCGCGAATCGCGGTGGAATCCGGCGACACGGCGGGCGCTGAGGCGCCCCTCAAGGCCGTCGCCGCCGATGCGACGGCCTTCGAGGCGCATCGCGACGATGCACGGCGTGCGCTGGCGTTCCTACGCAATCCAGAATCCGCTGGCGCACCGCGCCTCGCGCCCATCGCGGCGTGGCCCAAGCCAGGCGCCGTGCTGCACGTCGCGCCGGACGGCGTCGATTCAGATTCCGGCACGGCGGACAGACCCTTCGCCACGCTGGAGCGGGCGCGGGATGCAATCCGCGATCTACGCGCCAAGGGCGGACTGCCCGCGGGCGGGGTTGCCGTTGTAGTGGCTCCCGGCCGCTTCAACGTCACACGAACCTTCGAATTGGTCCCCGCCGACTCCGGGGCACCCGGCTCCCCGATCATCTATCGCGCCGCGAACCCCGCCCGCCCTCCCGAGTTCGACGGCGGGGTGCGCCTGACCGGTTTCCGCCCGGTGACCGACACCGCGCTCCGCGACCTGCTTCCCCCCGAGGTTCGCGACCGGGTCATCGAGGTCGACCTCCGCGCCTGCGGTATCACGAACCTCCCGCCAATGATCCTCGGCGGCTACGCATCCGGCAGCGGGTTCCAGACACGTCCGACGCCGGAACTGTTCTTCAACGGCGTTCCGCTGCCGCGTGCCCGCTGGCCGAACCGCGGTTTCGAGAACGTTGCCGACATCCACGGGGCGACGGCGAAGGACGAGCACGGCCACCGCGGATGCGTCGAGGGCG
>CAYRFK010000269.1:0-6511 GCA_964423465.1 uncultured Verrucomicrobiota bacterium | reverse complement strand
GACAACTTGTGCAGTGATCTCGCGGTGTACCGCCGGGATCATCCCGTTGCCCTCCACGCTGAGCACCACGCGCCTGGGGCCGTCGTCGGCGAAGGTCAGGCCGCGCGCGAAAGCCTCGAAACCGTGCTGAAGAAAGAGGTCGGCCGTGGCGATCGATTTCGCGGTGTGCGGGGAGAGATCGAAATGCCCCGGGCACATGGCGTAGGGGATGACAACGCTGACCGCGACGCGGTCGCCACCGACCGCCGCCACGATACCCTCCAGCAGTGTCGTCGAGGCCACCACGCGCAACGGCGTCGCAGCCTGGAGTGTGCCGCGCAAGGGAATCGACAGGAGCAGGGCGATTATCAATATCAGTGTTTTTTTCATAGTGTAGAGCATTTAATATTATAGCCTATAACTCGGGGTAGACTGAAGACATACTTTCGCAATTTTGTTAATCATTTCCGTGTACCTGCGGCTCGGCGGGACGCACTCGCCCTACCTTCTGTCTTGTCGGGTAGGGCGAACCGTCCTCGGTGAGCCGCCGAGCATGAGCGGGACACTGGCGCAGCCCTCATGAGAAGACGGGCGTACGGACAGCGAGCCGCTGTCCCTCCTGTTGTGTATTCACCCCTTCAATCAAGATATATTAAGCCCTTTCTACGTTGTGTGCTGAAGCTGGCGCATCGTATCGTGTGCCGCCTCTACGAAAGCCGTGATCTGGGCCGGGGTGTGGGCGGCGGAAACGAAGGCGGTCTCGAAGGCGGAGGGCGGAAGGTAGAATCCGCGCGCGAGCATGGCCCGCCAGAAGGCGGCGAATGTCTTGCTGTCGTTGAGCCGAACATCGGCAAGATCGCGCGGGATTTCCCGCAGACCGAAGAACGGCGTGAAGAGCGAGGCGGATTGCACGCAGCAGAGCGCGGTGCCGGTTGCAGTGGCGGCGGTCCGTAGCCCCTCGGCGAGCATAGCGGCCATTTCCGCGATGCACGGATACGGGTTGTCGCGCTCGAGGATCCGCAGGGTGGCCAGCCCGGCGGCGACGGCGACGGGATTGCCCGAGAGCGTGCCCGCCTGGTACACCGGCCCGAGCGGGGCCAGATGCTCCATCAGGTCGGCGCGCCCGCCCACCGCTGCCAGCGGCATGCCGCCGCCGACGATCTTTCCCAGCGTCGTCAGGTCGGCCCGGACGCCCTGCAGGTGGCCGTAGGTGGTCGGCCCGAACCGGAAACCGGTGATCACCTCGTCCAGGATCAGGAGCGCCCCGCAATAGTCTGCCGCCGTCCGCAACCCTTCGAGGAACCCGGGAGCGGGCGGGACGAGTCCCATGTTGGCAGCGACGGGTTCGACAATGATCGCGGCCAGCTCGCTGCCGGCGGCGGTGATGATCTTGCGGACGGCCTCGAGATCGTCATAGGGGGCGACAAAGGTATCGGCGGCAGTTTCGGGAGCGACGCCGGCGGAGGCGTTCAGACCGCCGGTCAGCAGCCCGCTGCCGGCGGCCACCAGCATGGCGTCGGTGTGACCGTGATAGCAGCCGTCGAATTTCAGCAACCGGCGTCGGCCGGTTGCGCCCCTGGCCAGGCGCAGCGCGGTCATGACCGCCTCGGTACCCGAGCTGACCATGCGCACGCGTTCCATTTCGGGAACAAGGCGGCAAAGCGTCTCGGCCAGCTCCACCTCCGCGGCGGTATTCATGCCGAAGGTTGTGCCGTTTCGCGCGGCTCGGGTGATAGCCTCGATGACTTCCGGATGCGCGTGACCGAGGATCAGCGGTCCCCACGAACCGCAGAAATCGACGAGCTGGCGTCCGTCGGCCGTGGTCAGCACGGCCCCGCTGCCGCTGGCGGCATAGACCGGGTCTGCCGCCACGGAGCGGCAGGCGCGCACCGGGCTGTTGACCCCGCCGGGGATGACGCGCTGCGCCCGCTCGAACAGTTTATTCATTACACGGCCTCCCGAATGAGTTCGTCGTAGCGGCTGGCCCAGTAGGAGATCAGGATATCGGCCCCGGCGCGGGCGATGGCGTTGACCGACTCGCGGACCATCCCGGAAAGGTCGCCCCAGCCGCGCTCGGCGGTGGCGCAGAGCATGGCGTACTCGCCGCTGACGTTGTAGGCTGCCAGCGGCAGGTCCGTGCGCTGGCGCAGGCCGGCGATCACGTCCAGGTAGAGCGAGGCGGGCTTGACCATCAGGATATCGGCACCCTCGGCCTCATCGAGGGCGGATTCGATAAAAGCCTGGCGCGGATTGCTGGGGGATGCCTGGTAGCCACGCCGGTCACCGCTTTGCGGGGCCGAGGCTTCGGCCTCGCGGAACGGGCCATAGAAGGCGGAGGCGAACTTGGTCGAATAGCTCATCAGGATGGTATCGGTAAAACCGGCCGCATCGAGTTCCTGGCGGATGGCGAGCACCTGGCCATCCATCATCGCGCTGGGGGCGACCCCGTCCGCCCCGGCGGCGGCATGGGCCAGGGCGGTTTCCGCCAGCAGGTCGTTGGCCGCGTCGTTGTCCACATCGCCGGCGGCATTGAGCGGTCCGCAATGGCCGTGCGCGGTATAGGCGCACAGGCACACGTCGCTGAAAACCGGAAGTTGCGGGAATTCCTTTTTCACCGCGCGGATGGTCTGCGGTACGATCCCGACGGGATCGGCAGCGGCGCTGCCGTCGGCATCCTTGCGCTCACCCTCGGGTACCCCGAAAACCAGTATGCCACCGATCCCGCTCTTCACGGGGGCTTCAAGCGCCCTGAGCAACCGGTCCGGACTGAAGCGGGACTGCCCGGGCATCGCCTCGATCGGGATCTCGCGCCCGTTGCCGGGAATGGCGAACACGGGCCAGATAAAGCGCTCGGGGCCGGGCAATGGGGCATCCAGCAGCCGCCGGATAGCGGCCGTCCGGCGCAGCCGCCGGGGACGGTACTCAGGAAAGTGCATGATGGAAACTCCTTGTTTTAGCAGTGACAGTTCGAGAGCCTGTCCCAATCCGCCCTCTTTTTCAAGCTCTGTATTCCGTCTGGTGCTTGGTGCTTGTCAATCGTCATCGATAATGTTACAAAACTGGTGTCATTAATTATATCAACCTAGGAGCGCCGTATGCCTGCCCGTATCGAGTTTGCTTGGATGGATGCCTTTGCCCGAATACCCGACACGCCCTCGGGGCGCGCCAATGGCCGTACGCATGGGGTGGCGGTTAGCCGCACTGGCAACGTGATCGTGTTTCACCAGGCCGAGAACGCCTTGCTGACGTTCGATGCCGGTGGCCGCCTTCTGTCGGCGGTCGGTGGCGACCGCTGGCTGGGAGCGCACGGCCTGACGCTCGTGCGCGAGGGTGGCTCGGAATCTCTCTGGCTGACGGATCAAGCCAGCGGGGAGGTGGTCAAGGTCACCCTACAGGGCGAAACCGTGCAAAGCCTGGCGCGCGCCCCGTACGCGGCCTATGCCGAGGGCGGCCGCTACAGTCCGACTTGGGCCGCGCAGAATCCGGACAATGGCGACATCTGGGTGGCGGATGGCTACGGATCCTCACTGGTGCATCGTTACAACCGGGACGGCGTTTATCGTTCGACCCTGGATGGAACCGAGGGTGCGGGCCGTTTCAAATGCCCGCATGGCATAAATTTCCGAAAGACCCCAGCCGGGGCGGAATTATGGATTACCGACAGGGGCAACCGCCGGATTGTTGTTTATGATGGCGAAGGACGCTTCCGTCGGCAAAGCGGCATTACCCACAGTCCCTGCTGTTTCGACTTCCTGGGGGATCTGGTAGTGATCCCGGAGTTGTTCACCGGGGTAAAGGTATTGTGCGCCGACACGTTGGAGCTGGTGACGGAAATCGGGGCGAGCGAGTGTATCGAGCCGGCGTCTAAACCGGCAGGCTGGCCCAATCTGGCCGGGACGCCCAACGTCACACCGGGCCGCTTCAACAGTCCGCATGGCGGCTGTTTCGCGTCCAACGGCGACATCTACGTCGTGGAATGGATCATCGGCGGCCGGATTACCCGCTTGCGCCGCCAGGCCTGACCGTACGGTTTCCATGATTGCTGAAGCTTGCACAACGCCCTTGCCTTGATGCGGTGCAGGTTATACAGTGGAGCCCATGAAACCGTTAACAACCAGTGTCTATACGTTCAGCAATCTCATCGAGGGCGGCTTTCTTTATGTCGACAAGACCCCCGGTATTTATGAACTGATCCAGCCGACTTCCGCCCAGTACTTCCTTGCCCGCCCGCGCCGTTTCGGTAAATCGCTGCTGATCAGTACCCTCAAAGCCATCTTCCAAGGGCGGCGCGAGTTGTTTGACGGCCTGTTTATCGCCACCACTGATTACGATTGGAAGCCTTATCCGGTGATCCATCTGGATATGGGCAGTGCGGCAGCGCAGACGCCCGAGGAGCTGGAGAAAAAACTGCTGGAGGAAGTGCGCTATAATGCACAGCAGAACCGGATTTCCCTTGATGTGACCGTTGCGGCTTCCGGGTTCCTGGAGCTGATCCGTCAACTCGCCGCCCGCGATGGACGGGTCGTGATCCTCGTCGACGAGTACGACAAGTCGCTGCTCGGGCACCTTGGCCAGCCATCGGCGAAACCTATCCAGGCGGTGCTCAAGCAATTCTACAGCGTCATCAAGACCACCGAATCCAGCCAGCGCTTCGCCCTGCTCACGGGAGTGAGCAAATTCACCAAGGTTTCCATCTTCTCCGATCTCAACAACCTGACCGATCTGACGATGGATCTGCGCGTCGCCTCGCTGCTCGGCTACACCCAGGCCGAGCTGGAGGCCAACTTTTCTGAGTATATCGAGCGGCTGGCCGGGGCGATAGACAGGGACAAGGCCGGGACGCTTGACGCCCTGCGCTTCTGGTACAACGGCTACCGTTTCCATCACCGCGCCGAAACGGTCTACAACCCAGTCTCCGTAATGAAGTGCCTCGATACCCAGGAGTTCAAGAACTACTGGTTCGAGACCGGCACACCGACGTTCCTGATCGATCTGCTGCGCAACAAACCGATCGATCCGACCGGGATGACGGCCGATGAATCCGATTTCGGCACCTATGACCCTGGCCAGTTGGCGGCACTGCCCCTGCTGGTGCAGACTGGCTACCTGACCATCAGGAGCGCGGCGGGGCCGCTGGGATCCCTCATCTACAAGCTCGGCTACCCCAACCGGGAAATCGAACTCTCCTTCAGCCGCAGCCTGGCGCAGGGCTTTACAGAGCTGGCCCCGGAGGATATCACCGGTGCCCTGCAACGGCTGATTGCGGCCCTTAGGGAGGACCGCCTTGAGGATATGCTCGAAACGCTCAAATGCTTCTTCGCCAAGATACCGAACACGATTACCGTCGATAACGAGAAATACTACCAGACGATCTTCTTCACGATCTTCACGCTGGTTGGCGTCATGATCGAGGTTGAAGTCAGCACCAACATCGGTCGCATCGATGCCGTGGTCAAGACGGCTGACCGCATCACTATTTTCGAGTTCAAACTAAACGGTACAGCCGATGCGGCCATGGTGCAGATCCGCGACAAACGTTATTACGAGCCGTACCTGGACGACGGACGCCCGATCACCCTGGTCGGCGTCGAGTTCTCTGGCGCTGCCCGCAACCTGGGCGAACACCGGATCGAAGCGGTTGACGGCGTTACGGATCACGAGCCTGCCGGGATCCGCGAAACCGGCGAGCCCTACGCCACAGAGGCGGAAGCCCGCGCCGCCGCACACGAACGGCAGTCCATCGCCCGCCGCCTGCAGGAAAAAGGCATAGCCCCCGCCATCATCGCCGAGGTAACCGGCCAAAAGGAGACAAAATGAAGATATCACCGCGTCCCAAGGGCCCTTGGATTCACCGTTTCTCGATACGCCTGTTCACGGTGGTTCTCTCGGTGCTTGTCTTCTGGGTTCTAGGCTTCCTGGTCCAGGACATCGAGTCGATCAAGGGTCCCCAGTACGAGGAGATCGAGAAGAAGCATGTCGATCAGGCTCTTGTTGAGCAGGAGCTGAAGCTCGCGACTGACATCTCGGAAATGGATCTCGCCATTTCCAATAAGCGTGACGAGATGCGGATCGTGAGCGACAGCTCCCAGAATCTCCAGAATACCATCAATCAACTGATCGAGCTTCAGAAGCTCGCGATCCAGAAATCAGCCGCCCTGCCTGAAACGGAACAGGCGAACCTCTCGGAGAGCCTTGCCCGTTTTCTCGACAGTCAGAAGCAATATCAGACGTACAACGCCGGGCTTTCGGAACTCACGGCACCGGCACGCCGGTTCGCGTCCGAGAAGATCAGGGGAGCGAAGCAGATTGCACATCAGCGCGCACCTGCCGTTCGTGGGCGTCGAGTGGGCTGTCCGCCAGCGCGTCGAGCAGCACGGATTCCACTGTGGCGCCAGCCGGGAAACGATCCACCTGCGGCACGTAACACACGCGCAACCCACGCCGGGTGGCGATCTCGCCCTCATCCGGTGTCTCCACTCCGGCCAGGATCTGCAGCAGGGTCGATTTCCCCGCCCCATTCGGCCCGATCACC
>CAYRFK010000268.1:0-6539 GCA_964423465.1 uncultured Verrucomicrobiota bacterium | reverse complement strand
TACGAGAGTCCAACATCACCGCCCGAAATTTTCCGAATGGAATTGCCAGCTAAGACAACGCGCCAGTTGACATTTTCTATAACCCCAGCCCTAATGGCTAATAAACTGATCACCCCAGAAAGAGTCAGTTACAAATCCATCGACGGCTTAGAAATCCCTGCTTTCCTGTTTCACCCCGATAAACCAAATGGTGCGGCTATTCTCTATCCACATGGAGGTCCATCGGCACAATATGGCTATGAATGGGATTTAAGTGCCCAGTATCTCATGGCCAAAGGCTACACTTTATTGGCACCCAATTACCGCGGTTCTACCGGCTATGGTGTCAAATTTGAACATGCCAATTACAATAATTGGGGTCTGGGTGATACCGAGGATTGTCTAAATGGAGCCAGGTTCCTTGGCGGCCTGCCAGGAATTGACCCGGCTCGGCTGGCCATTATGGGAAACAGTTACGGCGGCTATCTGACTAATTGCAGCCTAGCCCGTGACCCCGAATATCTTTTCGCATGCGGCATTGCCAAGTATGGCGATGCTAACACATTAAGCTCATGGGCATTGTGCAAGCGCGATCTACGCCTGTATACTGAAATTTTCCTCGGTCACCCTGCCAGCAACCGCGAAGTTTATCACCAGAGCTGCCCCATCAATGATGTCCGAAAAGTACAAAAACCCCTTCTACTCCTGCATGGATTGCAGGATGATGTTGTTCCTCCGCAAGCCAGTGAGGAGTGGGCGGAAGCCTTACGCGCGCACGGTAAGACTTTTGAGTATAAGACCTATTCCGGCGAATCACACGGCTTTTTGCGCATTGAAACCAAACTAGATGTGCTTATACGCATCGAACGATTCTTGGATTGGTATTTAATGCCTTGGGATCGAACATCGTAGGTTTAACCTGGAGACAGAAAAATGACCGAATTCTTTAATTTTGACGACCTGACCTGGCCAGAAGTAGCGGCTTTACCCCGTGACCTACCTCTGGTTCTGCCCCTTGGTTATGGATATCCCTTGCCCCGGCTAGCCGAAAGCCTGGGTTACCCATCCCAAATTGGTCTTCTACCAGTCTTTCCCTTCGGCTGGCGCGAGTCCGGGTTGGAAGTGCCGGAAATCAAACTAGCAGCGTACATCAATAATTTATTGGCTTCCCTGCGCGATGATGGCTTCACGCGCGTTCATGCCCTCGCCCCCCAAGGGATTGATTTTGGTGTGGGGTCAGGCACCATCCATCTAGCCCCAAGCCAGATTCAAAATGGCCCCTTTCCACCTGACTCTGAAAAAGGGAAAGTCATCCTGATTCCCATCGGCCACACCGAACAACATGCTCTGCACTTGCCGCTTTCAGTGGATACCATCAGCATCACAGCTGTCGCCAACGGGACGGCTGCCACCGCTCCAGAACATTCTTACACGCTGCCTGTCACGCCGTATGGAGTTAGCACTCACCGCGCTTCCTTTGCCGCCACTATGAGCGCTGGAGGTCGTGCTTTTGAAGACTTCTGGTTGGAGGTTGTGCATACTCTTGCAGGGCGTGGTTTTGATCGTTTTTACCTATTAAGCGGACACGGCGGCAACAGTTCTTTTCTGGTGAATGTGGTCAAATATGCAGGCGAACACCACCGGCGCATCTTTTGCGCAACGGCTTTTCTCTACCTTTCCGGGCCAGATGGCATCGCCGCGCTCGAAAAATACCGGGATTCAAAAATTGGCGGAATGGGTCATGCCTGCGAGCTGGAAACCTCATTCATGCTGCATTTGCGTCCAGACCTTGTCCACATGGAACGGGTAATGGATGACATCGATTTCGTCAGTACACCTTCCTATTACATGGACTGGGTCGAGGGTGGAGAGTTGGTGGCAAACCCACCATGGGACGACGATTCGGTACACGGAGCCTATGGAGCTGGCAGCCTGGCAACCGCGGAAAAGGGCCGGCTCTGGTTAGAGGCGGCCATTGCTGAAAAGGCGAAACACGTCGTTGAGATCCATGAACAACATGCCCGGCGCGAACAACGCCGTCAATCCGGGTTTGGCTTATGGGGCAAACAATAAGGCGCGTATAGGCTGCCGATTCAGGCATCTGATAGCCCGTCGGACAATTCTTATTGTTCAGCGCCTTTGTCTCTGCCATAGAGCCCGATCCTTCGGATCTTCCGCATCCAACAGCCGAATATCAACTTCCTGTTCTGGTTTGAAACCATGCTTCTTCCAAATGTCGGCAGCAATTTTGCGTGGGTTGGTAGTCATTCCCTGTTTATTGAAGTATTCACAAACTCGCGCCACATCCCGCTGAAAAATGCGATATGCATCGCGATTAATCTTTGGTGAAATAATCTGCGGAAAGTCAATCAGAGTAATTTCTCCATCCCAGAACAAGATGTTGTAAGCTGAAAGATCGCCATGAATCCGGTCATGAGCCAGCATGAGATCGACATTATATAACACGCGATCAAATATGTTGTTGGCTTCGCTGCGATCGAGTGAGATTTCGCTCAAGGTGGGGGCGCAGCCGTCCAAATCTCCAAGATAACCCATGAGGATGGCATTATCCGCCATTTCATAAGGGATTGGTACATCTGCGCCAAATGCTTTTAACGCTTGCATATTGGTGAACTCATAGGCGATCCAGGATTGGTGTAACAGGCCTTTGCCATATTCAGTGCGCTTGGCCATGGCATGTAGCATGCCATCATCGAGCACAATCTTGCCTTCGTTGTCCAGATTATCACGCCCTTCACGGTAAGCATAGTCATTCTTAAGGTTTCGCAATGACCGTGGACGGTAAACTTTGGCAGCAACCAGCTCTGCGTCAACTTCCGTCCCTGCGCGACAAAGGTAGACCGAGGCCTCCTTGCCTCCCTTGACACGGCGCAATACGTCCGAGATCCATTTATGCTCGTAAAATCCGCCCAGTGAATTAAGCAGCCAGCCTTCTTCGAAGCGAGCAGCCTTGTATGTGAATTTAAAAGACTGACGCGAATCATCCTGGGCTTGGAAAAACCGGCTCACCGGTAAAGTCATCTTTTTTTGATTTCGAGGCGGAAAACGCAGGAGGCGTTGTCCTTTTGATATCAGGGGTTCGCTCAACTCATTTTCATCGAGTTCATCGAAAAAAGTATTAGTATCCATATAATTTCCGTATCTTTCAAGGTCAAATTTTCATATTGGTTCGGCATAAAAAAAATCGCCACTGAACTTTGCGGCGAATCAAAAGCCGCAGGTCGAGAGCGCACCTGCGGCTGTGGTTATTTGGATCAGAACGGCTGAGCCGTCAAAATCTCAACAAATACACCGGATAGGAGGCGCGCATAATAATTCCTTGCTGGACGCATAGATTGATACCATTTATTTTTCGGGCCTCCTTTCAAGTTAAATTTATTAATGATATTTTACTACTTCACGATCTAAATGGGAAGATTTTTGAAGTATTTGTTTTGAAGTATCTTATTGCAGGAAATTCATGCTACTGAGGCAACCTCAAATTCGGGTGTACGTGCGCTGACTATGGCGCGGAAGAGAACCGCACCGATGACCAGCAGAGAACCAACCAGAGCTAGGTGTCCAGGTTTTTCGCCCAGAACCAAAAAGACCCAAATCGGATTCAGAATTGGCTCCAGGGTCAGGATCAAATTGGATTCGAGCACTCGCACATGCTGAACCGCGATCGAATACAATACAAAAGAAAGACCTATCTGAAATATTCCCAGAAACAGGATAATGCCGATGTTAGGAAGATTAATCGTCTCTTTTAATACAAACGGCAAACCAACAATAGAACCGATGATATTCCCAATAAAAATAATATTTGCCGGACTGTTATCACTTTGACTGCGCATGATCAGCATCACTACCGCAAAAACCATCCCACTGAGAACCGCCAAAATATTCCCAGCGATCCCATCGAAACTCAATTTATCGCCAAAAAACATAAACAATCCTGAAAAGATCAGCCCCATGGCAACCCAATCCGCCTTATGGGGTTTTTCTTTCAGGAACCAGTAGCCCAGGATAACCACATAAAACGGTGATGCATATTGAAGAAAGATAGCATTTGCAGCTGTGGTAAGCTTTGTTGCCCAAACAAAGGTCACTTGCGTGAGCACATAGCAAAACGATCCCAGCAGCTGGAGCCAGGTAACACGAAAATTTGGCTTACGTAAGTAAATCCATAGAACACACATGGCCACCAGGCTGCGAGCACCTAAAATTGCCAGTGGCGACCAGCTGATCACCTTGATCCAGAGCCCACTGGTACTCCATAACGCGGCGGTTGCGATCAACATCAAGATCGCCCGACGGCGGATATTCATTGAATTCATATTTAATTGATCCACTTTCTGAGATAGATAATTGAATTTTAGCTTTAAAACCCGCTAAAGCATAGCCCAGGATCACTTTCAAAAATCTCTATTGCCTGATAAGGACTAATCCTGAAATCCAGTGCGATACATCTTGTCGTAGTATCCCTTCCGCGCTATAAGATCATCATGAGTCCCCTGCTCGATGATCTGACCGTCGTGGACAACAACTATCAGGCTGGAGTTGATTATGGTTGATAAACGGTGCGCAATTATGAAAGAAGTCCGTCCCTGAAGCAGGCGCACCAGAGCTTTCTGGATAACCTGTTCTGTCTGGGTATCGACGGACGAGGTCGCTTCATCCAATATCAAGATGCGAGGATCTGCCAAAAGCGCGCGCGCAAACGAGATTAATTGCCGCTGACCTACACTTAATAACACCCCGCCTTCCTGGACAACCGTATCGTATCGATCTTTCAGATTTAGAATAAAGTCGTGAGCCCCAACTGCTCGCGCAGAGGCGATGATCTCTTCATCACTGGCCTCCAGCCGGCCAAATTTAATGTTCTCTTTGATCGATCCATTAAAGAGGAATGGATCTTGCAGCACGATACCCATTTGAGAGCGCAAGGAGGCTTGAGTCACTGTGCGCAGGTCATAGCCATCGACGCGCAATACTCCTTCTGTCGGGTCATGAAAACGGGAAAGCAATTTAACCAGCGTGGTCTTTCCAGCGCCAGTCTCGCCAACCAGGGCAATACTGGAACCAGCTTGCACTTTTAAAGAAATCCGGCTGACTACAGGTGTCGGGTCATCGGAGTAGTGGAAGGAAACTTCATCAAATTGAACTTCTCCCTTTATGACTGGTAGATTGACTGCCCCCTGCGCATCCTGCACTTCCACCGGCGAATCCAATAATCCCAAAATGCGTTCACCTCCTGCCATAGTGGTCTGCAGGGCATCAATACGGCGAAACAGGTCACGAATAGGCTCAAAAAATCGGTCTATATACAAAACAAACGCAACTAGGACACCAGCCGTGATCTGCTCGCCCAGAACGGCAGTGCCTCCCAGCCAAACCACCAGGGCAGTGGCAAGGGCACCCAGCACATCCACTACAGGATAATAAATGGATGAAATTCTAGCAGCGTTCAAACTCATCTGCAGGTGATAGCGATTGGTATAGCTGCTGAACTGCTCATAATTGATTTGTTGGCGAGAAAAAGCCTGGACCACGCGCACCGCATTGATATTTTCAGCCAAAACCGAGTTGACCCACGAGATCGCAGCACGCACTTTTCGATAATTTCGTCTCGCAGAGCGCCGAAAGGTGTATGTGGCCAATGCCATGAACGGTAAAACAGTAAATGTAATTAAGGACAAGCGTAAATTCATACCCAACATGGCGATAATAATGCCAACCAGCACAAACACATCACGCACGATGGCAAGCATGCCCCAGGTAAGGAAGTCACGCAAAACTTCGACATCGTTGATAACTCGGGTAATGACGCGCCCAACACTGTAGCGGCTGTAAAAGCTGAGTGACAGTTGTTGCAAATGTTCAAAAAGTGACTTGCGCAGGTCATAGATGACCGACTGGCCAACGACCGCCATATGCCTGACACGATAATATGTACAGATCCATTGGACGATGGAGACTGCAATAAATGCAAGGACGATCTGGCGCAAAACAATCAAGTTTTTTGGAGCCAGGCCATTATCGATAGCTAATTTGATGAAATAAGGTCCAGCGACGGAAGCAGCTGAGGCCCCCCCCATGTATAGCATGGCACGGATCACCCGCCAGTTGTACGGGCGGATAAAATCGACAAGTCGCCGGGCGATTCCTGGATCGAAAGATTTATCATATTGTTCTTCTGACTGGGTAACGTATGCAGGTGGGTTTATGGTTTTCATCGATCCTGCCCGCTACGTGACAATTTTTCATCACCGAGGCTTGCCTCAGACTTGCCAATGGATTCACCATCTTCCACGTCATTCATAAATTCCGCGGTAGCCCGCAACTGCAAGTCATAAATTTCTTTGTACAGTCCACCCTGGATAAGCAAATCAACATGTTTTCCGCGTTGGGCAATATGGCCCTTGTCCATGACCAAGATCAGATCTGCCCGACGAACTGTACTTATACGGTGCGCGATCACAAACGTTGTGCGGCCTTCCATCAGGCTATCGAGCGCTTCCTGAATGAGCTTTTCTGTTTGTGTATCCACCGATGAA
>CAYRFK010000267.1:0-6577 GCA_964423465.1 uncultured Verrucomicrobiota bacterium | reverse complement strand
GCGCCATCGGCGGCTCGTTCTTCACCCCGATCATCAACGCGCCCGAGGTGGCGATTCTCGGCGTCGGCCGCGCCGCGATGGAGTCCGTCTGCAACCGCAAGGACGGCACCTGCGCCCCGCGCCTGATGATGCCGCTCTCGCTCTCCTACGACCACCGCCTCATCGACGGTGCCGACGGCGCCCGCTTCCTCCGCTGGATCGTCGAGGCGATCGAGGAGCCGATGCTGATTTCGTTGGAGGGGTGAGCGGGATTGGGGAGACGGGATTGGGGATTCGGAAGAAGGAAGTCGGACTCCCCGCTCCCGATTCCCGCCCCACCGTCACGCCGTCCCGGAACTCAGGTCCCGGAATCCGACGCCGAGCTTCCGCAACGCGTAGCCGACCTCGCGCAGGTGGTTCCCGTACGACATCATCCAGTGGAATCCCTTCATGCGCTCGAGCAAGGCGTTGTCGTCGCCGAGGATGCGCATGTCGCATTGGGAACGACAGATGTCCAGGAACGGGTTGCCCGCGATCTCGCCCTCGAACCCGAGCCACTCCTTGCACGCAAAATCAGGCACAAGGTTGGTGCAGGCCTGTCCGACGCGGAACTCGACCTTCGGCGCGGCGCCGTAGTCGGACTCGAAGTGCGTGAGGATCTTCACCGGCTCCAGGCGGCGGCCGTCCATCTTCCGCGGCGCCGTGCAATGCGCGAGCGTGACGATCCCGCCGTGTGGCGTCGTCGGGTCGTTGAGGAAGACCGGAAGGCCGCTGATGTTGTGCAGGAGGACGCCGGACGGGATCACAACGAAGTCCGACTCGCAGAACGCCAGCCAGCCCTCGTCGTTGAGGAAGCTCAGCGGCATGCAGGCCGTCGTCTTCGAGATGCCCATGATCGTGCCCATGCACGCATTGACGGTGATGGCGCCGGCGCCGGCCTCCCGCATCAGATCGCGGAAGACGTCCGCCATCACAAAGGCCCGGTCGAGGAAGTCGCGGCCCGTCTTCATCGAAACGCGCCAGCCGCCGAGCAGACGCTCCGCCTCAGCGGCCGCCTTGCGACGCCGGGCGGGATCGTCCATGGCCGCCTGCAGCCGGGGCGCCAGGGAGGCGTACGGGACGTCGACGATGTCGAACTTCCACTTCTCCTTCGCGATTGACGGCGCCTGCCGTCCGCCGGCGCCCCAGCCCCCTGCCCCGCCGATCGCGACCATTTTGGTCCCGATCGTGTTGCGCAGGCCCGACAGCGCACGGAGGCGCCAGGCCAGCTCGCCGGGATCGTCGATGGCGATGTCGTGGACGTCGAGGCCGGGCTGACCGAAGTCGTCGACGGTCTTCCGCAACAGGCGCGGGTGCACGATTTCGTACCACAGGTAGGTTGGCCCCGGGTCGTGGCGGAGGAACATCAGCGTATCGCGCTCCGGCGAGATCAGGCTCTCCAGCGTCTTCAGGCCGCCACCGGCCGCATAGAGGATCCGGACGTCGCAGGGTTCCTTCGCGGCCTCCGCCGCGGCGGCGTCGGTCCTCACCTTCGCCACGGGCCGGATATCGAGCGGCACGCCCGCGGCGGCCTTCACCTCGGCCAGCTCCTTTCCGATGCTCACCACCTCGGCGTCCGCATTGGCCTCCGTCTGGATGCCGCCCCAGCTCCGCCAGCTCGTGCCCTCGCGGCGCACCGGGGTGGAATAGACGAGTACGGGCTGGACGCGCAGGGCGCGCCGAGCCGGCGGACCGCCGGCCTCCGCCGCAAGGACGCCCGGCCCGGCCAGACCCACGCCGGCCGCCGCCGCACCGAGGCGCACGACGAACCGGCGGCGCGTCAGGCCGGCGGGTGCGTGGAGATGGCAGCAGGCGCAGGAACAGGAACCGTGCGGACTTGGGCTGGCATTCATGACGGGTCCTCCAATCCGACGTGGAGGATGCCACCCGGCCACCTCGTCCGCAACACGCACGATGCGCGCACGATTCGCGATCTTCTGCGATGCGCCCCCTTCGATGTTCGACATCCTTCCCCCGTCCGTGGCATCGTGCCGGCGCAAATCGGAAGGATCCTGCATGAAGATATCGATGGCGGTGGCGACCTTGGCGACGGCGTGCGCGATGGCGGCGGAACCGGAGACCATGAAGCTCTGGCCCGCGGGGGCTCCGGATCTCGCCCAAGGCATCGGGGCCGAGCAATTCCAGCCGGACAAGGGCGACGGCGTCAAACGTCTGACAAACGTGACGGACCCGCGCCTCGAAATTCTCCGCCCGGCGAAGCCGAATGGAACCGCGGTCGTCGTATGCCCCGGCGGCGGCTACAGCATTCTCGCGGTCACCCACGAGGGCCTCGCCGTCTGCGAGTGGCTCAACCGCCTCGGCGTCACCGCCGCCATGCTGGTCTACCGCGTGCCGAACCAGCGCGACGGCGCCTACCAGGACGCGCAGCGCGCCGTCGGCCTCGTCCGGTCGCGCGCGACGGATCTCGGCGTTCAGCCCGACCGCATCGGCGTTCTCGGCTTCTCCGCCGGCGGCCACCTCGCCGCGCGCATCTCCGCCCACACCGGCCCGCGCACCTACACGCGCGTCGACGCGGCGGACGACGCCTCGTGCCGCCCCGACTTCTCCGTCCTCGTCTACCCGGCCTACCTGACGACGACCAATGCCGGCGGCGGCACCGAACTGACCCTGCCCGCGGGAAAGGAAACCCCGCCCGCAATCATGATCCATGCCGCCAACGATCGCATCACGCCAGAGGGCAGCATCGCGTGGTTCCTCGCCCTCAAGCGCGCCGGTGTGCCGGCCGAACTGCACGTCTACGCGGACGGCGGCCACGGCTTCGGCATGAAGGACATCCCGCAGGACATCCACACATGGCCCGACCGCTGCGCCGACTGGATGCGCAGCCGCGACCTCGTGCCGAAGCCTTGAAGCACGAGGCGGAGAACCGGGCGGAGGCAGGCCGAGCCCGTTGCGACACCGCGCAGCCTGAAAGGGAGAACGCATGAACAGCCTCCGATGGGCACTAACGGCCCTCGTCGTCGCCGCCCTGCCGGCGGCCGGAGCCGCGACCAACGGCTTCCTGCGTCTGGATCCCCTCCCCGCGCCGCGGATCACCGCCGCCGCGGAGGAGTTCCCGGGCGGGAGCTACTCCGCCACGCGACTGCTCGACGACAACGAAAAGACGGAGTACGCGTCGCACGGCCAGGGCACGAACACGTTCGTTGAATTCGATTTCGGCGCGCCGGTGCGCATCGGCGGCTTCCGTCACCAGGACCGCAACGATCCGGCGACCATCGCGGCATCCGAGCTGACCTTTCTTGACGCCGGCGGCGCCGTGCTGTCGAAGGCCACCGTGCCGCATGTGAACCGCGCGGGCGGCGTCACGTTCTTCGCGCTGCCGGAACCGGTGACGGCACAGCGCGTGCGCTGGCGCGCGTCCGTGCCCGGCAGTCCGCACGGCTGCCTCGGCGGCGCCGAGATAGCATTCCTTGCCGCCGGCGCCGTCGACCCGCAGCCGCTCGGGATCGGCATCGCGGCGCGGACCGTGCAGATCCTCACGAGCACCCATGGCGCGCCGGTGCAGCCGCTGCGCCTCACCCTCGACCACCCGTACGCGCAGCCGGTCCGAGCCGTCGTGCGCGCCGCGGGGCAGGAGCCGCGGACGCTCGATCTGACGTTCGGGAGCCACACGCTGGAATACGCGATCCCCGCGATCGCCACGGGCCGCACCCTCTCCGTGTCGGTCGAGGCCGGCGGCGCCGCCGTGGTCTCGAAGGAGGTTGCGCTCGCCCCCGCGCGACGGCTCACGGTCTACATGCTGCCGCACTCCCACACCGACATCGGCTACACGGCGATCCAGACGGACATCGAGGAGAAGCAGATCCACAACCTCGTCGAGGGCATCGCGGCGGCGCGGCGCACCGCCGGCTATCCCGCGGGGTCGCGCTTCGTGTGGAACGTCGAGGTGCTGTGGGCCGCCGACCTCTACCTCCGGCGGCTTCCCGCCGCGCGTCGCGACGAGTTCTTCGAGGCCGTCCGCCGCGGACAGGTCGCGCTGAACGGCATGTACCTCAACGAACTCACCGGGCTGTGCCGCCCGGAGGAACTGATCCGCCTGTTCCGCTACTCCACGCAGCTCGGCGACCGCTGCGGCGTCCCGGTCGACTCCGCGATGATCAGCGACGTTCCCGGCTTCACGTGGGGCACCGTCACCGCGATGGCGCAGGCGGGCATCCGCTACTTTTCCGTCGCGCCGAATTACTTCGACCGTATCGGCGACATTCTCGTCCAGTGGGAGAACAAGCCCTTCTGGTGGGTCGGCCCCGACGGTCGCAGCAAGGTCCTCGTGTGGATCCCGTTCTGGGGTTACGCGATGTCGCACCGCTACCGCCGGATGACGCCCGAGCTGGTGGAGGACTTCTGCGCCGGCCTCGAGAAACGCGGCTATCCCTACGACATCGCCTACGTCCGCTGGGCCGGCCACGGCGACAACGCGGTGCCGGATCCGGCAATCTGCGACTTCGTGCGCGACTGGAACGCGACGCATGAGTCGCCTCGCTTCGTGATCTCGTCCACGCACGACGCCTTCGCGGCCTTCGAGCGGCGCCACGGCGCGGAGTTGCCCGAAGTGCGCGGCGACTGGACGCCCTACTGGGAGGACGGCGCCGGTTCGTCCGCCGCCGAGACCGCCCTCAACCGCGCGAGTTCCGAGCGCCTGGCGCAGGCGGAGACCCTGTGGGCGATGCGCGACCCGCGCAGCTACCCGGCCGCCCGCTTCGAAGACGCCTGGAACAACGTGCTGCTCTACTCCGAGCATACGTGGGGCGCCTGGTGCAGCATCTCGCAGCCGGCCAGCCCGTTCACGGCCGACCAGTGGACCATCAAGCAGTCCTACGCGACCGCCGCCAATCTCCAATCCCGCCAACTCCTGTCCGACGCCGCCGCACCGGGGCCCGTAACCTCCGACGGCACCGACACGAACGCGACGATCGACGTCTTTAACACGACCTCGTGGCCGCGCACCGACATCGTGACGATCCCGCACGAGTTGTCCGAGGGGATGAACGCCGCCGCCGATGCGGCCGGCGCACCCCTTCCCGCCCAGCGCCTCGCCGGCCGAGAGTTGGCCGTGCGCGTCGCCGATCTTCCACCTCTTGCCGGCCGACGCATCGCGCTGTTGCAAAGCGGGAGCACCGCCGCGCCCGACTCGCCCGCGACGGCGGGCGGCGACACGCTGGACAATGACATCATCCGCGTCCGCATCGACCCGGCCACCGGCGGCATCGCTGAGCTGCGCCTGAAGGGGCTTGACGCGAACCTCGCGGATACCACGGGCGGGCCCGGCCTCAACGACTACCTCTACCTCGTCGGCGACGACCCTGCCGCCGCGCAACGCAACGGCCCGGTGCGGATCTCGGTCCGTGACCGCGGCCCGCTGGTCGCCTCGCTGCTTGTCGAGTCCGACGCCCCCGGCTGCCACAGGCTCTCGCGCGAGGTCCGGATCGTCGCGGGATCCGACCGGGTCGAGCTGATCAACACGGTCGACAAGAGGCGGATCGAGTCCGCCGGCTACCACGCGAAGGAGGGCAAGGAGAGCCTCAACTTCGCCTTTCCGTTCCGCGTCCCCGGCGGCGGAATCCGCATGGATGTGCCGTTTGGCGTCATCCGCCCCGAACTCGACCAGATGCCGAGCGCGTGCAAGAACTGGCTGACCGCCGGGCGGTGGGCCGACGTCGCGAACGGCGAGCACGGCGTCACGTGGGTCACCCTCGACGCGCCGCTCGTACAGGTCGGCGGGCTGACCGCCACGCTGCTCAACTCCCAAACCAACCCCGACACGTGGCGCAAGACGATCGAGCCGACGCAGACGCTCGTCTCGTGGTCGATGAACAATCACTGGGGCACGAACTACCGCGCCTACCAAGAGGGCCCGGTCGTGTTCCGCTTCGTCCTCCGCCCGCACCGCGGCACGTCGGCGGCCGAGGCCTCGCGATTCGCAACCGGCTTCAGCCAACCACTCGTCCCCACCCCCGCCCGCGGCATGGCCCCGGACGGCCGCCCGCTTCTGCGCGTCGAGCCGGCCGATGTCCTGGTAACGGGACTCAAGCCGTCGGACGACGGGCGCGCTCTGATCGTGCGCCTGTTCAACCCGTCGGGTGCGCCGCAGACCGCGACGCTCGCCGGCGGCGCCCGCGCGCTGCGCTCCGTCTCGCTCACCGACACGGGCGAACGCGCCGGCGAACGGGTCCGTGGCGGAGTCGAGCTGCCCGCGAGCGGGGTCGTAGCGCTTCGCGTGGAGGTGCGATGAGGCGCGCCCTTCGACTCGCCCTCGCGCTGGCCCCGCCGGCGGCGCCGTCCGCCCTGCGGGCCGCGGATCCGCCTCCGCCCCCGCCGATCGTGCGCGACCTCGCGCCGCTGTCGGTCCGCGGCGTGAACTACTTTCCGCGCGAGACACCGTGGAGTGGAATGTGGACGAAGACGCCGGACGAGGTCTGGGAGCGCGACATGGCGCTCGCCGCGTCGCTCGGCGTCAACACGATCCGCACGTTCCTCCAGATCTCCCCTAAGCCGGAACGATTCAGTTGGATCCCAAGTTAAGGACGCTACGCGGGCGAAT
>CAYRFK010000266.1:0-6590 GCA_964423465.1 uncultured Verrucomicrobiota bacterium | reverse complement strand
CCCCATTCGTTTGCCACCGTCCGGGCCGTGCGACGGAGATTAGGATTACGATCACGATTACGATCGGGAGGGGGGCGGCACTCGACACCCGGCCGGGGCGACAAGGGGAGCGGGGAAGGACGCGAGGAAGGGCGGATCGATCAGTGCCGATGAGTGTGCATTAGTGGTTCGGTGCCGGGGCCGGCGGCCTTGCCGGTCCGGCGGCCGCATTCGGTTGTTCCCATTCGGTTGTCATCCTCTGCCCCGGCGCGGCTTGCTTCGGTGGATGAACGGTGCGAGCCTGTGCGGGTCCAAACGGCACAACCCGAGGGGTATCGAATGTCGGATCAACCGATGGTGGGGAACGCGGCCGCGCCGGCGGCGGCGGACGAGGATGTGGCGGCGATCGACCGGCTCCGGGCGCTTTGCGAGCAGCTCCGCGGGGAGATCGGGCGGGTGATCATCGGGCAGGACGATGTCATCCGGAAGCTGCTGATCTGCATCTTCGCCAAGGGGCACGCGCTGCTGATGGGCGTGCCGGGCCTCGCGAAGACCCTGCTGGTGCATACGCTCAGCGATCTGATGCACCTGAAGTTCAGCCGCATCCAGTTCACGCCGGACCTGATGCCCTCCGACATCACCGGCACCGAGATCCTCCAGGAGACCGACACCCCCGGCCGCCGCGCGTTCGAGTTCGTGCGCGGACCGATCTTCGCGAACGTCGTCCTCGCGGACGAGATCAACCGCACGCCGCCGAAGACGCAGGCGGCGCTGCTGCAGGCAATGCAGGAGAACGCCGTCAACTACGGGTCGAACGCCTACACGCTGGCCCCGCCGTTCTTCGTGCTCGCGACGCAGAACCCGATCGAGCAGGAGGGCACCTACCCGTTGCCGGAGGCGCAGCTCGACCGGTTCATGTTCCTCATCCATGTCGACTATCCGGCAGCGGACGAGGAACTGCGCATCGCCCGCGAGACGACGGCGGGTGCGCTGCCGAAGCTCTCCGCGATGCTGACCGGGGACGAGATCCTGGCCTACCAGCAGGTCGTGCGGCGCGTGCCGGTGCCGGACCATGTCTACGAGTACGTCGTGCGGCTCGTCCGCCGCTCCCGCCCCTCGCTGTCCGACACCCCCGAGTGGGTGAAGAAGTGGGTGATGTGGGGCGCGGGACCGCGCGCGGTGCAGTACCTCGTGCTCGGCGCCAAGGCGAACGCCGTGCTGCGCGGCAGCTACCTGGTGCAGACGGAGGACGTCGACGCCGTGGCCGACCCCGTGCTGGCCCACCGCATCCTGACGAACTTCCACGCCGAGTCCGAGGGCATCACCAGTCGCGAGATCATCCGGCGGCTGATCGCCGAAAGCCGGGAGGAGTAGACCGGTGGCCGGCGAGGCCCATCGCGGGTTTCTCGACTCCGCGGCGCTGGCGCGCCTGTCGCGCCTCGCCCTGAACGCGCGCGAGGCGATGCTCGGCAGCGTGACCGGCATCCACCGCAGCGCCACGCGCGGGTCGAGCGTCGAGTTCGCCGAGTACCGCAAGTACGTCCCGGGCGACGACATCCGCCACGTCGACTGGCGGGTCTACGCGCGGACCGACCGGTTCTACATGAAGGAGTTCGAGGCGGACACGAACCTCCGCTGCCTCCTGCTCGTCGACACCAGCGCGTCGATGGGCTTCGCCGCGAAGCACGGGACGAAGTTCGACTACGCCCGCCGCATCGCCGCCACGCTGGCCTACCTGCTCGTGCACCAGGGCGACGCCGTCGGACTGGTGCTGTTCAACGAGCGCGGCACCGTCGAGATTCCGCCGCGCCGCTCGCCGGCGCATCTGAAGGCGGTGCTCGACGCCCTCGCCGACGCGGAGCCGCAGGGGCGGACCACGCTGCTGGAGACCGTCCACGCCTACGCGGAGAAGGCCCGCCGCCGCGCGATGGTCGTCATCCTCTCCGACTGCTTCACCGAGGTCGCCCCGCTGCTGGACGGATTCCAGCACATGCGGTTCCAGAAGCATGACCTCGCCGTGTTCCATCTCCTCGACCGGCTGGAGATCGATTTCTCGTTTGGCCGCCCGATGCGCTTCGCCGATCTTGAGGGCCCCTTTCAGATGGTGACGGACCCGGCGGTGGTCGCGCAGGGCTATCGCGAGGCGCTCGACGCCTACCTCGAGTCGGTCTCGCGCGGCAGCCGCGAGTTCGGCGTCGACTACCAGCGCGTCGTGACCGACGTCGACTACGAACAGGTGATCGCCGCGTTCCTGCTCCAGCGCCTGCGGACCGGGCCGGGAGGGGGCGGACATTGACCTTCCTGCAGCCATGGATGCTCTGGGGACTGGCCGCCGCGTCGCTGCCGGTCGTCATCCACCTGCTGAACCGGCTCCGCTACCGCCGCATCGCGTGGGCCGCGATCCAGTTCCTGATCCAGGCCACGCGAAGCTCCACGCGCAACGCGAGGCTGCGGCACTACCTGATCCTCGCGTGCCGCACGCTCGCCGTGGCCGCCTTCCTGCTGCTGCTCGCCCGCCCGATCGCGGGCGGCTGGCTGGGGGCGTCGCTGGCGGGTGCGCCGGACATGGTGCTCGTTGTCCTCGACCGCTCCGCGAGCATGGAGGCGGCCGATCCGCGCGTGCAACGGAGCCGGCGCGGGCAGGCCCTCGCGCTGCTGGCCGGCGTCCCGCGCGAGCGGTTTGCGTCGACGCGCTTTGTCCTGCTCGACAGCGCCACCGCCGCGCCGCAGGAGGTCGCCGGCCCCGCCGCGCTGCCCGCCCTGGCGCTTGCCGCGCCGACGGATACCGCCGCGGATCTGCCGTCGCTCGTGCGCGCCGCGGCGGACGCGATCACGCGTGACCGGCCGGGGCGGGTCGAGATCTGGATCGCCTCCGATCTGCAGGCGTCGAACTGGCGGCCGGACTCGAAGGAATGGCGCGATGTCGCGGCCACGCTCGCGGCGTTGCCGCAGGATGTGCGTGTGCGCGTGCTCTCCCTCGCCGCACCGGCCCGCGGCAACCGCTCGGTCGCCCTTCGCGAGGCGCGGCGGATCCGCTCCGGCGGTTCGACGCGCGTCGAACTCGTCATCGATCTCGCGCAGGACCCGTCCGCCGGGCCCGCCAAGATCCCGCTCACGCTCAACGTCAACGGCGCCCGGACGCCCTTCGAGGCGGCGATCGAGGGCGCCTTGCTGACGATTACGCGGAGCGTTGAGTGGCCGGCCGGGACCGAGACCCTGTGGGGCGGGGTGGAGCTGCCGGCCGACGAGAATCCGCGGGACAATGCGTGTCATTTCGCGCTGGGCGTGCCCGGTGCGCTGCGGGCGGCGATCGTCGCGGACGACGCGGCCTGCGGCGAGCGCCTGCGCCTCGCTGCGGCGCCGGTGCCGGACCAAGGCCGGACCGCGTCCGTGATTCCAGCGGCCGGGCTCGCCGCCGAACTGGCCCGCGAACCCGCGCTGGCGGTCTGGCAGGGGCCCGCACCCGACGGTGCGCCGGCCGCGGCCCTCGAGGATTTCGCACGTCGCGGCGGGGCGGTGCTGCTGCTGCCGCCCGCGCCGCCGCCCGCCGCCGCGGCGGCCTCACCGCTCGGGCTCGCCTGGACCGACGCGGAGAAGGCGCCCGCCGCCGCGGCGTTCCGGGTGGCGGTCTGGGAGGAGATGGAAGGTCCGCTCGCGCGGACGCTGGACGGACGCAGTCTGCCGGTCGCCGCGCTGGAAGTCCGCCGCCGCGCCGGGATCGCGATGACCGGCCCGGAGCCGGCCGATGGCGGATGGACGCCGATGGCGACCTTCGTCGACGGACGTCCTCTGCTGTCGCGCCGGACGTTCGGGGCGGGGCGGATGTATGCGCTGACGACTCTGGCGGTGGATGAATGGTCCACGATGGGCGACGGCTGGATCCTCGTACCGCTGGTGCAGCGGCTGATGGAGGAGGGCGGGCGTCGTCTGGGTGGAGGCACGACGGCCACATGCGGCGCGTGGCGGCCCGTGTCCGCCGATGAGCGCTGGGAGCCGGTGACCGGCGGCGGCGGGTCGGACGCGGCGGTCGCGGCAGGCGTGTACCGCAGCGGTTCGCGGCTGGTGGCGCTGAACCGTCCGGCGGCGGAGGACGATCCCGAGACGGTGGACGAGGCGCGGGTGCGTTCGATCTTCGCGCCGGTGCGGGTGGATGTCGTGTCCGACCTGGCCTCCCGCGGCTCCGCGCCGACGGTGCAGAGCGAACTGTGGCCGGCGCTGTTGATCCTGGCTCTTCTCTTCCTGATGGCCGAGGGGGCGCTGCTGGTCACCGAGCATCCCGCGCGGCCGGCGGCGGAACGCCGGGAGATTCCGTCATGACGGAGACCTTCTGGAGCTTCGATCTCTCGTGGTGGCGCGTGGCGGCGGCCTCGGTCGCGTTCGTGGCGGGCGCGTGGATGGCGCGGGAGTATGCGCGCCGGGCCGGCGGCCGGGCAATCGCGGCGCTGGAGGCCTTCCGGGTGGTCATCCTGCTGCTGCTCGCGGTCACGCTGCTCAAGCCGGAATGGGTCCGCCGGATCCGCCGCGAGGAGCGGATGCGCGTGGCGGTGCTGTGCGACGCCTCGGGCAGCATGGCGACGCGCGATGTCGCGGCCGGCCCCGGCGCGACGGTCTCGCGCGCGGAATGGCTCGCCGCCGAGCGTGAGCGCAGGTTCTGGAGTCCGCTTGAGACCGCGTACGATGTCGTGGTCTCGGAGGTCTGCGCCGCGCCGGCGGAGGCGAAGCCGGATGCCGATCCCGGCACCGATCTCAACGCGGCGCTGGAGGGCGTCGCGAAGGCGGGCGGTGGGGTGCGCGCGGCGCTGCTGATCTCCGACGGCGACTGGAACGCCGGCACGCCGCCCGTCGCGGCGGCGACACGGCTGCGATTGCAGGGCGTGCCCGTCTGGACGGTCGTGGCGGGCAGCGACCGGTTCCTGCCGGACCTCGAACTGGTCTCCGTCGCGGCTCCGGCCTACGGACTTGTCGAGGAAACGATCGCGATCCCGTTCTCGGTTCAGAGCCGCATGCCGCGCGAGGTTCGGACGGAGGCCGTGCTCGAGCGCGACGGGCGCGTCGTCGCCCGCAAGCCGCTCGTGATCCCGCCGATGGCCCTGGTGCAGGAGTCGATGGCCTTCGAGCCGGACACCGGGGGCGAGGCGTTGCTGTCGGTGCGGATCCCGGTCGAGAGCGACGAGACCCAGCCGGCGAACAATGCGCGCGAGTTCCGCATGGCGCTGCGGCGCGAGGTGCTGCACGTGCTCGTGATCGATTCCCTGCCGCGCTGGGAGTACCGCTACCTCCGCAACGCCCTGGCGCGCGACCCGGGCGCGGACGTCAAGTGCCTGCTGCTGCACCCCTCGCTCGGCCCCGGCGGCGGGCGCGACTACCTGCCCGCGTTCCCCGCGACGCGGCAGGAGCTGTCGCAGTTCGACGTCGTGTTCATCGGCGATGTCGGCATCGAGCCCGGCCAGCTCACGGAGGACCAGGCGGCGCAGATCCGCGGCCTCGTCGAGCAGCAGGGCAGCGGCCTCGTCTTCCTTCCCGGCCGCGAGGGCAACCAGGCGTCGCTGGCAGATTCGCCCCTGGCGGACCTGATGCCCGTCACGCTCGACCCCGGCACGCGGGGAGGGTTCGGGACCGGCATCGAATCGAAGCTCGTCCTGACCACGCGGGGTCGCGAGCACCTGCTGACACTGCTCGCCGCGACGCCGGAGGAGAACGAGGCGCTGTGGCGCGGCCTCCCCGGGTTCAACTGGTACGCCCCCGTTCTCCGCGCGCGGCCGGGCGGCGAGGTGCTGGCGGTCCATGGCGAGGCGCGGAACGAACACGGCCGCATCCCGCTGCTCGTGACGCGCGAGGCCGGCAACGGGAAGGTGCTCTTCCTGGGCACGGACAGCGCATGGCGGTGGCGGCGGGGCGTCGAGGACACCTACCACTACCGCTTCTGGGGCCAGGTGGCGCGCTGGATGGCCCACCAGCGGCATCTCGCGCACGCGGAGGGGATCCGGTTCTTCTTCAGCCCCGAGTCGCCCGCGACGGGGGACCGCGTGACCCTCCACGCGACCGCGTTCGACGGCGTCGGCCTCCCGCTGGAGCAGGGGACCGTGACCGCGAGGATCACGGCGCCCTGCGGTGGCGAGACTGCCCTCACGCTCGCGCCCGAGCCCGGCGGCTGGGGCACGTTCCGCGGCATGTTCGTCGCGCGCGACGGCGGTCCGCACAAGGTGTCCGTCCGCTGCGTCGAAACCGGCCGCTCGATCGAGGCTACGCTGGATGTGGCCCGCATGGTCCGCGAACGCGTCGGCCGCCCCGCCCGGTCCGACGTCCTCCGCGAGATCGCCTCCATCACCGGCGGCCGTTGCGTGCCCGCCGCCGCGCTGGCCTCCGTCCTCGACCAGATCCGCATCCTGCCCGAGCCCGAACCCGTCGAGGAACGCTTCCGCCTCTGGTGCAGCGGCGCCTGGGGCGGCGGCATCATCGGTCTTCTGGCCCTGTACTGGTGCGGACGGAAGCTTGCGGGTAAGATCTGAGGCAACAGCCAACATCCAACAGCCAACAGCCAACAACCAACAGAACATCGAACACCGAAAATCGAACACGGAACAGCTAGTGTGCCGTCTCGTACATGACTA
>CAYRFK010000265.1:0-6606 GCA_964423465.1 uncultured Verrucomicrobiota bacterium | reverse complement strand
AAGATGGCGGTGGAGTTGGCTTTGGTTTCGCCAACCGGCTGTTTGAAGATGACCGTCCTTTTGTCCCGCACGGACTCGACGGTAAGCTGGCCGAGGTAGTTCTTGGTTTTGGCGTGAAACAGTTCCGCCTTATGGCCCGGTTCGAGGAGCGCCGGCACGTCCGCATGAAAGGTGATGCTGTTGGAAGTCACCCGCCGCGCATGCCGCCACAGAGCGCGATACATGAACGCGTCGTCCGTGGCCCGCTTATGGACAGCCCCATCCACCAACGAGCCCACCATGCACTCGCTGCTCATCCGACCCTCTCCACCCAGCAGGTTGTTGGTTCGCGGCCGAGGCATGAAGTGGCAGTTGATCCATTGGTTACCCCCATAACCCGTCTCGTACGTCACCGACTTGGCGGCAAAGACCCTGCAATCGCGCAAGGTGATCTGTCTGCAATTCTGGAGATGGATCGAAAAGCTGACGCTCCAGAGGAAGGTGAGCGCATCGCCCTTCTCCAGGATTCCCGCCGGGCCGTAGGTGGCCAGCCAGGCGGGATCGCGAATCGTCTTGAGCAGGACACCGGTCTTCATCGTGAACCAATACCTGCCGTCGGCGGTTCTGGAGAAGGCCTTGTACGTGAGGTCGGCCGGTCCCCAACCACCGTCGATGTTGTACAGAGGGGCGATGTGATGCCCATTGCATTTGAAGGGGACAAAACGATCCTGCTTGGTGGGAACTCCCGTCAGCAATTGCGTGCCTGCGAGCGGCTCGACCTGGACGCGGTTGCCTGAGAAATCAAAGTCCGTGACCCTGGCGTCCATGCAACCCCGAGGATCGCTGTCGATGGTCAATCCTTCGAGAGTGATGTTGCTGCACCCGGACAGACGGATCATGTAGTTGACCTTCGGCGCGGAGTCCGGCCCGAGATCGAACCACAGCGTGGCGCCGTGTCCGAGGATGCGGAAGGGCGTCTTGCCGTCGCGGTCGAAGTCTTCCAAGACAAACGAGTCCGCGCCTTTCCAAGCGGTGCCGAAACGGTAGTCGCCCGGCGGGATCGTGAACGACCCGACACCACTCGCATACGCGGCACGGAGACTCGCGAGCATCTGCAATCCCGCTTTGCGCTGCTCCTGCTTCTGCGCGTCCGTGAAACTTGGCCCCGGCGGATGGTCTGCGGAATACGGAATGTCCAGTTCTGTCGGCCATGCCGCTTCTTTTGCCGAGCATGTGCCGCAAAGAAGCGCAGAGAGCGCGAAGAGCGTGAGGATGTGTTTCATAACACGCTTCACGGTTTGATCTTCGCCGACCACTTCAGCGGCTCCATCTCCCAAGCCTCGACGGACACTTGTACCGCTGCTCCGCCGCGCTGGAAGAGTTTGGCTTTCAGACTTTCCGGGTCGGCGAAAAAGCCGGCGTTGGAGATGACGACCTCATCGTTGGCGTAAAGTTCGAAGACCGAGCGGCCGGCAAAGAATCGCAGCGTGACCGGAGCACCGCGCGCAACGGTGACCGGCGCACGGGGCTTGACGCCCGCGCGCACGGATAGCGCCTTCGAGAGGCCGGAGAACAGGTTCTGGCGCTCCACATACGGCACCGGCCACGCAGAGAACTCCAAATCTCCAATGTCTTCCTTGTCCGGCCCCTGCTGGATGAGCAAGGTTCCGTTGAGCGTGTCCGCCTTGGCGCGAAGAAACAGGGTGAACGACGGGCGCTCTTTCAGCAGCCGCAGCCTGGCATCGGCAAGCGCCAGCCAGCCTCCCGCAAACTCCGCGACCATGCCGTCGCCGCCCCGAGCCAGCGACGCCCCCCGCTCCGCGCCCGTCAACGCGACACCGGTTCTGACCGCGCCGGAAGGCTTCAAACCAGAGCCGCCCACCAGTCCCCAACGGTGTTTGGCGGTGGCAAGTGGACTTGGTTCCGCCGCGTGAAGGGTGAGTGCGCCCGCGCAAAGCAGGATGGTGAGGAGGTTGGTGCTCATTTCGCGGGTTGCTTTCGAGCTACTTGACCAGCTTGCGGTTCTTCGTGCGCTCCGGTTTCGGCTCGGTGGCGGTCTGCGGCCAGCGTGGGCCTTCTTCGAAGAAGCGGACACCGCTGCCGGGGCCGGTGAAGTCACCGAGTTCGGCGCGGGAATCGTCGGCGAGTTGGGTGAGGAGTTTCGTGACCGCGGGACGCTCGGTGGCGAGGTTCTTCGTTTCGCCGGGGTCGGTCTTGAGGTTGTAGAGAGCGGTTTCAGAGAGGGCTTCGATGTGGCCGGTGACGAAGCCGGGCATGTAGGGCATCGCGCCGCCTGCGGGGCGGGCGAAGACGAGCTTCCAGTCCTTGTGCCGCACGGCGGTGAGGCGCGCGCCGTTGTGGTAGAGGAAGGTTTCACGTGGGCTGGCTGCGCCGGACCTGCTGAGGAAAGGGGTGAGGTCGAGACCGTCGAGCTTCACTTCGGGGAGTTTCGCACCGGAAAGGGCGGCGAAAGTCGGCAGGAGGTCGATGGTGGCGGCAATGCCGTCGCTGGTTTCGCCAGCGCGGACTTTGCCGGGCCATCGCACGATGCCGGGCACGCGCCAGCCGCCTTCCCAGGTGGTCATCTTCGCGCCGCGAAAGGGCAGCGGGCTGCCGCCATGGTCGCCGATTTGTTTGTCGGTCCAAGGGCCGTTGTCGCTGGTGAAGACGACGAGGGTGTTGTCGTCGAGTACGAGTCTTTTCAGCTCGGCAAAGATGTCGCCGATGGCGGAGTCGAGTTCCTCAATGGTGTCGCCATACAAGCCCCGCTGTGACATGCCGCGGAACTTCTCGGACACACCGAGCGGCACATGCGGCATGTGGTAGGCGAGGTAGAGGAAGAAGGGCTTCTCTTTCGAGGCTCGAATGAAATCGAGCGCCTCGCGGGTGCAGTCGGCGGTGAGCGTGTCCATGTCGGCATGGGTCTTGATCGTGCGCACGACCTCGCCGGGCGCCCGCAGGAAGGGCACGACGGCGCCGGGCTTGATATCGCGGGTGGCTCCATTGAAAGCGGGCGTGAAGTAAGCGTGGTGAAAGCCTTGCGCGATGGGATCGCAGCCCGGGCTCATGCCGAGATGCCATTTGCCGACGATGCCGGTGCGACAGCCCGTATCACGCAGCATCTCGGCCATCGTGACTTCATTGCGATGCGGCAGCGTGTGACCGTTCTTGCCGTTCGCGACTTCGCCGATGCGGAGGGGATAACTGCCGGTCATCAGCGCCGCGCGACTCGGCCCGCAGATCGGCTGCGCGTAGAACGACGTGAGCTTCAGGCCCTCGGCGGCCATCTTGTCGAGATGCGGCGTGCGGATATCTTTTGCGCCAAAGCAGCCGAGGTCGCCGTAACCGAGGTCATCGGCTAGGATGATGACGAGGTTCGGCCGCGCCGCCGCAGCGGCTTCCAAGGCTTGGACGGCCTGGGCTGGAAGGCATCCAAGGATTGGAAGCAGACCCACGGCGCCGACCAGGCATCTCTTCATGACGGTTCTCCCTGCTGCGTCCGACGCTTCCTCACGGCCGCAGTGCCGCGCGGCCGACAGTGTCCATGGGACCGGTGTAGCCCGGCCCGCCGCCGGCGACATAGCCGTCGCTGCGGCCGGTTTCGTCCCTGCTCACCCAGAAGGCGTAGAGCGATCCGGACGTCATCTCGAAGCGGAAGCGAACCGGACGGCCGGCGAGCGCGCGGAGGTCCGCATCGCCTTTCCATGCGACCTGCGCCAGCGTTGCATCGCCCGCGAGGGGCGTGCAGTTCTCGAGTGTGAAGGGCGCGATGGGCTTCCCTTCCGGGTCCTGCACCTCGACCCGGAGCGTGCCTTGCGGCGCGGCGAGGTTCACGAAGAGGCGCTTCCCGGAGAAGGTCACCGGGCGAGTGAGCAGGTAGCCGGGCTGCGACGCCGCGCCCAGGGAGGCGAACCCGTCGCGCCGGAGGAACGCCACGCCCGTGGCGCCCTCGTGGTACATGCCGTTCTGCATCCAGTCGCCGCTCACCCGGTTGGTGTCGCCGCGGAAGCCCGAGTAGTAAATGAACAGCCGGTCGCCGACGATCGTGCAGAGATTGCCGAGGGACTGGACATAGCCGCGGTCCCACACGTCGCGCCGTTCCGCCGGGATGTGCGCGCGGCGGTCGGGGCGGTGCCAGTGGAAGCCGTCGCGGCTGTAGGCGAAGCTGAGCTCCGTGATCTTCGGGAGCCCGAGCTTCAGGCACACGTCGTTCGCCGGCCCCCGGTGGATCTCGAACATGCCGAGCATCAGGCTCTCGTAGGCCACGGCGTCGAGATTGTAGAGCTGGGCCTTGTCGCCGATCGCGGCGTCCGGCGGGTCGTCCCGATCGGCCGCCGCCCAGACCGCCGGCTCGCCGTCCTGCCACGTGGGAATCCCGGGGAATTCGTCGCACTCCCAGTAGTGCCGCGACCGGCCGCGGAAGGCGGAGCGGATGCTGTGGACCCATTTCTTTCGAAACGGATTATGGAACAGCGTGCTGCGGTCGCCCGCATCGCCGATCCAGACCCGGTTCGTCCAGTGGATGCCGTCGGCGGAGGTCATGCACAGCCCCGGCTGCGTCTTCCCCGGCGGCTGCATGCGCATCACGTAGCGCCGCGACGGATCCTTCGCGTCCCAGTCCGGCACGACGGTCCACGAGTCGGGCTTGAGGTCGGTCGGGAGGACCTGGTTGGAGCCGGGGCGGACGTCCAGCATCGGGCGGTCCCACGTCAGCCCGTCCCTGCTGGTCGCATAGGCGATCGTGTGGATCCAGCCCGCCTCGTACCAGAGCTTGAAGACCTTCTCCTGCGGGTCCCACCACAGCCCGCCGCTCTTCGGCGCCGCGACGGCGTTGTTGGTTCCCGGCCTCTCCAGTGCCGTCTCGGGCTTCAGGACCGGGTTGCGCTCGTACTTGACCGGCATATGGAACGTGCGGGCGAGCGTGGTGGTCTGCACGAGGAAGTCGTCGACGAACAACTGCCGGCCCACGTCGATCGGGATCACCGCCGGCGGATGCTCCAGGTACGGCACCCGCATCGGCGCGTCGTCCTTCGGATCGATCTCCTGCGGCGGCCACTCCTCCGGCAGGACGATCCCGTTGTACAGCCGCTCGCCGCGGTTCTCGCTCCACGGCCGGACCCCCGGGTCGCGCGGCTCCGCCGACTCGAACCCCAGCACCACCGTCCATTTGCCGAGGCGGAACCGCTCGCCCGCCCGGACTTCCTTGCGGTAGATCCGGGTCAGGTCGAAGGGTTGCGCGCCGAAGAGCTGAAACTTCTCCGGGGACTTGACCCAAGCGAATCCGCGGGACTCAAGCCCCTTGGACTGCGTCGAGGCCCGGGGATGATCCGGCTCCGGCGTCAGCAGGAACAGGACGCCGGGCTTGATGACGTCGACCTGGTCGGACTCGATGCTGTTCCGCAGGAAGCGCAGCCCCTCAAGGCCCGCCGGGCAATCCGCGACGACGTAGCCGCGGTCCGTGAAGAGCACCTCCCCCTTCCGGAAGACGCCCGCCTCGCCCCCGCCCCGAAACGCGATGGACGCGCCGCGGACATCATCCGCCGTACCGCCGGGCGCCTGCGCAGACGCGGGGTACGAGATCAGCAGACCGGCGACGGTGACCCCTGCCAAGCGGTGCATCCCGTTCATTTGCTCTTTCTCCCCGGATCCCCCACTCCACCGCGCGGACGTGCGCGCGGTCTTTCCTTCTTCCGCTCCTCGCCCGCGGCGCCGGTCGAATCCGTCCCGGCGGCAGCCTCATCCTCCTGGCGGAACTTCCCGCGCAGCGGCGCGGCGGGCTTGCCGTCGAGGTAGACGTCGAAGTACTCGGTCCACGCCGACGCCATGGCGCCGACCGCAAGACCCGGCGGCGTGAGCCCCTCGGTCCACGACTTCAGCCGCTCGCGCAGGCGCTGCGCGATCTCCGGGTGGCGCGCCGCCTCGTTGTGCTTCTCGCCCAGATCGGCGTCGAGATCGTAGAGATACTCCCGCTCGCCTCCGCGCAGCAGCTTCCACTTCCCTTCGCGGATCGCCGCCTGCGCCCCCCACCGCCAGAAGAGCGCCTCGTGCGGCGGCCCCTTGTTATCGCCCTTGAGATACGGCACCAGATCGACCCCGTCGAGATCCCCGGGATTGACCTTCACCCCGGCAAGCGCCACGGCCGTGGCGGCGACATCGAGCGCGCTGACCGGATGCGGATAGACCTGTCCGCCGGGGATGGTGCCGGGCCACGCCACGACGAACGGCACGTGCATGCCGCCCTCGGCCAGCATCCCCTTCTCCCCGTTCAGCGGGTCGTTGAGACTGCCGTCCCAGCCCGCCCCGCCGCCGGGCTCGTCGGCCTTGTGGATCTTCAGCGGCGCGCCGTTGTCCCCGATGAAGAAAATGAGGGTCCTCTCCGTCAGGCCGTGCCGCTCTAGCGCGTTCACGACCCGCCCGATCCCGTCGTCGACCGCGGAGAGCATGGCCAATGCCTGCCGGCGGCGCTCGGGCATCGGCCCCGGAAAGCGGTCGAGGTGCTCTTTCGGCGCGTCGAGCGGCACGTGGGGCGCGCGGTAGGCTACATACAGGAAGAAGGGGCGGTCCTTGTAGCGCTCGACGAGGGAGGCGGCCGCGCGGCTGCAGCCGTCGATGTGATACATCTCCGGC
>CAYRFK010000264.1:0-6606 GCA_964423465.1 uncultured Verrucomicrobiota bacterium | reverse complement strand
GGCATCGTGCTGGCGACGATCTTCGTGACATTCCCCTTCGTGGCGCGCGAGTTGATCCCGCTGATGCAGGCGCAGGGCAGCGAGGAGGAGGAATCGGCGATCGTCCTAGGGGCGGGCGGCTGGACGACCTTCGTCCGCGTGACGCTTCCCAACATCAAGTGGGGGCTGCTGTACGGCGTCGTCCTCTGCAACGCACGCGCGATGGGCGAGTTCGGCGCGGTCTCGGTGGTGTCCGGCCACATCCGCGGACTGACCAACACGATGCCGCTGCATGTGGAGATCCTCTACAACGAGTACAACTTCGTCGCCGCGTTCGCCGTCGCGTCCCTGCTGGCGCTGCTGGCCCTCGTCACGCTCGTCCTCAAGAACCTCGTCGAATGGCGCGCCGCCCGGGCGGCGGCCGCGCCCGGCGTCGAATCCACGGAGCCCGCCCCGTCATGAGCATCGAAGTCCGGAACATCTCGCGGCGCTTCGGCGCCTTCGCCGCCCTCGACGACGTGTCGGCGGTGTTTCCATCCGGCAAGCTGGTCGCCCTGCTGGGGCCGTCGGGCTCGGGCAAGACGACGCTCCTGCGTATCATTGCGGGACTGGAGTCCGCCGACACGGGAACCGTGCTCTTCGAGGGGAAGGATGCAACCGCCCGCAGCGCGCGCGACCGCCGGGTGGGGTTCGTCTTCCAGCACTACGCGCTCTTCCGCCACATGTCCGTCTTCGAGAACGTCGCCTTCGGCCTCCGCGTAAAGCCGCGCCGGGAACGGCCGCCCGAGGAGAAGATCCGCAGCCGCGTGCACGAACTGCTCGGCCTCGTCCAGCTCGAGGGCCTGGCCGGACGGCTGCCGGGGCAGCTTTCGGGCGGACAGCGCCAGCGGGTGGCGCTCGCACGCGCGCTGGCGGTCGATCCGTCGGTGCTGCTGCTCGACGAGCCCTTCGGCGCGCTGGACGCGCGGGTACGCGAGGAACTGCGGCGGTGGCTGCGGCGGCTCCACGACGAGATCCACGTCACCAGCCTCTTCGTCACACACGATGTCGAGGAGGCGCTCGAGGTCGCGGACGTGGTCGTCGTCATGAACCGCGGCCGGATCGAGCAGATCGGCACGCCGGACGAGGTCTACGAACGCCCCGTGAACGCGTTCGTCTGCAACTTCCTTGGCCATGTGAACCTGTTCCACGCGCGCGTCCACGAGGGCCGGGCGCTGATCGGGACGCTGGATGTCGCCGCGCCGGCCCATGCGGGCGCCCACGACCGGAAGGCCATCGCCTACGCCCGGCCCCACGAACTGGATCTCGAGCGCGTGCGGACCAGCGAGTCGGGCATCGAGTCCACCGTCGTGCAACTCCTGCCGGTGGGACCGATCGTCCGCGTCAGCCTCCGCCGCTCGGACACGGGCGAGCCGTTCGAGGCCGAACTCGGCAAGGAATCGGCAAGGCGCCTGGGGCTAACCATCGGCGAACGAGTCTTCGCACGCCCGTCGAATCTCCGCATCTTCGCTGAGGATTACGTCATCTGACGTGATTCGTCAGCCGAAACAGAAGAAAAGAATGTCCCTGTATTGACAAGAGATGGAGCGGGAGTATTATCCCGTATCTCGATTGAATTGGTGGAGATCATGAAGCTGTCAACGCGGAGTCGATATGGGGCCCGGCTGCTGTTGGATCTGGCGATCCACGGTGGGAAGGCGGCGGTGTCGCTCGGCGCGACGGCGGCGCGGCAGGGCGTGTCGGAGAAGTATCTCTGGCAGGTCGCGGCGGCCATGAAGACGGCGCACCTGGTTGAGGCGGTGCGGGGGGCGGCGGGCGGCTACCGGCTGGCGCGTCCCCTGCGGAGCATCACGTTGAAGGATGTGGTGGCGGCTCTCGACGGCGAGGTGGACCCGGCGGATCGCGCGGAACCCGTGGGAACGGACCGCGTGGCCGCCGGTGTGATGCGCGACGCCTGGCGCGAGGCGGGCAAGGGATTCGAGCAGGCCCTGGAGGCCATCACGCTCGAGGCCCTCGCGGACGGGCACCGCGCCAGGAACCGGAAGCCGACCATGGATTTCACCATCTGACAGATCCGACGGATCCGACCGAACCCAAGAACGAAAAGACAACATGCAGGTGCTCGGAAAGGAGTCAGGCCGAACCTGACACCCGAAACCCGACACCTGGAAATTCCGAGAGGACCGACAACCATGAGCGAACAGGGAATCTTCACGAAGTCACTCCACGCGGGGCAGAAGGCGGATCCGACGACCGGATCGCGCGCCGTCCCGATCTATCAGACGACGTCGTACGTCTTCAAGAGCACCGAGCACGCGGCGAATCTCTTCGCCCTGAAGGAATTCGGCAACATCTATACGCGGCTGATGAACCCGACGACCGACGTTTTCGAGCAGCGGGTCGCCGCGATCGAGGGTGGAACGGGCGCGCTGGGCGTGGCCTCGGGCCAGGCGGCGATCACGTACGCGCTGCTCGCGATCACGCGGCTGGGCGATGAGATCGTGTCGGGCAACAACCTCTACGGCGGCACCTACCAGCTGTTCCACCACACGTTCCCGCGGCTCGGGCGGACCGTGAAGTTCGTCAACTCGCGCGACCCGCAGGCCTACAAGGCCGCGATCACGCCGAAGACGCGCGCGGTCTACATCGAGACCATCGGCAATCCGAAGCTTGACGTGCCGGACTTCGAGGCGATCGCGAAGATCGCGCACGAGGCGGGCGTCCCGCTGGTTGTCGACAACACCTGCGGCATCGGGCTCGTGCGTCCGTTCGACCACGGCGCGGACATCATCGCCTCGTCGGCGACGAAGTACATCGGCGGCCACGGTACGTCGGTCGGCGGCGTCATCGTCGACTCCGGGAAGTTCAAGTGGAACAACGGCAAATTCCCCGAGTTCACCGAGCCGGATCCCAGCTACCACGGCCTCGTCTTCTGGGACGCCCTCGGCAACGTGCCGGGCATGGGAAACGTCGCGTTCATCCTCAAGATCCGCGTGACGCTGCTGCGCGACATGGGCGCGTGCCTCAGCCCCTTCAACGCGCACCAGTTCCTGCTGGGCCTCGAGACGCTTCCGCTTCGCGTGCAGCGCCACTCGGCCAGCGCGCTGGAGATCGCCACGTGGCTGAAGAAGCACCCGCTCGTGAGCTGGGTGGTCTATCCGGGGCTCGAGGACAGCCCGGACCACGCCGTGGCGAAGAAGTACCTGAAGGGCGGCTTCGGCGGCATCCTGGGCTTCGGCGTCAAGGGCGGCTACGACGCGGCGGTGAAGTTCATCAACTCGGTCCAGCTGCTGTCGCACCTGGCCAACATCGGCGACGCGAAGACACTGGTGATCCATCCGCCGTCGACGACGCATTCGCAGCTGACGGCGGCGGAGCAGGCGGAGACGGGTGTCACACCGGACTACATCCGGCTCTCCGTCGGCCTCGAGGACATTGCCGACATCCAGGCGGACATCGACCAGGCCCTCACGAAGGCCGCCGGCTGACCGCCGGGCGCGGGGCGGCGGGCCGTCCGGGCCCGCCCCCTCCCGCGCAGCGGAGTGCACGACCATGAGATTCGAAACGCGAGCCATTCGCGACGGGCAGGCGCCGGACCCGAAGACCGGATCCGTCATCGTGCCCGTCTACCAGACCTCGACCTTCCAGCAGGACGGCATCGGGCGGAACCGGGGCTTCGAGTACACGCGCACCGGCAACCCGACGCGCAAGGCGCTCGAGGAGGCCCTCGCCTCCCTCGAGAGCGGCCGGCACGGACTGGCCTTCGCCTCCGGCTCCGCCGCGATGGCGGCCGTCCTCCACACGCTGCGTCCCGGCGACCACGTCGTCGCGGGCGAGGACCTCTACGGCGGCACGATCCGCATGTTCGAGCGCATCTACCGGCCGTGGGGGCTCGACTTCTCGTACGCGAAGGTCGAGGACCCAGCCGATTTCGCGGCGAAGATGAAGCCGAACACCAAGCTCGTCTGGGTCGAGTCGCCGACCAATCCCCTGCTCCGCATCGCCGACCTGAAGGCCGTCGCGGAGGCCGCCCATCGCGGCGGCGCGAAGCTGGTCGTCGACAACACGTTCGCGACACCGCTCTTCCAGCGGCCTCTCGAGCTCGGCGCGGACATCATCGTCCACAGCGCGACGAAGTACCTCGGCGGCCACAGCGACGTGATCGGCGGCGCGATCGTCGTGCGCGACGACGCCCTGCTCGAACCGCTCAAGTTCATCCAGAACGGCATGGGCGCGGTCCCCGCGCCGTGGGACTGCTGGCTCGTCCTTCGCGGCCTCCGCACGCTGGCGGTCCGCATGCGCGAGCACGACCGCAACGCACGGCACCTGGCGCAGGTGCTCGAGAAGCACCCGCGGATCGCCCGCGTCCACCACCCCGCCCTCGCCTCCCACCCGCAGCACGCGCTGGCGGCGCGGCAGATGGAGGGCTTCGGCGGCACCTTCAGCATCGAGTTCGCCGGCGACTTCGCGGCGATCGAGCGGTTCCTGTCGCGGCTGAAGGTCTTCATCCTGGCCGAGAGCCTCGGCGGCGTGGAATCGCTCATCTGTTATCCCCCGCGCATGAGCCACGGAGCGCTCACGCCGGAGGAGCGCCATGCGCGGGGAATCCGTGAGACCCTGTTGAGAATCTCGGTTGGAATCGAGAATGTGAAGGACCTGGAGGACGACCTCCTCGGGGCCCTGTCGGAGTAGGAGACACGATCATGAGCCGCATCCACGCAGACAATTCCTTCTCCATCGGCCGCACGCCGCTGGTGAAGCTCAACCGCCTGACCCAAGGCCTGAAGGCCACCGTCCTCGCCAAGATCGAGGGCCGCAACCCCGCGTACTCGGTCAAGTGCCGCATCGGCGCCAACATGGTCTGGGACGCCGAGAAGCGCGGCGTGCTCAAGCCGGGCATGGAGCTGATCGAGCCGACCAGCGGCAACACCGGCATCGCGCTGGCCTACGTCGGCGCCGCGCGCGGCTACCCGCTGACGCTGACGATGCCGGAGACAATGAGCATCGAACGCCGCCGCGTCCTGGCGATGTTCGGCGCGCGCCTCGTGCTGACGCCGGGTCCCGAGGGAATGAAGGGCGCGATCAAGAAGGCCGAGGAGATCGCCGCCTCGGATTCGCAGCGGTACTTCATGCCGCAGCAGTTCAAGAATCCCGCCAACCCGGCGATTCACGAGGCGACGACCGGGCCGGAGATCTGGGACGACACCGACGGACAGGTCGACGCCATCGTGGCGGGCGTCGGCACCGGCGGCACGATCAGCGGCATCTCCCGATTCCTCAAGAAGACCAAGGGGCGGGCCGTCGTGTCCGTCGCCGTGGAGCCGAAGGAGAGCCCCGTGATCTCCCAGAAGCTCGCCGGGCAGGATCTCAAGCCGGGCCCGCACAAGATCCAGGGCATCGGCGCGGGGTTCATTCCGGACACGCTGGACCTCTCCATCGTCGACCGCGTCGAGCAGGTCGAGCGCGTCGAGGCGATCGAAATCGCGAGGCGGCTTGCCAGGGAAGAGGGAATCCTGGTCGGCATCTCCTGCGGCGCCGCCACGGCCGCCGCGCTGCGGTTGGCCCGCGAGGACGCCTTTGCCGGGAAGACCATCGTCGTGATCCTCCCCGACGCCGGCGAGCGCTACCTGTCGACCGTGCTGTTCGAGGGAATCGGGTAGGCAGCCCAAGATGGAGTACGAATGGCCGGGGCGATCCCCCGGCCATTCTTCTCTATCCCCCGTCCCCTTCCAATCCGCCGGGAGGGTCGCCGGCCCCGGCGACCGAATCGCCGGCTGGGGTTCACCGTTCGGCTCGCGGGGCCGCGGGCCCTCCCGGCCTTCGCCCGGGGAAAATGCGAAGGGCGGCGCGCGCCAAGGAGGTTGGGTGGAGAACCCAGAGAAAACGCACGCCGCCCACTCCGACCGTACCCCAGGTTCCCGGGTTGTCAAACGCCTCTCACCACTCGTCCGCGGCCTCGCCGGCGTCGACGTCGGCGTTGCGGCCGGCGCGGCATGCGGCGAGCTTTCGCATGGCGGCGGCGTTGGCCGGATTCGGGTCAAAATTCACGCTGTGGATCGCCAGTGGCGAGTACCGGTGCATGACGGACAGCACGCGCAGAATGTCCGCCCACGCGTTGAACTGGCCGCGGACCGGCGCGCCGTCGGAGAGGAAGAGCAGCGTGTCGACGCCGGGGATGCGGGCCGCGCGCTCGATGGCATCGTAGGCGCGCGTGCCGTAGGAAAGCGGCATGTCCTCGGCGCGCTTCACGCCCTTGCACCGGTCCTCAAGGAGCCCGTCGGCCTCCAGCACGGTGAGGTCGCCGCCGAAGTCGACAATGTCGTAGCGCACGTGCTTCGCGAGGCCGTCGACCGACTCGGCCAGGTTGCGGCGCAGCGAGGCGATGCGGTCGCCCTTCATGGACAGCGAGGAGTCGACGACATAGCAGATCCGGTCGCTCTGGATCGGGAGCGAGTAGAAGAAGCCCAGGGCGACCAGGTCGACGCGCTGCACGGGGATTCGGGCGCGGTACGCCGCGCTGGCCTCCGCGTTGACCTCGAACGACGGCCCGTTGGTCGTCCACCATTCCGCTAAGCCGGAACGATTCAGTTGACCGTGAACTGCAGGGAGTCCATGGCACCGATAAGG
>CAYRFK010000263.1:0-6627 GCA_964423465.1 uncultured Verrucomicrobiota bacterium | reverse complement strand
ATGGGCCTCGTCAAGATTGGCCCCAACGCGCTGGTTCTCGCCGGCGACAACACCTTCAGCGGCGGCCTCGACGTCCGGAACGGCACGCTGCGGTTCGGGTCTGCCGCGACGATGGGCAGCGGAACGGTGACGGTTCGCACCGCGATGCTGACCAACACGGCCGACGTGACGCTCGGCAACGCCCTGACGCTGGCCGGGGGCACGGCGACGATCGGCGTGCAGGACGGAACCACGCTGACGGTGAACGGAAACGTCGACGGCCCCGGTCGGCTCGACAAGCGCGGCGACGGCGCCCTGACGTTGGCGGGCAGCGTCAACATGAGTTCCAATCTCCTCATCTACGGCGGCACGGTCACGCTGGGCGGCACGACGGTGTTCAATACTTGGGTGAACAGCGCCGACCTGGTCCAGGTCCGGAACAACAGCACCTTGAACATCGCGGCCGACGTCGTCTTTGCCTCCCGGTTGCGCATCGGCTACGAGGCGGGCGTCACGGCCGTGGTCAACCAGACGTCCGGGAACGTGCTCTATCAGGGCGACTACGGCCTGCTGATCGGCAACACCGCCGACATCGGCGCCGCCGGCATCTACAACCTCAGCGGCGGCACGTTCAGCAACGCGGCCGGTGCGGAAATCACCCTCGGAACCGCCAACCGCGCCACGGCGATCTTCAACATGTCCGGCGGTACGCTGTACACGCCGACGCTCGAGGTCGGCCGGAACTCCGGCGCGGCGGCCGGCTCCACGAATTATTTCACGCAGTCCGGCGGCACGGCGACCGTCGCCACGCTGGTCATGGGCCGGGCCAACGCGGACAGTCCGGACATGGCCATGCACCTGCTCGTGACGAACGGAACATTCGCCGTGACGACGGGATTCACCACCCTCGCGCCCCAGGCCAATCAGAAGGCCACGCTCTACTTCGGCCCCGGCGCGGACATCACCCTGCCCGCGATGCCCATCGCCCGTGGCGCGGGGGCGGTGGTGAATCTGACGCTCGACGGCAACCGGCTCATGCCCGCCGCCGCCAGCACCTCGTTCATGACGAATCTCACGAGCGCGGTCATCACGGACAACGGCGTGACCCTGGATGTGCCGGTCGGCCGGAACATCACGATCGGCCAGGGCCTTGCGGATGCCTCCGGCGACAACGGCATCCTGCGCAAGGCCGGCGCGGGCGTGCTGACGCTGGCCGGGGCCAACACCTACAGCGGTGGCACGGTGGTCTCGAACGGCACGGTGATCCTTGCTTTGCCCGCGGCGAAACCCGGGACCGGGACGATCGACGTCCTGGCGGGCGGCGCGTTCGGTCTTCGCGTGGGCGCATCGTACACGACGGCGGATGTCGACACGCTGTGGACCGTCGGCATGGCGGGTGTCACGCTGGACGCGGCGTCGCGGATCGGCATCGACACGACCGAGGGGGATCTGACCTACAACTCCGCCCAGTCGACCCGCGGCCTCGTCAAGATCGGGGCCGGCACCCTGACGCTGACCGGCGACCACACGTACACCGGCGGCACGGAGATCCATAACGGCGCACTCCAGATCGGCAACGGCGGCACGTCGGGCGCGCTGGGCACGGGTGACATTCTCAACAACGCCACCGTGACCGTCAATCGGGCCGACTCCACCACGATTCCCGGGGTCATCAGCGGCTCGGGCGTGCTGGTGAAGAGCGGTGCGGGGACGCTGACGCTGACCAACTCCGTCACCCAGGCGAATGCAATCATGGTCGGCGCGGGCACGCTGGTCCTGAGCAACGCCACGGTCACAACCACCGCCAACTCCGCTGACTTCGTCGGACGGCTGGCCGGCGATTCCGGCCGGCTCCGGATCGAGGGGTCGACGGTTGTGCAGCGCAATCAGGGGAATTTTAACATCGGTTTCGCGGCCGGAAGCACGGGTTCGGTCCTCATGACCGGGGGTTCTCTCAGCAGTCCGGTCATCCTGACCGTCGGCAACGGCGGCGTGGGCGCGATGGTCCAGACGGGCGGCGACATCCGGAACGGTGGCGAATTCGACGTGTCGTACGCCATGGCGGGCGGCTATGGCTATTACCAGATGAGCGACGGAACCCTGACCAATGGAAGCTGGTTCCAGGCGGCCCGCGCCGCCATGGGTCTGATCCACCAGAACGGCGGGTCCATTGCCCTGACCCATGCGGCGAACGGGTTGATCGTCGGCAACTCGCAGGGCGGTGTCACCGGCACCGGCGTGGTCTACCTGACCGGCGGCACACTGACGGCTCCGGCGGCGTTCCTTACCCGTGCGGCCAACGCCCGCGGCGAACTCACGGTCGACGGCGACGCGGCGCTGACCCTCACCGGCAACCTCGTCCTCAATCACACCAAGGGGACGAACTTCGTGAACCTCCTCGGCGGCGTCGTGACGGCGGCCCAGGTGACGCGCACGGCGGCGGGCGGGCTGAGCGGCATGATCTTCGACGGAGGCACGCTGCGGGCCGGCGCGGCGGGCACGCTGATGGCGGGCGGCGCGAACGCGCCGGACTACGTCCATATCCTTGCCGGCGGCGCGACGATCGACGACAACGGCCTCGCGGTCACCGTCGCCCCCGTCCTCGGCGCACCGACGGGCGACGGCGTGACGGTCCTCGGCCTCGGTGCGCCGTCGGTCACGGGCTATGTCGGCGCCCCCTACGTCTCGATCGACGGCGGCGGCGGCACGGGCGCGACGGCCGTCGCGCAGTTCGACCACATCACGGGCAGCGTCACCGGCCTCGTCATCACGAGCCCCGGTTTCGGCTACACCTCCGCGCCGACCGTGACGCTCTCCGGCGGCGGGCGGGATCCCTTTGCGGTGCCCACCGTGACGCTCGGCGCCACCAGCGGCGGCGGGCTGACCAAGGAAGGGACGGGCACGCTGTCGCTGACCGCCGACAACACCTACACCGGCGGCACGTGGATCAAGGCCGGCGCGCTGCAGGTCGGCGCCGGCGGTACGACCGGCGCGCTCGGCACCGGCGCGGTGACGAACAACGCCGTGCTGATCGTGAACCGCTCCAACGCCTCCACGATGGCCGCGCCGATCGTCGGCACGGGTTCGCTGACGAATATCGGGGCCGGCACGGTGTCGCTGACGGGCGTGAGCCCCTTCACTGGCGGCGCGGTGGTCCGCAACGGCGGGATCACCCTGTCCGACGGCGGCCGGCTCACCGGCGCATCGGAGATTCTCATTCAGGGACCGGGCACGTTCACCCTCGACAACACCGCGGCGAATCTGGGCGACAGGGTGCCCGATGCGGCGCCGGTGAGGATGGCGGGTGGTGCTCTGATCTGGACCCATGATGCCGCGGCTCTCACGAGTTACAGTGAGACGCTCGGCGCGCTTCGGTTCGAGAGCGGGACCAATCTTGTGAGGATGACGCAGGCGGCGGACGATGCCTTCGCATCCTCCTCGCTGACCTTCGCCTCCCTGGTCCGCGAGGGGAGCGCCCGGGTCCTGGTGGAGGCGCCAGGGCTCGGGGGGGACGCCCGAAGCCAGATCTTCTTCACAACAGCCCCGGCGACATTCAACGGACTTCTGCCGTCGTGGATGCTGCTGACCAATGTCACCCCCGGCCGGATCGATCTGGCCGGGTACGATGTCCTGTTCGGTCTTCGGGCGCCTGCATATGTCAATGGCGAAACCGGGTGGACAGCCACCCGGAGTGCGAGGCCGTCCGCCGATGTCACTATGACGGCGGACCGGTATCTCAACGCGCTGGTCCTTGACGACGGCGTGCACATCGCCGGCCCTGCCGCCGACCGGCAGCTCTACTTCACCAACAGCGGTTCGGCCGCGGTCATCCTGCAGACCGGCGGATTCAGCTCGATCACGAACAACGGCAACAACGGCGTGAACCTGTATTTCGGCGCCAACCAGGGCGTCTTCCATACCCTCGGCGATCTGTTTGTCCGTCGCGGCAACGACAACAACACGTCCATGCTCGGCACAAACGGCTTCGTCAAGACCGGCCCGGGGATGCTGACGCTCCTCACGGCCGGTCAGGCCAAGAACGCGACGGTGGTCAGCAACATGCTCGGAACGTTCTCCCTCCAGGAGGGGACGCTGGAACTTCAGCATGCCAATTCGTTGGGCGGCACGGTGCTCGACCTCACCGGCGGCCGGCTGGTGATCCGCAACGACGCCGACCTCTCCTTCAAGGCGCAGGACGCGGCGACGACAACCAACGCGCCGATCGTCGTCAGCCATAGTTCCACGATCATCGTCGCCCGGGTGACCTTCGCCGAGGGCGGCCGGACGCATACGTTCGGCAATCTGACGCTGGCCCCCGACAGGACCCTGACGATGCTCCGGGAGAACTTCGACGGCGCCTCCGGCGTCGTCCTCCGGTTCGACAACCTGACCTTGGGCGGGAACGCCACGTTCTTCGTTCAGAACGGCACGGGCACGGGCGACGGCCAGATGACGTTCACCAACCTGACCGACAACGGCGGCGGGTACAACCTGGCGGTCAACGGGTCGAGTGCGATCCGTTCGGAGTTCCGCGTGCTGAACACGATGACCCTTGGCGGCAGCCTCACCGTGGGCGCGGGCGGCGCGGCGGTGGTCCATGCCGCCGACGGCTTCGCCGGCGTGGCCGGGAACATCCAGGTCCAGAACGGCGCGATCGTCTCCAGCGTCGATTTCACGCGCGAGCTCGGATCCGCCGCCGGACAGGTGCGGTTCACCGGCGGCGGGGCGATGGGATTCGGTGCTCGCGGAACACCGGCGGCATTCGCGTTCACGCAGGGCGGAACCACGGGGCTTCTGGCGTGGGGTGCCGCGAACTTCGAGGTGGGCGCGCTCACGCTGAACGAGGATGACGCCGGGGCCCAGTTGACGCTGCTCAATGGTATCGACCTGAATTCCGGCGCGGGCACGGTGACGCGTCAGGTCAACGGGTACAACATGGTCGCGGTCGTTGCGGGCGCCGTGACGAACACCGGGGCGGGTACGGCGAACTTCACGAAAGCGGAGGGCGGCGAGCTGTGGCTCAACGGCGGCGCGAGTTGGAACGGCACGACCCGGATCACCGGCGGGCTGCTGCGGATTCCGACGACGGACATGCTTTCCCCGGGCTTCCTGGACATCAATCCGGGCAACACGCGGGCCGTTCTAGAAACCACGGGAGTGGTGACGAATTCGCTGGGCACCGGCGTGGGCCAGGTGCGGTTGCGCGGCACGGCCAGCTCGACGCAGAACTCGTATCCCGGCTTCAGCGCCTACGGCGGCAATCTGACGATTGATATCGGCGGCAACGGGACCGGGACGGGCGCTGAACTGGAGTGGGACTCCACGAACTTCGACCCGGAAGGTCCGAACCTGGGTAACGGGGGCGGTCTGTACCTGAACTCGGCCAATGCGAACGGGACGACGTGGTTCATGAATGCGATCGACCTGAAGGGGATGGATTTCGGGACGGCCCTGCCGCTGCGTCGGTTCGAGGTGCTCGGATCAACGGCGGTTCTGGCGGGCACCCTGCGGAATAGCGACGGAACCTATGCGGTCGGCCTGCGCAAGACCGGAGCCGGGGTGTTGGTTCTGCTGGGCAACAACACCTACGACGGGTTCACCCGGATCGAGAACGGCATTCTGATGCTTGGCACGAATGGGACGGGCGGCACACTGGGGACAGGCTACGTGAGCAACGGAGTCAACGGCGTTCTCGCTTTCAACCGCGGCAACAACTACACGGTCGACAACCTCATCGTCGGCGCGGGCGCGGTCGCCCAGATCGGCTCCGGTACGCTGACGCTGACGGCGAACAACAGCTACACCGGCCCGACGGTCGTCTCGAACGGCACGCTGCGGATCAACGGCGCGCACAGCGGCCCGGGCCTGATCACGGTCGCCGGCGGCACGCTGGGCGGGAGCGGATCGGTCGTGGGCGCCGTCACGGTTGAAAGCGGCGCGAGGCTGGCTCCCGGCAACAGCGCCGGCACGCTGACGGTCGGTGACCTGACGCTCGACGGCGGGACGACGCTGGAGTACGACCTCGGCACGTCCAGCGACCTGATCCTGGCGGGGACGACGATCCTCGGCGGAATCGATTTTGACAACTTCACATTCATCCCCGGGCTCGGCTTCGGACCGGGCACGTATACGCTCATCAATGCCACGGCCATTTCGGGCCTTGGTACGGGTACGACGGGGACGGTGGACGGCCTTGGCGCCACCCTCTCGATCGACGCCGGAAACCAGGACCTCGTGCTTACGGTCATCCCCGAGCCGGCCACATTGGGCCTGCTGGCGGGTCTGTGCTCCGCCGCCGCCCTGCTCCGCCGCCGTCTGCGCCGGAAGGACTGAGCCGGAGCGATGCAGTTGACCGTGAGGTGAGGCGAGCCGGAAAGTAAGGAAACTCCAAACTCCAAGGAAGTTGGAAGTACAAAGGGGAAAGGTGGGAAGTCGGAGGGTCTGTGGGCGCACATCAGGGGGCGCCCCGAAAGATACCCTCTCCTTGGAGGGTCAGCTTGCGCCCCGGTTCATCCGGCCTTCTTCCCTTCTCCGCCTTTCGCCTTTCCACTTCCTTGGAGTTTGGAGTTTCTTACTTTCCTCTTCCGGAACGATTCATCTCCGGAACAGTCCGGACGGGCGGGACAGGATCACAGGATCAACAGGATG
>CAYRFK010000262.1:1732-6730 GCA_964423465.1 uncultured Verrucomicrobiota bacterium | reverse complement strand
GCTCGCGGATCCGGTCCTCGAGCCCGACCGCCCGGCGAGGTGTGAAGCCCCGCGAGACCAGGGCTCGCATCCTCGGGTGCCGGGGAGGGTCCATCGCCAGGAAGGACATCGTCCGGTGGGCGTGGGGGCCGGACGCCGCCGGGTCGAGGCTGACGCCGTGGCGGTTCGAGAACCTCGTCGAGTCCCGGAACGCCGCGGTGACGTCGGCGTGGCGCGACAACGCCCAGAAGCCCAGCTCGTCGTTGCGGTAGACCGGCGCCTCCGCCCGGAGGCGGCGATAGGTCGGGTACGGATCCTCGTGGATCTCGTAGTCGTAGGGGTTGTAGCGCAGTGCTGCGCCGGTCCCGGTGGTCACTCGTCGCCTCCGTGCTCGTTCGCTGGTGGGGTGGACCCGTCGATCCGGTGTCCGTCGAGGATGAGCGACGCCGCCGACGACAGCTGCCGGGGGAGGTCCTCGTAGTCGAGATGACCCATCCCGGCCTGCAGCATGGCCCCGGAGAACGCGAGTCCCAGGGCCCGGAGCCGGGCGTCGTCGGCGTCGTCGCCGAGTGCCCCCGCCAGGCGGGCCATGATCACCGCACCGATCGAGTCGCGCAGTCGGCGGACCTCGGGGTCGTCGGCCAGCATCGCCTGGGTGCACGCCGCTGCGAGTTCGGGCTCACCGGCCACGAGCGTGGCGACCTCGGCGAGGGCCGCCCCGGCTCGGCCGGCCGCCGTCCCGCCGGTCGTGACGGGGTCGGGCAGGCTCTGGAGTCGCTGCCAGAACACCTCCGTCACGAGGTGGTCGCGGGAGGAGAAGTAGGTGTAGGCGGTTGCCGGGGCGACGCCGGCGCGTCGGGCGACGCTGCGCACGGTGAGACCCTTGGCCGGCCGGCTGCGGAGCTCGACGACGGTCGCCCCGAGGAGACGGGCGACGGTGTCGGCGGGCCTGCCACGGAGTGATCGGCGTGGGAGGTCGACGGTACTGGACATCTGTCCAGACAGTAGTCTGACCTCGTGGGTCCGGCGAGCGGATCCCGGGGTCCGTGATGCGGGCCGATCGGCTCGGGGGTGACGTGGCGACAGGACGTGGTCTGGACCGGCTCGACCGGCTGCAGTTGGCGGGGCTCGGGCGGGAGTACCTGCTCGCCGGGCACCTCGTGGACCGGGCCGGTATGCCGGAGGTCATCGCCCGTCTGGGTGCCGAGGCGCTGGCCCCGGTGGCCATCGAGGAGTGGAGCGGCGCGAGCCCGCACTACACCCGGCGGATCCTGCGCCTGCTCGGCTTCGACTCCGAGCACGACGTGGCGGCCATCTTCAAGGGGATGCAGTTCGACGTCGGTGCGCCGCACGAGTTCCTCGACTTCCGCTACCGGGTGGACGACGAGCACCACGGTGGCTTCCACCTGGCGCACTGCGGGGCCCTCGTGGACGTGGAACCGATGGGGGACGACTTCGTGCACGCCATGTGCCACGACATCGAGGACCCCACCTTCGAGGCGACGGTCTGCGCCTCGAACCCCCGGGCCCGGATGACGCCGGTCCACCGGCCTCCCAGGATGCCGGCCGACCGTTCACCACACTGCGAGTGGCTCGTCGAGATCGATCCGTCCACCGCCCCGGCGCCGGAGCCCGCACCGGCCCGACGCCTGGCCTCGTGTCGGATCCTCGGTCTCGTCGTCCCGCTCCTCCCGCTGTCGGACCCCGACGGAGGTCGGACCGACTACCGGGGCCCGCTCGACCCGGACCTCCGGCTCGAGGACCTCTCGGCGGTCGCCCTGCGGGCGCTGTGCCGCGAGTTCGCACTCCAGGCCCATCTGCTGGTCCTGGCGTACTCGGCTGCGTTGCACGATCGACTCGGACCGTCGGAGGTGACGGACGCCGTCGCCGCCCAGCTCACCGGGGTCGCCGGTGTGGTCGCGGCCCGGCTCGTCCGGTGGATGCGCGCCGAGGGCCTGGCATCCGACGACCCCGCGCAGCTCGCAGCCGACCTGCTGGAACTCCACCCCGCGTTCCAGCCGCGCGACTACGTCGACGTGTGGGTGGACGGTGACGGCGAGACCGTGGTCGTCCTGGGCGACTGCGCCGGCACCGAGGAGGTCGTCTCACTGGGCTGGCCGGCGCTGCTCGGTGACGGACGCGGCGACGATGCGGTCGCGGCGATCGTCCACGCCGTCGACCCGCACCTGACCGCCGTCCCGGTGGAGGCGCCGTTCGGCCGTCGTCGGGCCTGGAGGGTCGAACGGCTCGCCGAGCCGCAGCCCACCCGACCCGAGGTGACCGTCTGCGAGTTCAGCACCGGCGCCGCATTCGAGTTCGCCCGCACCGGACCCCGGGGCGCCGCCACGGGGTGACCGTCGTCACCGGAGCGCGACCTGCTGGGGTCGGGGGTCCCGGCGGCGCTACTGTGTCGTACCGACCCGAACGGCCGCTCCGTGCAACGGCGTGCAGCTGGCCTCGGGGCGGTGCGGGAACATCGCTGGTCCGGTGGGGTTCCCGACGGGTGCACCGAACCGACGGGTGCCCGACGCGAACGGACCACGACGAACGAGCGACGAACGAGCGAGGTGCCAGATGGGAGCGAGTCGGACGAGCTTTGCGAAGCTGCAGCGGGACCGTGCCAAGAAGGCCAAGGCCCAGGCCAAGCGCGAACGGCGCCTGGATCGTGACGGCGAGCTGCCGGAGGGCGAGGAGGGCGAGGTCTTCGAGCTTCCCGAGGGCGAGGAGGAGCTGACCGCCGAGGAGCTCCTCGTGCTCGTCGAGCAGCTGCACGCCGACTTCGAGGCCAAGCGCATCGACTTCGAGGAGTTCGAGGAGCGCAAGACCGAGCTCTTCGCCCGAATCTCCGTCTGAACCGCTACGGTGATCCTCTCGCCGACGAGGGGAGTCCCCATGAGCAAGCGCAAGGAACGGCGCACCGAACGCAAGATCGCCCGTGACCTCAGCCGTGTGGCGGCCGTCGCTGGAGCGACCGCTGCGGTGGCCCAGACGATGGCGACCGCCACGGATCGGGCCCAGGACGTCGCCGATGCTGCCGGCGACACCGTCGCACAGGTGGCCGAGGTCACCCGCAGGTCGCGCAAGGGGCTGCTGTTGCTGCTCGCCCTGGGCGTGGTCGGTCTGGTCGTCATCCTCCTGCTCCGCAGGTCATCGAGCGGCGGCGGATCGGCATCCGTGCCGCTGGCCGACGTCGACGCCGGCCCGGCCGCGCCGATCGACGTGGCGGTGACCACCTCTGCCTGAGCAGCGCACAGGAGGCGCATCCGAGGTCGCCGACCTGGGAAGGCTCGGACGGTTCGCCGGGTGGGTGTTCCGACACCACCGTTGGGTCGCACTGCTGTGGGCAGTCCTGCTGATCGGTGGTGGCTGGCTGGCGACCACGGACCACGACGCCACCTCCAACGACTTCTCCGTCCCGGGTGCGGACTCCCAGGCCGCCTACGACCTGCTCCAGGAGCGGTTCACCTCCCAGAACGCACTGTCGACCCAGGTCGTCCTCGAGGCGACCGCACCGGCGACACTCAACTCCGAGGCGTCCGGAGTGGCCGCGCTCGTCGCAGAGCTCGAGCGGGTGGAGGGGGTCGCCTCGGTTGCCGACCCGCTCACCACGGACGCATCCGAGGCGCTCGAGCAGGCGGCGGCCAAGCTGCCCCCGTCCGAGGCTGCACTCGCCGAGGAGCTGGCGGCCGGCCTGCCGCCGACGGTGTCGCCCGACGGCCGCCTGGCGGTCGCCACCGTGACGTTCCGCCAGACCCTCCCCGAGCTGCTCGAGCAGTACCCGCCCAGTTCCGACCTGGTGGCGATCGCCTACGACAACCCCTACGCCCAGTTGCAGGCGGTCCTCGACCGGGCGACCCCGGCGAACGTGACCGCCTACATCGGCGGCCCGGTGGCCGACACGTGGAACCAGCCGGTGAGCTTCTGGTCCAGCCACGCCGACGAGGTGGGCCTGGCGATCGGGGCCGTGCTGCTGCTGGTGGCCTTCGGATCGTTCTTCGGGATGGTCGTCCCGATCGTGACCGCGCTGTTCGGAGCGGTCACCGCCTCCGGGCTCGTCTACCTGCTCGCCACACAGGTCACCGTCAGCTCGGCGGCTCCCGCGGTCACCCTCATGATCTCGATCGGGGTCGGGCTCGACTACTCCCTGCTGATCGTGACCCGTTACCGCGAGCTCCTGGGCCAGGGCCACGAGCCCCAGCGCGCGGCCGCGCTGGCGGTGTCGACCTCGGGCCGGGCCGCCCTCTTCGCAGGGGTCACGGTCGTCCTCGCACTGTTGGGCCTGCTCATCATCCCGATTCCGCTCGTGCGGACACTCGGTGTGGCCGCGGCGATCGGGGTGGCGGTCATGATGCTCGCCGCCGTCACCCTCCTGGTGTCCCTCCTCGGGTTCGCCGGCGGTCGGATCGACCGGATCTCGCTGCGCCGTCACCGGGAGTCCGAGCCCGAGCCGGAGGCGACGTTCTGGGGGAGGTTCGCCACGACGATGTCGGCCCGACCCTGGGTGGCGCTCGTCGGGGGGACACTCGTCCTGGTGGTCCTGGCCGTCCCGTTCACACGCATCGAGTTCGGGATGCCCGGTGACGACTCGTTGCCCGCCGGCCTCTCGCAGAAGAACGCCTTCGAGCTGATCGACCGGGGCTTCGGCGCCGGCACCAACGGTCCGCTCGTCGTCGCCGTCGGACTCCCCAACGGAGTGCCCTACGCCGAGGCGGCCCAGCAGGTGCAGCGGGTGTCGACGGCCCTCGGCGCGCTTCGGCCGCCGGGCACGGTCGAGGGGATCGACTACGCCGTGGGGCCGATCCCCAACGACGCGGCCTCGACCAGTGCGGTCGTCTACCAGTTGATCCCGTCCAGCGGACCCAACGACCCGAGGACCACGGAACTGGTCGAGCGGCTCCGGTCGGACCTGGAGACGGCAACGGCGGGGACCCCGCTCGTGGCCCACGTCGGGGGTGCCACCGCCACACTGATCGACCTGACGGACCTGGTGACCCGCTACCTCCCCTTCGTGATCGGTGC
>CAYRFK010000262.1:0-1722 GCA_964423465.1 uncultured Verrucomicrobiota bacterium | reverse complement strand
CTCGGGGCGTTCGTGCTCCTGGTCCTGGTCTTCCGGTCGATCCTCGTGCCGGCCAAGGCGGCGGTCATGAACCTGATCTCGATCGCTGCCGCGTACGGCGTGGTGGTGGCGGTCTTCCAGTGGGGTTGGGCCAAGGGGCTCGTCGGCATCAGCGAGACGATCCCGATCGTCTCGTTCGTGCCCCTCGTCATGTTCGTGATCCTCTTCGGACTGTCGATGGACTACGAGGTCTTCCTCATGAGCCGCATCAAGGAGGAGTGGGATGCGTCCCACGACCCCTCGAGCTCGGTGGTCCGCGGCGTCGCCGGGACGGCCCGGGTCATCACGACCGCCGCCCTGATCATGATGGCGGTCTTCCTGTCCTTCGTGGCCAACCCCAACCCGACGGTCAAGCTCATCGGCTTCGGCATGGCCGTGGCGGTGCTCCTGGACTCGACGGTGGTGCGGATGGTCCTGGTCCCGGCGATCATGGAGATCTTCGGTCGGCGGGCCTGGTGGTTCCCGCGCTGGCTCCACTGGTTGCCGTCCCTGGACGTCGAGGGCAAGGGTGTGGCCGCCCGGGCCGGGACCGCCGAACCGTCCGGCGATCCGGCGCCCTGAACCGGTTCGCCGGTCAGTCGGTGCCAGCGGCCGCCGCGGCGACGTTGCGGATCATGTCGCCGAACACGATCCCGTGGAACGGACTGATGGAACGCCAGTAGGCGTGGCCCGCCAGGCCCCGGGGCAGGAACAGGGCCCGCTGCTCGAGGACCGACGAGTCGGGGTCCGGTCCGGGGCGGACCCGGAACTCCAGCCACGCCTCGCCCGGGAGGCGCATCTCGGCCCGGAGCCGCAGCAGGCTCGGCCGGTCGACCGCCTCGACGCGCCAGAAGTCGACGACGTCGCCGGTGCGGAGCTCGTCGGGGTGGCGGCGACCCCGCCGCAGCCCGACCCCGCCGACGAACCGGTCGGCGAGACCCCGAGCCGCCCAGGCGGATCGCCAGGAGTACCAGCCGTGGTCGCCGCCGATCCCCTCGACGACCCGCCAGGTCGCCTCCACCGGTGCGTCCACCGCCAGAGTCCGCTCATCTCGGTAGGCGGTGCCGCCGCTCCACTCCGGGTCGGTCGGCATGGCGTCGCTGGGTGCCCCCGGCCAGTCGGCGCTCGACCAGCGGGTGGCCACGTCCAGGTCGCGGACCCGGGCGAGTGCCAGGCGGACCGCCTCGTCGAAGCCGATCGGCTCGATCGGGACGAGCTCGCGGATGTCGGACTCGGACGCCACGACCGAGTTCCGGAGCGACTCGATCAGCGGCTGGGCGAGCGGTTTGGGGACGGGGGTGACCACGTTGACCCACTGGCTGGACAGCCATGGCGACAGCACCGGAACCGACACGATGACCCGGGGGCGGAGTCCGGCCACGGCTGCGTAGCGCTGCATCATCTCCCGGTAGGTCAGGACGTCCGGCCCCGCGATGTCGAACCGTCGGTTCGTCCCGGTGGGCATCCCGGCCGCCCCGAGCAGGTAGCTCAGCACGTCGCGGACGGCGATCGGCTGCACCCGCGAACCGACCCACCTGGGCGTGACCATGACGGGGAGTCGTTCGGTGAGGTACCGGAGCATCTCGAAGCTCGCGCTGCCGCTCCCGATCACGACGCCGGCCTGGAGGATCACTGCCGGAACGGGTCCGTCGAGCAGGATCTGGCCGACCTCGGCGCGAGATGCCAGGTGCTCCGAGGCCACCT
>CAYRFK010000261.1:0-6744 GCA_964423465.1 uncultured Verrucomicrobiota bacterium | reverse complement strand
TGTTCAAGAAGCCGCTGCCCGGCTGGCACTACAAAGGCGCGTGGACGGCGCAGGGCCGCTTCTTCGTCGCCGCAAACGGCGAGGAGCCGGCGCCGTCGCCATTCTGGAAGGTCGACTACGCGAGCGCGGCGACGAAGTTCGAGACGGAGAAGCTGACGTGGCCGTATCTGCAAGCGCCGTATGAGCCGCTCGCCGCGCCGCGCCGCAACGGCCAGACTTTGTGGAAAGGCGTCAGCGAGGACATCGGCAACCTCGGTGAGTGGGACGGTCAGACATGGCGCATTCTCTCGCGACGCCAGCATCTCGACATCACCGGCCCCGGCGGACTCGCGGGCGCGACGAGCGATGACGAGCCGGTCTGGGCACTCGGTTGGGACTTGCGCTCGGCCTTCCTCAAGGTGCGCGAGAAGTCGGGTGTCTGGACGACGTACCGGCTTCCGAAAGCGAGCTACACCGCCGATGGCATGCACGGATCCAACACGGAATGGCCGCGCATCTGCGACGTGGGCAGGGGCCCGCGCCTGATGTTCCTGCACAACGGTATCTATGAGCTGCCCGTCGGTTTCCTCAACGGTCAAAGCGGTGGTTTGAGACACGTCGCTTCCACGCTCGTCACCGTCACGGACATGACGACGTGGAACGGCAACCTCGTCTTCAGCCAGCAGGCGACCTCCGTGCATGGCATCCCCGCACTTGTTCCTGGCCAGCCGCACTCGAACCTCCAGTTCCTCCAGCGCAGCGACCTGCCGTCGTGGGGGCCAGCCGAAGCACGTGGCGGCGTGTGGGTGGAGGACGGCGTGAAAGCGAACATGCCCAGCGAGGCGATCCTCATCGGCGGCTACGAGCAACGGTGCGTGCATCTCGTGAACCACAGTGACGTCGCGGTCACCTTCACGTTCGAGACCGACAGCGACGGCAGCGGCCGGTGGGAGGAACTCATCACTCGCGAGTTCCGGGCCAAGGGCTACTCGCCGCTCCTTCTACCAACCGACCTCAACGCCCAGTGGTTGCGCGTAAAGACCGACAGGGACTGCGTCGCCACCGCCTTCCTGCACGTCGCCTCGCCCCGCCAATCCTCGCCGGCCGAAGCCCGCATGTTCAGCGGCCTCGCGCATGTCTCCGATTCCGGGTCCGGCGTCAGCGGTATCGTTCGTGCGGGATTCCCGACGACCAACTTGCAGTTCCTCACCCACGATGGCCGCTACTTCGAGGTGGATGAAAGGCTCGCCTTCCATGCCGTGGATGCAACCAACGAAGCCGCGAAGCTGCACGCGACGCACGCGCTGACGAACGAGTTCGGCGAAGACGCGGCCTCCATCATCGTCACCCGCTACGACGGCCAGCGCTTCCGGTTGCCCCAAGGCGCCGCCGCGCTCGGCGCCGCACCGGCATCTCGCGGCGCACGTGAATGCATTCAGGAACGTTACCTCGCCAACTACCACGGCACCTTCTACGAGATTCCGCGCGGAGCCACCTCGCCCGCCGGCGTGCGCAACCTGCCCGACTTTCAGCGAATGAAGCCCGTCGCCACGCACAACAGACTCATCACCGACTTCTGCGTCTGGCGCGGCATGCTCGTGTTGAGCGGGCTGAAGTCCGCTGCCGCCAACGACGGGCATGTCTTCGGCAACGCCGATGCGAAGCTCTGGTTTGGAGCCATCGACGATCTCTGGAAACTCGGCAGGCCGCGCGGCCGGGGTGGTCCGTGGAAAGACTCCGACGTGAAGGCCCATGAGCCGAGCGACCCCTACCTGATGACCGGTTACGACGCCAAGACGCTTGTTCTGTCGCACGACGCCCGGCAACCCGTCGAATTCATCGTCGAGGTGGATTTCTACGCCGACGGCCAGTGGTACGCTTACCAGCGCCTCACCGTCGAGCCGGGTCGGGTGCTCGATCATGCGTTTCCGGCAGGCTACGCCGCGCACTGGCTGCGCGTACAGGCAAACACCGCTTGCCGTGCGACCGCGCAACTCGACTACCGATGATGTCAGCCAAGCGAAACCACCGTAACGTTCAAGGAATACGCGAATGAACACCTCACGACGAGACTTCCTGATCTCCGCCGCGGGCGGCGCACTAGCCTTGGGGGCAGGGGGGTGTGTGACCTGCAACGGGGGCGCGTCGGCGCGTCCGGCACTGGTCGCCAAGGTCGTGCGGGTGGGCGGGGTGTTGAAGATCGAGATCAACGGCGAGGTCTTCGATCCGCTCGCCTACCGGTCGTACCGCCCCACGCCGGAACTGGTGCGGGGCTTCCATGACACCGGGCTGCGGCTGGCCAATGTCACCCATACCGGCATGCTCTGCACGCTGGACGTTCCGTACTCTCTCTTCGGCGAGGTCTGGACCGGGCCGCGGCGGTTCAACTGGGACAACTTCGACGCCCAGATGGAGATGTTCGAGGCGAACGCGCCGGGCGCCTACTACAACATCGCGCTCCAGCTTGACACGCGCGACTGGGCGCTGAAGGCGCATCCGGATTGGTCGAACTGCTATTGGAACCTCGTCGAGATGGCCGGACACGAACCGTGGCGGGCCGAAACCGCGGAGTCGCTGCAGGAGTTCCTGCGGCAGATCGAGGCGCGCTACGGCGACCGCGTCTTCGCCTACAGCCTGCTCTGCGGCAGCTCGACCGAGTGGTACACCAACTCGCAGGGCCGTGGCCGGCCCGAGGCGGCGATCCGGGAGCATCCGATCAAGACGGCATGCTTCCGCCAGTTCACCGGCGATCCGACAGCGACGATGCCGCCGCTGGAGGAGCTTCAGCGCACGTCGCACGGCGCATTGCGCGATCCGGTGGCCGACGCGGCGGCGCTGCGCTACTGGCGTTTCCACCACGAGGTCATCGGCGACGCGATCGTATATTTCTGCCGCAAGGCGCAGGAGGTACTGCAGCACCGCAAGCTGCTGGGCCTCTTCTATGGCTACCTGACGCAACTCAACAGCTCGCGGCTGCTGCAGGAGGGGCATCTGGGCTACGAGCGGGTCTGGCGATCGCCCGATCTCGACATGATCTATGCGCCGGCCAAGTACGGGAAGCCGCGCGCCTTCGAAGGCGCCAGCGGCTACCTGCTGACGGTGGACTCGCTCGATCTGCGCGACAAGCTGGTCTTTCAGGAAATCGACCATACGACCCACGTGGCCCGCGGCACGGTGGAGAACGGGCGCACCATCCCGGGCGCGGACACCAAGTTCAAGACCGCCTTCGAGACGCGGCAGGTGCTGCGCCGTGAATTCGCACTGACGCGCACGAAGCGCACCGCGCTGTGGTGGTTCGACTTCCTCGGCGGCAACTACGCCAGCCCGGAGATGATGGCCATGGTCGCCGAACTGGCACGGGTGCAGGAGCGGCTGCGCGACGTGCCGATGCGGTCGGTCGCACAGATCGCGGTCTTCGGCGACGTCCAGTCGATGTACCACGCGAATGCGGGTTCCAGCCTCGCGGACGACCTTCTGGTGCAGCCGCCCGATGCGCTCGCCCGCATCGGCGCGCCGTACGACATCTACAACTTCTCCGACATCGACCATCCCCAGCTTTCGTTCGCGCAATATAAACTGCTCATCTTCCTCAACGCCTTTTGTATCCCGCACCACAAACGCGAGTTCATCCGTGCGGAACTGCAAACCGGCAACCGGACCCTGCTATGGGTGTACGCACCGGACTACATCCGGAAGGACGGCTTCTCGGGCGAAGGTATCTCCGAGATCACCGGCATCACCGTGGCCGCTCGCACGGGCGACGACAGCCTGGTGCAATCCGGCAGGGAGCGTTTCGGCTTCAGCAAGAAGGTGACGCCGCTGTTCGAGGTTCGCGACAAGGCTGCGGAGGTGCTCGGCATCTACGCTTCCAACGCGGCTCCCGCCCTCGTCCGCAAGAGATTCTCCCAGCACACGGCCGTGTACAGCGCCGTCGGCAACCTGCCCGCCGCGATCTACCGTGAGATCGCCCGCACCGCCGGGGTTCACATCTACTACGAGGGGACCGATCCGACCTGTATCAACAGCCGCCTGTTCGGCATCCACATGCAGAACGACACCGTGAGCGGGGTCGCCCTGCCGGGCCGCGTGAGCGGGAAACTTACGGAACTGTTCGATGGCGGCGAGGTGGAGTGCGAGAACGGACACTTCGCGTTTGCGCGCAAGCCGGGATTTGTGAAACTGTTCCTATTCGAAAAGGGCGAGTTCTCGCCACAATGAAAGGCTAGGGCTATGCGCACGACTCGGCGGGTGTTCGTTGCGTCGGCGGTCGGCGGCGGCATCGGCGCGTGGGTTGGTCATGCCGCCGAGCTCACGCGCTCCGCGCCGGGTGCTTCCCCGGCAGGGGGGGTTCTTGTTCCTGAGCGTCGCGTCCCAGTTCTGGCCGAGGCCGACGTGGTCGTCTGCGGCGGCGGCACGGCGGGCATCTCGGCGGCGTATTGCGCGGCGCGGCGCGGGGCGAAGGTGATCCTGCTCGAACGCTGGCCGAGCCTCGGCGGCATGGCCACGAACGCTCTCGTCAACATCTGGCACACCAGCGACCGCACGAAGCAGGTGATCACCGGTTTCACCCAGGAGGCGGTGGACCGCGGCGGACGCTTCGTGCGACGTATGGCGCACTTCCCAACGCGACCCGAGACGCACGAGTTCGACTCGACGGGAATGCGCGTGGTGTTCGACCGGATGCTCAAGGATGCGGGCGTGAGGGTCTTCTGCAATCTCACGGCCGTGGAGTCCGTCGTCCGGGAGGGTCACCGCCTCGATGCGGTGTTGGTCGATACGAAGACCGGGCGCAAGGCGGTGCGCGGGCGGATTTTCATCGATGCGACGGGCGATGGCGACATCGCGGCCAACGCCGGGCTGCCGTTCGACTTCGGACGCGACAGCGACGGGGGCGTGCAGGGCATGACGATGATGTTCCGGCTGCGCGGACTCGATGCGGCGGCCATCAGGGCTCATCCCCAGGATGCCCAGCGCGCGTTCGACCTCATGAAGCGGCTCCGCGATGAAGGGAAGTTCCCGCAGTTTCTGGAAATGGCCGCCCGGTCGTACCTGTCCAGCCCACGCGAACCGGTCGTTTCGTACAACATGTGCCCTGTCGCCGGGAATCCGCTCGACGAGGAGGAACTGACACGGCTATCCGCGCAGGCCCGCGAGCAGGTCTATCAGTACGTGAATCTCTGGCGGGAGCAGATGCCCGGCTTCAGCGAGGCGGAGGTCGAGCAGATGGGGTTCGCGTTGGGCGTCCGCGAATCCCGGCGCATTCGCGGCCTCGCGACGCTCGACGCCCGGATGGTCGTGAAGGCGGTCAAGCAGCCCGACGCCATCGGGCACGGATTCTGGATGATCGATATCCATGATCCGAAGGGCACCGGCCACACCACGTGGGTGGACCAGAAGGCGGAGACGATGCCGCCAGTCGGCGACAGTTACCATATCCCGCTGGGCATGTGCCTCAACGCGACGCTGCCGAACCTTGCCGTCGTCGGCCGCTGCGCGTCGTCCACGCATGAGGGGCTCGCGTCGGTGCGGCTCCAGTCGCACGGCATGGTGATGGGGCAGGGGGTCGGCACCTGCGCGGCGCTCGCGCTTACCACCGGAACGGAAATGGCCAAGCTCGACATCCGCAAACTCCAGGCGCAATTGCGCGAGGACGGCGTCTATCTGGAAAACGTTCCGGACACCCAATAATCACCCAATGAGCAAAGCCTTCACCCTCATCCTCGTAAGCGCTCTGGCGCTGTTGAGCCAAGCCGCCTCGGCGGCTGAACCGCAAACCGCCGATGTGTTGGTGGTGGCCGCCACACCCGGAGGGGTCGCGGCTGCGGTCGCGGCGGCCCGTTCTGGCTCCAGCGTCATCTTGTTGGAAGAGAGCAGCCATGTCGGCGGCATTGTGGCCGGCGGACTGACGAACACGGACATTCGCAAGAAAGGCGCGGTGGGCGGATTGTTTATCGAGTTCGTGCGCCGGGTCCGCGAGCATTACGCGAGGACTTATGGCGCCGATTCGACGCAGTTGAAGGCGTGCCAGGGCGGGCACATGTTCGAGCCGAAGGTGGCGGAGCTGGTCTTCCGGGAGATACTTGAGGGCGAGAGGAACATCCGCCTGATCGAGAGCCAACGCGTCGTGTCGGCGCGGGTCGCAGGCGCTGATGGAGTGGAGCGCGACGCGGAGCCGAGCCAGCGTTTGGATGGCGCGGTGCCAAAGGAGTTCGGGGCGTCCGTGAAGCTCACAAGCCTCATCGCCGAGAACCTCGCGCAACCGGGCGAACGCACGACCTTCAAGGCGGGCGTGTTCGTTGACGCCACCTACGAAGGCGATGTCGCAGCGCTCGCCGGCGTGCCGTATCGCGTCGGACGCGAGAGCCGTGCCACGTTTGGCGAGGCGCACGCGGGAGTCATCTACGTTCGATTTGGCGACCGCAATCCGCTGCCCGGATCCACGGGCGCTGCGGACGATGGCATCCAGGCATTCTGCTTTCGCTTTCACCTCACAAAGGACGCAACCAATTCGGTGCCGGTGGAGAAACCCGCTGGCTACAACCGGGACGACTATCTCGCCGTGCTGGACGACATCCGTGCCGGCAGGGTCACCAAGCTCACCCAGGTCATCCAGTTCTATGCGATGCCAAACGGGAAGTTCGAGGTCAACAGCGATCATCCGCACGGTGACACCGGGGCACCCAGCGAATCGCTCGATGTGGCGGAGGAGAACTGGTCGTGGCCCGAAGCCAATCCCGCCGAGCGCGCCCGCATCTTTGCCCGCTA
>CAYRFK010000260.1:0-6746 GCA_964423465.1 uncultured Verrucomicrobiota bacterium | reverse complement strand
TGCTGGTCGTGATGCGCGTCTATTTCGAGAAGCCGCGCACGACCATCGGGTGGAAGGGCCTGATCTACGACCCTCACATGGACGGCACCTCCGACATCGACTTCGGGCTGCGAACCGCGCGGCGGCTTCTGCTGGAGATCGCCTCGATGGGCCTACCGGTCGGAACCGAGATGCTTGATCCGATCGTGCCGCAGTACATCGCAGACCTGGTGGCATGGGCGGCCATCGGGGCGCGCACCACCGAATCGCAGACGCACCGGCAGATGGCCAGCGGATTGTCGATGCCCGTCGGGTTCAAAAACCGCACCGACGGCGACGTGCAGGTCGCGGTCGACGCGATGGCCTCGGCACGCCACGCCCACAGTTTCCTGGGCATCGACGAGGACGGCCACACCGCAATCGTCCGAACCCGCGGCAATCCCGACGGGCACCTGATCCTGCGGGGATCGACGTCGGGCTCCAACTACGGCATGGAGGTGATCCTCGACGCATCCCGCCGCATGACCGCTGCCGGTCTCCGCCCCGCGATCATGGTGGATTGCAGCCACGGCAACGCCGGGAAGAAGTTCGCGGTGGAGGAGGTCGTCTGGGACGCGGTCCTGCGTCAGCGACGGGCCGGCGACACCTCGACGATCGGCATGCTGGTGGAGAGCCATCTCTACGAGGGGAACCAGCCGATCCCGGCGGTTCGGTCCGACCTGCGCTACGGCGTTTCGGTCACCGATGAATGCCTGGGCTGGGAGGCGACAGAGGCGATGCTCCGGCGCGCCGCCACGTCCGCAACACCGGCCGCCGGCCGGACCGGAGACACGTGACCCACGACCGAACCATTCTCGCCGTCGCAAGCGGCAAGGGCGGCACCGGGAAGACCACGGTCGCGGTGAACCTCGCCCTCTTCCTCGCCGACGCGGGGAGGCCGGCCCAGTACCTCGACTGCGACGTCGAGGAACCCAACGGGCACATCTTCCTGCAGCCGCGGATCGAGACGACCGAGGAGGTGGGCATTCCGGTGCCCGTTGTCGACGAGGCGCGGTGCACCGGGTGCGGGAAGTGCGCGGAGGTCTGCCGCTACCACGCCATTGCGGTGCTGAAGAAGCCGCTCGTCTTCCCCGAACTGTGCCACGGCTGCGGCGGCTGTACGCTTGTCTGCCCCGAGAAGGCGATCCGCGAGCGGGACCGGACGATCGGCGTGGTCGAGGCCGGGCGCGCCGGAAACGTCGCTTTCGTCCATGGCCGTCTGAACGTCGGCGAACCCATGGCGCCACCGCTGATCCGCGCCGTACGGGCGAAAACCGCTGCCGCGGGCGCAACGATTCTTGACGCCCCACCGGGCACGGCTTGCCCGGTCGTGTCGACGGTGCGCGGCGCGGACTTCCTGCTGCTCGTGACGGAGCCCACGCCGTTCGGACTCCACGACCTGCGCCTGGCCGTGGAGATGGCCCGGCGGCTCGGCCTCCGCCACGGCGTGGCGGTCAACCGGGCCGATTCCGGCGATGCCCGCGTGCGCGACTACTGCACCACGGAGGCCATCCCGCTGCTGATCGAGATTCCCGACGACCGCCGGGTGGCGGAGGCGTATTCCCGCGGCGAGGCCGCGGTGCGCGTGCTGCCGGAATGGGCCGGGATGATGGACAGGCTGTGGCGCCGCGTCGAGATGGAGACGAAGGGATGAAGACATCGATCGAGTGCATCCCCTGCTTCGCCCGGCAGGCGGTCGAGGCGGTCACCATGGCCGTCGACGACGGACCGGACCGGGAGCGGATCCTCCGTCAACTGCTGCGCGAACTCGCCGGCGCCGACTGGTCGGAGACGCCCGTCTCGATCTCCCGGGACCTGCATCGTACGATCCGGGCGGAAACGGGACGCGCCGACCCCTATCGTCCGTTGAAGGACCGGATGAACCGGACCGCCCTGGACCTGCTCCCGGCCCTCGCCGACCTCGCGGGACGCCATCCGGATCCGCGGGAGGCCGTGGTGCGCCTTGCGATCGCGGGGAACCTGTTGGATTCCGGGGCCAAGAGCCGGCTGGAGCCCGAGGACATCTTCTTCCTGCTCGCCATCAAATGCCCCGCCATCGCCACCGAGATCGGCGCGCCGATGGGGGCGCTGGTCGTGAAGCGCGCTCACGGGGACGATGCCCCATGAAGGAACTCGTCGTCATCAGCGGTAAGGGCGGAACGGGGAAGACGAGCCTGCTGGCGTCGTTCGCCGCGCTGGCCGGAAAGGCGGTGCTCGCCGACTGCGACGTCGACGCCTCCGATCTTCACCTGCTGCTCGCGCCGGAGATCCGCCGCCGCGAGACATTCCGCAGCGGGCATGAGGCCGTTATCCGTGCGGCGGACTGCACCGGCTGCGGCGTCTGCCTGGTCCGATGCCGGTTTGACGCGGTGCGGCGGACCGAGGGATCGGGCGGCGGCGCCGGGGCCGTCTGCAACGACTGTTCCGACGGGTGCGACCGCTCCTGTCCCGCGAAGTTCGCCGAGTTGGTCGAAGCCTACGAGGCCGCCTGCGGACGTGCCGTCGAGCCCGTCTTCACCATCGATCCGTCCGCCTGTGAGGGCTGCGGGGTCTGCGTGGACCTGTGTCCGGTTCACGCGATCGACTTCCCCGAACGGACCTGTGGCGAGTGGTTTGTGTCCGACACGCGTCACGGTCCGCTCGTCCATGCACGTCTGAACCCCGGTGGCGAGAACTCCGGCAGGCTGGTCGGCGTGGTGCGGAAGGCCGCCCGGACGCTGGCCGCGGAGCGGGGGCTCGACCGCATGCTGACGGACGGCCCGCCCGGCATCGGGTGCGCCGTGATCTCGTCGCTCACGGGCGCCTCGAAGGTCCTGATCGTGACCGAGCCGACGCTGTCGGGCTCGCACGACATGCGGCGCGTTCTGGAACTGACGAGACACTTCGCCATTCCGGCCTTCGTCTGCGTCAACAAGTGGGATCTCAACGGCGACATGGCCGCACGGATCGAATCCGAGGCGCGCGCGGCTGGCGCTGAGGTCGCAGGCCGCATTCGCTACGACCGGTCGGTCACGCAGGCGCAGCTGCGGGGCCTGTCCGCGATCGAAGCCGGTCCCGGCCCTCTCGCGGACGACATCCGCACGGTGTGGAGTCGCGTGGCCCCATGAGCACGATCGACGGCATCCGCATCACCATCCTGGCCGAGAATACGGCGCACGCACGCGCCGTACGCGGCGAGCATGGACTCGCATTCTGGATCGAGGCAGCCGGCCGCCGTCTGCTATTCGACACCGGCCAGGGCCTCGTGCTGGAGGACAACGCGCGCGCCCTGCGCGTCGACCTTCGGTCCGTCGACACGATCGTCCTGAGTCACGGCCACTACGACCACACAGGCGGGCTGGCCCTGGCGCTCGGCGCCGCCCGGGGCCTCGTGACGGTGCACGCCCATCCCGATGTGCTGCTCCCGAAGTACAAGGTGAGCGGCGCGGCACACCGCGACATCGGAATGGCCGACGCCGACCGCCGCGCCGTACTCGGCGCCTGCTTCGTTCCTTCCCGGGACCCGGTCGACATCGCGCCGGGAATCCGCACCACGGGCGAGGTCCCCCGCCGGCACCGTGAAGAGGCCCTTTCGGAGTCCTTCTTTCGGGACCCGGACGGACGCGAGGCGGACCCCCTCTCCGACGACCAATCCCTGATCCTCGATACGTCCGCCGGCACGATCGTCCTGCTCGGCTGCGCCCACGCCGGCCCGATCAACACGCTGGACCACGTCCGGGATCTCACGGGCGGCAAGCCCATCCGGGCCGTGATCGGCGGCATGCATCTCGTGTCGGCGCCGGACGAGCGCGTCGCCTGGACGGTCGACAGCCTCCGCCGCGTCGGCGCCGCGATTCTCGCACCGATGCACTGCACCGGGCCGAAGGCGGCGGCGGCGATGTGGACCGCCTTCCCCCATGAGTGCCGCGCGACCGGCGCGGGAGCCGTACTGGAATTCTGAACCGACCAACCCCCAACACGAAAAGAGGAATCAGCATGAAGATCGCGATCCCGGTGGCGGATGGAAAGCTGTGCATGCACTTCGGACACTGCGAGCGGTTCGCGCTCGTGGACGTGGACGATGCGACCCGGAAGATCACCGGCACGAACTGGCTCGTCCCCCCGCCCCACGAGCCCGGCGTCCTGCCGCGCTGGCTGCACGAGCAGGGAACAACCGCGATCATCGCCGGCGGCATGGGCGGCCGTGCGCAGGCGCTGTTCGCGCAAAACGGAATCTCGGTCCAGGTCGGCGCCCCGGCCCTGAGCCCGGAGGACCTGGTCGCCGCGTATCTGTCCGGAACGCTTCCCGCCGGACCGAACGCATGCGATCATTGACCGCGGCGAGCAACCCGGAGAACCCGCCATGACACAAATCCATCGACGTGAGTTCCTCGAAACTCTGGCCGCCGCCGCCGGCGCCGGTGTCTGCGCCTGCGGAGCGGGTGGCTGCGCCACGTTCAGCAAAACCGGCAGTACCCCGGCGATCGCCGCCGACGCGTACACCATCGAAGGCCGCACCGCGACCATCCGTCTCGGCAAGGTCCCGGAACTGGCCTCCGTTGGCGGGGCGGTCAAGATCATCGACCTGCGCCTCCCCCAGCCGATCATCGTGGGACGGGCCGGGGATGCGGAGTTCTTCGCCCTGTCCCTGCTCTGCACGCACCGCGGTGTCGAGGTCGAATACCGGCATGCGGACCGGCAGGTCCGCTGCGCGAGCCTCGGACATTCGCGCTTCGGCACCGACGGCTCGCGAGTGCGGGGGCCGGCGAGGCGACCTCTTCAACGAATCGACACGAAACTGAATCCCGACGAACAGGGCGGCGCCCTGGTTGTCTCCTTCTAGCCCCGAAGCCCATGATCGAACCGGAAACCAGGACACACGGAAAAGGAAAAGACCCGACAATGAACGAGCAACCGACCGCAACGAGCCTTCCGCTGATCGGCGAGAAGGCGCCGTCGTTCAAGGCCAAGACGACGCAGGGGGACATCGACTTCCCCAAGTGCTACGAAGGGAAATGGGTCGTGTTCTTCTCGCACCCGGCGGACTTCACGCCGGTCTGCACGACCGAGTTCATGACGTTCGCCTCGATGCAGAAGGACTTCGAGAAGCGCAACTGCATGCTTCTTGGCCTCTCCATCGACAGCATCTACGCGCACATCGCGTGGCTGCGGACGATCAAGGAGAAGATCCAGTACAAGGACATGAAGGACGTGGAGGTCACATTCCCAGTGATCGAGGACCTGAAAATGGACGTCGCGCGGGCCTTCGGGATGCTCCAGCCCGGCGCGAGCAGCACGCAGGCCGTGCGCGCGGTGTTCATGATCGATCCGAAGGGCATCGTCCGGGCGATCCTCTACTACCCGCTGTCGAACGGTCGCAACATGGACGAGGTCATGCGCCTGCTGGTCGCGATGCAGACGTCCGACAAGCACGGCGTCGCCACGCCCGCCAACTGGAGGCCCGGCGATGACGTCATCGTCCCTCCCCCGGGTTCGTGCGGCATGGCGAAGGACCGCGTCGAGAAGGCCGATCCGGACGTGAAGTGCCTCGACTGGTTCATGTGCCTGAAGAAGTGCCCGAAGGACTAGCCTGTCCATGCGGCGGGGCGGCCACGGGCCGCCCCGCCGCCCCCATCCAAGACCGCTCCCATGCGGGGATCTCCGGCCCTCGTCCCCTCGTTTGATTCCCGCGAAACGTGACGTACCGTTGCCCTCAACGAGCCGACCCATCTGCCATCGGGGCATGACCCCGGGCGGGCGGAGCGGTTCGCGAGACAACAAAGCATCCGAAAGGGAAACGGGAATGAAAGTGAATCGGGGGATGGTGGCCGGGCTCTTCGCACTGCTCGCTGCTCCAAGCATGACGATGGCGGGCGAGCAGGACTTCAACCTGATCAACAAGACGGGCATCGAGATCCACGCGCTCTACGTGAGCCCCGCGGACCAGGACGAATGGGGCGACGACATTCTCGGCGAGGACACCCTCCCGAACGGCGACGAGGTTGAGATCACGTTCGACCGCAAGGAGAAGGCGGCCCTGTGGGACCTCCGCATCGAGGATGAGAACGGCGGCTCCGTCGAGTGGGAGAAGCTGAAGCTGGTCGAGATCGCACAGGTCACGCTGCATTACGACAAGAAGACGCGCAAGGCCACCGCCAAGATCGAGAAGGCCGAGGCGGAGGAACCCGCCGCGCAGGCCGCCCTCGACTTCGAGATCGTCAACAAGACGGGCGTCGAGATCCACGCCCTCCACGTCAGCCCTTCCGACAAAGATGCCTGGGGCAAGGACATCCTCGGCCGCGCCACGATGGCCAACGGCGCGCAGGGTACGATCAACTTCAGCCCGACGGAGAAGGCCGAACTCTGGGACCTGCGGGTTGAAGACGAGGACGGCAACGCCATCGAATGGACGGAACTCGACCTGACCGAGATCTCCAAGCTGACGCTGCTGTACAACAAGGAATCCGGCAAGGCTACGGCGAAGATCGAGTAGCGACCCGCTCGCGTCAGGGTTCGCCGAAGCGAAGGCACGTGCGAACCCTGACCGCCGGGCGCCCGGATCGGGCGGCATTCAGGTCTTTCGCCTCACCTTCGGATCCATCGATCGGGCGGCGGGGCCGCCGCCCCTCCCGGTCTCTCGCGTCTTCATTCCTTAGCCACCATCCTGCGGGCCGGTGCTCGACCGCGGGGGGCGACGGCTGGTAAGGTGACGCGCGGGTCGGGACACGGGAGACGCAGCCATGATCAGC
>CAYRFK010000259.1:0-6766 GCA_964423465.1 uncultured Verrucomicrobiota bacterium | reverse complement strand
GAAGACCGGGGTTGATGTCCGGGGCTGGTTCCGCTACCTTCGCGGGCCGTCTGCGGGGCCGGTAGCTCAGTTGGTAGAGCACGACACTTTTAATGTTGGGGTCGCGGGTTCGATTCCCGCCCGGCTCACCAGGACGGCCGCGGGAGAAGCCGGCATCGGCCGGCAGGCCATGGCGCACGATCATCCCATCCGAACCGTGTTCGAGTTGATCGGGACCCGCGCGGCACGCGCGGCGGTGCCGGCGCTTTCGCGCGCCGCCGTGGTCCGCATGGCGAACGGGCTGGGCCGCGTCGCCGCCTCGGGCGCGGGGCACCTGCGGCGCGTCGGACTGGCCAACCTGGACCTGGCGTACGGGGAATCCCTCTCCGCCGCGGAGAAGCAGGACATCCTCCGCCGCTCCCTCCAGAGCTTCTGCCTCGTGATGCTCGACGTCTTCTGGTTCGGCCGCGACACGGAGGAACGGCTCAAGCACCATATCCGCTGGGATCCCGCGTTCCTAGCCTCCCTGCGCGAGCCGAAGGCGAAGATCATGCTCACCAGCCACCTCGGGAACTGGGAGACGCTGGGACAGGCCGTCGCATCGAAGGGCGTCTCGCTCATGAGCGTGGCCGCCCCGCTTGCGAACCGGAAGGTGGACGACATCTTCCTCGCCCTGCGGCGCGGCTCGGGCCAGCTCGTCGTGCCGAAGGAGGGCGCGATGCTGCGGATGCTCCGGCACCTGCGCAAGGGCGGCAAGGTCGCGATGCTGCTCGACCAGAACGTCAAACCGGTCGACGGCGGCACGTTCGTTCCGTTCTTCGGCCTTCCCGTCCCTGTCTCCATGGCCGCCGCCACGCTCGCGTTGCGCCTGCCCTGCCCCATCGAGTCGGGCTACATGCTGCCCCAGCCGGGCGGAACCTATCTCGCCATCGCCGGGGAGCGCATCCGCCCGTGCGATTACCCCGACGCGGACGACCCGGATGCCGTGGCGACCCTGACGCGCCAGATCGCGGCGCTGAGCGAGAAGGCCGTGCGACGCCACCCCGAACTGTGGCTTTGGTCCTACAAGCGCTGGAAGCACGTCCCGGCCGGCGCCCCGGCTGCGCGATTCCCCTTCTACTCGAAGCGCTACCCGCCGCCGGCTACGGCTTGAGCTTCGCGACGAAGAAGCTCACGTAGTCATCCGTCGGCTCCACGCGCCGCCCCGCGGCCGCGGTGTAGTCCTCCTTGAGCCTGAGCACGCACTCGACGCCGAGCGCATCGAGCTTCTCCTTCATCAAGAACCCGAACTTCGGGTGGTGGATGAAGAGCTGCCCGGGAGGGTTCTCGGGCAACGGCTCATTGGCCTGCGGGTAGAAGAGCATCAGCGGGCCGTCGTCCTTCGTCGCGTGGGTAATCGGCGACGCGTCTTCGAAGAGTGGAAAGAACTTCGCGTTCTTGATGTCGTCCGCCGAAGCCAGACCGTAGAACGGAAACAGCGCGCCCTCGACACCGGTCGCCTTGAACATCGCCTGGTGCACGCGCGGATCGTAGGAACTCTGCGCGGCCGTCGCCACGGCACACTGGATCCGCGACGACTGCCGGAGGACCGGATCCGCGTTCTTTGCGTCGGCCAGGTCCTCGTGCATCAACAGCCATTGCGAGATCCCCGCGCCCGCCGAGCCGCCCGTCGCCCCGACCCGCTTCGGGTCGATGCCGTGGTCCGCCGCATGGAGCCGGATGAACTGCAGCGCGCGCGCACTGTCGTGCATCTGCGCGGGATACGGCGCGGTGTCCGTCAGCCGGTAGTTCGCCGCAGCCACGCTGACGCCCTTTTCCAGAAGCCCTTGGAGCAGCCGCCCGTTGATCTGCCCCTTGTCGCCGCTGCGGAACCCGCCGCCGTGGTAGAAGATCACCAGCGGCCGCGGCCCCTCCCCCTTCGCCTTCCAGAGGTCGAAGACGTTGCGCTCGTGCGGACCGTACTTCACGTTCGCGAAGTCCGGCTTCACGGGCGGCTCGGTCTGCGGTCCGCCGCGCGGCGGCCGGCCTTGCTTCGCGTCGCCGTCCTGAGTCGACCGTTCCGCGCCCCCGCTGCGGGCTCGCTGAAAGGCCTCGTCCTCCTCTCGCGTGATCGCGCCGTCGCCGTCCTTGTCGATCCGCCCGAACAGGTTCTCCACCATCTTCGGCGGCATCTCATCCTTTGAGAGCCTGCCATCCGCGTTGCGGTCGAACTGCTTGAAGGGATCGAACGGCCGGTCGCCGCGCCCCGCGGGAGACTGCGCCCACCCGGCGGCCGCCCCGCCCGCCAGGCATAGTCCGAGAAACATCCACCGCCCACCGGTTGCTTTCATGACGCCTCCGCAACGGCCGGTCGCCCGCCGGCCTGTTGATGGAACGGATGGGCGAATCGTTCTATTGCACGGGGCGATGCGGCTCAGATGAACAGCGTGGTCCCGGACTTATCGGCGTCGGCAAGGAACGTGGCAACGCCGCCGATGTCGACGCCGTCGAGGAGTTCCTCGCGCCGGAGACCCATGACATCCATCGACATCGCGCAGGCGATGAAGCGAACGCCGCTCGTGCGGGCCGACTCGATCAGGGACGGCAGCGTCGGGACGTTCTTCGCCTCCATCGTCTTCATCATCATCGCCGTCCCGGCCCCGCCCATGTGCATGCGCGAGAGTTTCAGGTCCCCGGCGTGTCCAGGCATCATGGCCGCGAACATCCGCTCCATGACGCTCTTGCCTGGCACGTCGGGCGCCGGGGTCTTCCGCAGGGCGTTCAGCCCCCAGAAGGTGAAGAACATCGTCACCTTGCTGCCCATCGCGACTGCACCGTTGGCGATGACGAACGCGGCCATGACCTTGTCGAGATCGCCGGAGAACACGACGAATGTCTTGCGATCCTCCACAGGTCCCGACGGTGAAGCCGCCTGAACCGCACGCGGAGCGCCCTTGCGGATCCGCGCCGTGATCGCGGGACCGTCCTGCCGGAGATCTGAAATCGCATGTCCGTTGCGGGTGCACCATGCGGGACCGTCGGCCAGGAACCCGGGGTCGCTGACGCGGACGACCAGTTCGTCTCCCGGATTCAGGCCGCCCACCGCGTCCTTGATCTTCATGATCGGACCCGGGCACTGGATGCCGGTGCAATCGAGTTCGCGCACCTGGCCGGAAGGACGGGCTGGCGCGGCCGGCGCATCCATCTCCTCTTCGGCGTACGCCAGCGTTGCCACCGGCTCGACCTCGGCCTCCGGCTGCAGCGACCGGTGGATGCAACGGAACGTGGTGACACCGCCCGCCAGCGTCGCGACGTCGGTGAAACCGCTCTGCCGGAGCGCGCGGTACGCCAGGTAACTCCGGAATCCGACCTTGCAGTAGACGCGGACCTTGCCGTCCTTCGGCAGTTCGCCCATCCGCTTCCGCAGTTCGCCCAGCGGGATGTTCACCGCGCCCGGGATGTGCCACACCTCGAACTCGCCCACGCCGCGCACGTCGACAAGGACCGCACCTTCGGTCTTCTCCGGATACTCCTCCGCATACCAGAGCCTGAGGTCCCCGCGCAGCAGATTCGACGCGACGAACCCCGCCATATTGACGGGATCCTTGGCCGACCCGTAGGGCGGCGCGTAGGCCAGTTCCAGATGCTCGAGATCCTGGACGGTGAGCCCCGCGCGAACCGCCGTCGCAAAGACGTCCAGTCGCTTGTCCACGCCGTCGAACCCCACAACCTGCGCTCCCAGCAGTTTCCCGGAGTCCGGCGCAAAGAGCACCTTGATGTGCATAGGGGCGGAGCCGGGATAGTAGCCCGCATGACCCGACGGATGGAGGTGGACCTTGCGGAACGGAACGCCGGCGCGGACGAGGTTCTTCTCGGTCGCACCGGTCCCGCCGGCCGTCATGTCGAACACCTTGACGATGGCCGTGCCCTGGGGCGACGTGTAGGTGCTGTTGCGCCCGCAGATGTTGTCCGCCGCCACGCGGCCCTGCCGGTTGGCCGGCCCGGCGAGAGGGATCAGCCACGAGTCGCCGATGATCGTGTGCGTCACCTCGACCGCGTCGCCGACGGCGTAGATCGCCGGGTCGGACGTCCGCATGTGGGCGTCGACCTTGATGCCTCCGCGCGGGCCGAGGTCGAGGCCGGCGGCCTTCGCGAGCTTCACGTCGGGGCGGACGCCGGCCGCAAGGACCACGAAGTCCGCGGTGAGCATCGTGCCGGTCTTCAACTCGGCCTGGATGCGTCCGCCCGGCGACGTGCGGAATGCAGCTGCGGCGGTGCCGAGGTGGAGGCGGACCCCGCGGGCCTTGAGGTGGTCCTCGAGCGGCGCGACCATCTCCTTGTCCAGCGGCGGCATGATCTGGTCGACCATCTCGACGAGGTCGACGTCGAGCCCGCGCTGGCGGAGGCTTTCGGCCATCTCGACGCCGATGTAGCCGCCGCCGATCACGATCGCCCCGCGGGCGCGCTCGTCCACGCGGCGCTTGATCGCGTCCATGTCCTCGACATTGCGCAGCACCAGCACGCGCGGGTCGTCGATGCCCGGCAACTCCGGCCGCACCGGGGTCGCGCCCGGCGCCAGCACGAGCACGTCGTAGGGCTCGGCGTACTCGCGACCGCCGTCGAGTTCGCGGATGCGCACCGACTTGATCTTGCGGTCGACCGACAGCACCTCGTGCCCGACGCGCACGTCGATGTTCAGCGAGGCCTTGAGGCTCTCCGGCGACTGGAGCAGCAGGAGGCTGCGGTCCTTGATGACGCCTCCGATATGGTACGGCAGGCCGCAATTGGCGAACGACACATACTTCGTGCGCTCGATCACCACGATCTGCGCGTTTTCATCGAGCCGCCGCAGTCTCGCCGCCACCGACGCCCCGCCCGCCACCCCGCCGACAATCACGACCTTCATTGCAGTCTCCAGACCCCGCGCACGGCGCGGGAAATGGATATACCATACGGCCGGAGAGGCCCGGCCGCAAACGCACGTGGGGCAGACACTCCTGTCTGCCCCACGCATTGTCCGCGACGGCCATGGCCGTCGCGGGCCGGAACAGGCGCCCTACGGCGCCACGGGCTTGTCGCCGAGGGTCTTGGCAATGAACGGCTCGATCGCGGCCGCCCAGATCGCGTAGCCCTTCTCCTTCGGGTGCAGAAGATCGGGCATAATTTCACGCGACAGCGTACCGTCGGATTCGAGCATCTTTCCGTTGATGTCCATGAACGTCACGCGGTCGCCGTCGGCGAAGGTCTTGTAGATCGCGTTGACGCCATCATTGATCTTGCGGAGCGCGCCGTCCGACTTCTCCTCGCGCGGGAAGACGGCCAGCAGCAGGACCTTCGCTCCCGGCATCTTCGTCTTGATGCGTTCGAGGATCATCTTCATGCCCTCGGCGGTCTGCTCCGGCGGATCCTTGCGGTGCCCGGTGTTGTTCGTGCCCAGCATGATCACGACCAGCTTCGGCGAGAGACCGGCGATCTCGCCGTTGTCGAGGCGCCACAGCGCGTGCTCCGTCCGGTCGCCGCTGTAGCCGATGTTCAGGGCCTTGCGGTGGGCGTAGTATTTCGACCAAACGGACTTGCCCGCGCCCTCCCATCCCTGCGTGATGGAGTCACCGAGAAAGACGAGGTCGTAGCCGCCCTTCGCCACCTCGGCCAACTTCGCGGCGTGACGGGCCTTCCACGACCCCTGGCTCAGCCGGTCCGCCGGCGTCGTCGCGTTCCCGCTCGTGTCCGCCGCCGCCCTTGCGCGAATCGCAAACCCCGCCGCCACCGCCACCGCCATCACGCACACCCATCCGATCCTGTTCATCCATGTCCTCCGGTTTGCCGCACATCCTACCCCACCCACCCCGCGGCGCCAGAGCAAAGCGAGGATCTTGGAGGGGCGAGCTACCGCGAGCCCGAACCTTGCGTCTCAGTGAACCCGTCGCCCGGCCTCGCATAGCTCGGCCCTCCAACACCGGAGACGGTCGAGGGAGGGCGGTGGCGAGTGGCCGCGAGCCTTTGATGGGCGTCCCCTCGTCCGCAGTGCGTGGCGGCGGCGCCCTCGCCGCCGGGGCGGGGACGGAGCGGCGGGGGCGCCGCTTCCACGACGGACGGACCGGATGACACATCCGGGCACGCATGACCGCCCCACATCCACACCGCCACACTGCCATACGGCCACACCGCCATACCGCCCTGCGACCCGGCATTGACGCGAGCCGGAATTCGGGGTCTTCTAGCGGCTTTCGGAGACACGACATGATGCAGCGAGTGGCCCTTCTTTCCACCCTTGCGGCCGCGGGGCTCACGGCTTGCGCGTCCATCACGCCGCCCGCACCACCCGTGTCGCAGATGCCGGCGGCGACCGCGCCGGCTCCCGAGCCCGCCGGGGTGGCGATTCCGCAGGGCCACGGCTACAACATCCACTTCACGGACCCGAAGCCGGGCGAGATGGAGATGATCGCCGCGTCGGGCGTGAAGTGGGTCCGCATGGACTTCACCTGGGGCGGAACCGAGCGCAAGGCCGGCGAGTACGACTTCTCCTCCTACGACCGGCTGATGACCGCGCTGGACCGGCACGGGATCCGCGCGCTGTTCATCCTCGACTACGCGAACAAGCTCTACGACGGCGGGGTCGCACCCTGCACCGACGCCGGCCGTACCGCGTTCGCGAAGTGGGCCGCGGCGGCCGCGACGCACTTGAAGGGACGCGGCATCCTCTGGGAGATGTGGAACGAACCGAACATCCAGTTCTGGAAACCCGAGCCGAATGTGACCAACTACGTCGCGCTCGCGCTCGCCGTCGGCAAGGCGCTGCGCGAGGCCG
>CAYRFK010000258.1:0-6828 GCA_964423465.1 uncultured Verrucomicrobiota bacterium | reverse complement strand
GCGCCCCTTACGAGGTCGGCCGTCGGTTTTGCCGCGAGAGTCTCTCGCTTCCTACTTCCGCCTTCACGCCGGTCCCCTCTGGCTTCCGCGGCATTCACAACTCTCGCACCGGTCATCCTCCGCCCTCCGCCGGTTCGATGCCATCCTCGATCCAGCAGAGAGAGTGCATCGGCGATACGGGCGAGTCAACCGAGGGCGCAACGGGCGAGGGGCGAGGGGGAACAGTGTCGGGTGACCGGTGTCGGGCTCCCTCCTGATCGTAATCGTGATCGTAATCCTAATCTCCGTCGCCCCGGGCCGGAGGGTGGCAAGCGGATGGGAAGCCGTCCGGGACGGCCGGCGGGGCCGTGAAGGGCAGGCAGGAGTGCCTGCCCCACGCCGGACTCCGATGTTCGCCGCTCCTTCGTCCTGGCCTTTGTCCAAGCCTTCGTCTCCGGAAAGGGACGAGGGGCGAGAGGCGAGGGAAGCCGGCCGATCTACGGCAGCAACACGCGGTAGAAGCGGCGGTCGGTTTGGGAGGGCGGGGTGCCGGTGTGGGTGCCGTCGTCGAGGAAGACGGTCGGACCGCCGGCGCCGGGGACGCGGGGACCGGCGGCGCTCCACGTGACGAAGTCGCGGCTGGTCTGCACCTGGTACTCGCGTCCCGCCGCGCCGTCCCATTCGATCCGCACCGCCCCGCCGGCGTTCGGCGGCGCGATGGAGACCGGCGGGCCGACGGTCGACCAGTGGAACACGGTCATCGAGAACGGCGGGAGCGACACCGGCGCGCCGGGATCGAACGTCCCGAACTCCTGCGTCATCACCGCGACGACGGCGTTGGTCTCGTTGTGGTCCGTCACGTTTCCCGACGTGAGCTGCCTCGCCGTGACGGCGCCAAAGGGCGGCGCGGCGCCCGCGAACGTTACGTCGAGTGGCGAGGTGCGGTGGTAGTTGAACACGACGAGCGCGCGGTCCGGACCGTTCGCGAAGGCGAACGACTGCAGATGGTGCGCGTCCGTGTAGCTGACGCGGTTCATGTAGGGCTGGCTCCAGGTCGGGTCGTCGCCGGAGTGGACCGTTCCGATCAAATCGCCCCGCAGAGCGAGCGCCTCGTTGGCGAGCACCTGCGAGAAGAACTGCGGGCGGCGGCGGCCGCTGACGCCGTAGTCCGGCGCGGCGCCCCACAACGCGGCGGTCTTGCCGTCGCCGCGCGTGTAGCGGTGGCCGGGCAGCGAGAAAAAGACCTGGTCGCGGATGCCGACGTGCCGCAGCATCGAGAACATGTGTCCGGCCACCGCGACGCCGGCGCCGACCGACGGCGTGAACGAGTCCAGCGCCTCCTGCGAGATCGCGCCCTCGGTCGTGTGCAGGTTGACCTCGTAGACCGACAGCGGCACCGGGCGCGGCGATGCCTGGAGCAGGTCGTGGGTGAGCCGCATCAGGCCCGACGTCGGCGAGGGGCGAGTGGACCACCACTCGGGCTCGGCGAAGAGCGTCCCGAACAGGGCCTCGTTGTCGGCGTAGGTGTCGACGCGGTAGGCCATGTACGGCGCCAGTGTGAACACATCGTGGTGTGGACTCGCGTTGTGAAGCTGCACGTTCATGCCGCTCATCCCGGGATTGCCGCCGAGGATGAGGCGGAACCGGTTCGTCGCATAGCCGGCGGTCGCCTTCATCGCGGCGAAGAGCCCGGACGCCCGGTTTCCGCAGGGGACCGGCACCGTGATGGCCGCGCCGCGGTAGCTGCCGTTGTTCCAGTTCTCGTTGCCGAACTCGAGGTGGATGCGCGGGAAGACTCCGGTCCACGGCGTCGCATGGCCGCGCGCCGCCCGCCGCGCCCCGTACACCGTGTTTGTGCCGCCCGCCAGGTACTCGACCAGGTTCGTCGCCTCGGCGATCGAGAACACCGGCGGCACGCTGTACCAGGGCTCCACGCCGAGATGCTCGCAGAGTTCGAGAAACTCGTGCAGCCCGGGCCTCATGTTGTTGTCCGTGGTGCTGTAGGCGGAGTAGCCGGAGCGCATGCGGCCGAACGGGGCCGCCAGTTCGTTGTCGAGCGATTCGCCCATCGACTGCCAGTTCGGATAGCGCACGATGCCGGGCCGCAGCTCGCGCAGGGCCTGCACGACCGGATCGCGGAACGCGGTCGGGTTGGTCGCATCGCCGCCGGTCTCCCGGAGGCTCACATCGTCGAGCAGCACCGCACTCTGGCCGGTCGCGGCGAGGCGGACGGTCATGCTGCCCGCGACGGTGGAGGTCTCCGCGGCCGTGAACGGAAGTTCGCAATTCGTCCATCCGGCCGGCAGTTGCACGGTCTGGCTGAGGTACGGGGTCAGACTGCCGCGCTGCACGGTGACGAGCACGCGGTTGGCGCCGCCGGCGCCGCGCGCCTTGAAGGCGAGGCGGAACGAGCCGTCGAGCAGCACGAAGCGCGTCGTCATCGTGTCGAACTGGCCGCTGACGGAAGCCTGGTCGGCTGCGCCGAGCGCGGTGAGCCGCACGCATTGCCGTCCCTCCGTGCCGGCCGGAAGGTCATTCGTCTCGCTTGCGACGCTGCCCGAGCCGCCGGTGCCGACGCTCCAGCTCCCGAACGCCGCCCCGCCGTTGGTCCCGCCGATGTGGGTCTTGCGGAGGATCAGGTAGTCACCCGCCGACGACGCGCCGCCGCTGTCGCCGAAGACGTAGGTCGTCCCGTTCGTGTCGCCCGCCGGATCGTTCGGCGTACCGGCCCGGTTCGGCGCCATCGAATGGGACACGACGCCCGCCCGGCCGGACGCCACGCCCCACGCGAACTCGTAGGCCGCCCCGTCCCAGAACCCGCTCGGCCACTGCGTGAAGGGCTGATCCTCGACCGCCTGCGAAGCGGTGCCGGAACCGACGCGCACGATCGACTGGAACAGCATCCCCTCGAAGCCGGGATTGCGGAACAGCAGTTCCTTCATCATCTGGCCGGAGTCGTAGTAGTTCACCTGCGCGAGCCCGATGCCGAACGGGCGCACACCGGATACCACCACGTTGGTCGCCAGCGCGATCGTCGTCGCGGCGTGCGAGTCGAGGGCGGCGGCGAGAACGAGGGCGGACAGGATCGTCTTCCGTTTCATGGTGCGGGCTCCGGAATCAGGCCGGGTGCGGGCGGACGGCGCGGCTCGCCGCCGCCGCCGGGAGACGCCGGCCCGTTGTTGGCCACCACCTTCAGCAGCGGCACCAAGCGCGACACCGCGGCCGCCAGCTCGTGCGGATCGCCGCCGGGGAGTTCCTCGGCGAAGAGCTGGAGTGCGGGCGGCGTCCAACCGGCCGCGGCGGAGCCGGCTGGGCCGCGGAAGCTGTGGACGAGGTAGACGCCGTGGTCCTGCAGCGCCCGGGCGAGCGCCATCGCGGGCCCGGCGGGGTCGAGGCCGAACGCGCCGATGTCGACCTCCGGCGGAAGCGCCAGCAGCGTCCCATAGCGGAGGTTGCCGTCCGCCGCCATCGCATCGAGCATCTTCGTCTCCATCGGCGTGTGCCGCGCAGGCCATGCGAACGCGTCGCCGTTCGGTGCGCGCGAGAGGGCCGCGTGGACGACATACGCCGAGAGCGCATGGCGGATCCCGCCGGTCCATTCGCCGGCGCGGATGATCCCCGCGATCTGCGGGAGGCCGGAGAAGGTCAGTCCGCTCTGCTGCGGCGGCACGCCGGCCCCGCGCAGGTCGACCGGCTCGCAAGCGGACGCGATAATCACCGCCCCATCCCGCCCCGCCTGGGCCAGCTCGTACGCGGAGCCCGCGCGGGTGTCGATGATCGTGCAGGGCGACGGACGGCGTCCCTCCGCCGGGGCATCGGCCGGCACGCGCAGGCGCGCCAGTTCCATGCCGGTGTAGCGGTCGATCACGGGCGTCTCCGGATCGCCGGGGCGCGCGAGGATCACCGCCCGGTCGTGCGACGCAGGCAGCACGACGGCCCGCGGGGCCGCGTGGAAGGCGGCGGCGCGGACGGGCTCAAAGGCGGCCCGCGCACCGATGGCCGCATTCCACGGGCTGTCGGGCGCGAACGGTCGCAGAGCGGGATCGCGATCGCCCGCTGCACCGGCGGCGCGCGGAGGGACCGGCGCGGAGGGCGCAAGTCCGGCCCGCACGTCGGCATCGGCCGCGGCCACCGCGTACTCGCCGCCGCCGACCTCGACCTCGCTGTCGCGCCGGGCGTGGGCGATGCGCACACGGCCTTCGCGGACATCGAGCCGCGTGGACGCCGCGTCCGCTCGGAGCGCGAAGACCGTGCCGTGGACCGTCGCGCGGGCGAGCGGGGTGCGAACGATCATCGGACGGTCCGCGGGGCGCGTGCTGACCTCGGCCTCAAGGGCGCCGGCCCGGAGCTCAAAGAGAAGCGATGCGGCGTCCTCGACAAGGACCGAGGCCCCACCGCCGAGTTGAACAAGTGTTCCGCCGGGGAACGCGAGCCGCACCGCGCCACCGGCCGCGACGCGGATGCCGTCGCCCGAGGCCACCGTATCGCCCGTCGCGGCCGGGATCGTCGCGCCACGGCGGACGATCTCGGCGCGTCCCTCGACCGCGGCGAATCGGGGCCCGGCGGCGGGTGGCGGTGGGGTGCCGGGCAGGAGGACGAGGACCAGCGCCGCCAGCGCGACGGCCAGCGATCCAAACGCCACGGCCCGGCGCGGGGGGACAATGAATGCGGCGATACGCTCGAGGAGTCCGGGGCGGGCCGGTGCGGGCTCCTCATCGCTCCACGCCAGCCGGACGGCCTCGTGCGTGAGCCCGTGCAGACCAGCATGGTCCCAGAAGGCCCGTCGCGCGGCGGCCGAGGCCAGCAGCTCCGCCTCGAGTTCCGCCCGCTCCGCAGGCGCGAGACGGCCGTCGAGATGGCGGTCGATCAGGTCGGCGAGGCGGCGCGGATTCATGCGACCTCCCCGACTGTCCGCCGGACGCAATCCCGCAGGGCGGTCCGTGCGCGGGAGAGCGCGACGTTGACGGCATTGGCGGTCCACGATACGCGGCGCGCGATCTCGTCGGGGCCGTGGCCGGCGTGGTAGCGCAGGCGGACAATCTCCCGTGCCTGCGGCGCGAGGCGGCGGAGGCAGTCACGAAGCGCGGCGAGGCGGCTGTCGAAGAACGGAGCCGCCGGCGCATCGGCCGCGAGGGCATCGAGGACCTCGTCGGACAGATCCGTCTCCCGCCGCCGCGCCCGGCCGGCCTCGAGCACTTTGAACCTCGCGATCGCAAAGGCCCACGCGGTGAAGTTCGATCCCTCGCGGAACTCCGCGGCCTTGCGCGTGACGGTCAGGAAGGTCTCCTGCAGGATGTCCGCCGCCTCGCTGAAATCGGGCCGCAGGGACAGGATGAAGGCCTTGATCGACGTCTGATGCGCGACGAACAGCTGCTGGACGTGCATCGTATGCGCATCCGGAAGCCCGCCCGCGGCCGCTGAGTCCGATTTGTTCATGCACGGGGTAATGCAGAAACCCTTCCGAAACTTAGCAGGGTCGGCCGCCCTTTGCTTGATCCACCAAGCCGTCGGCCCCGGCGGCCGGGTAGCCGCAGGGTTGCGACCTGCGGCACCGTAGCGGCCGCCAACCGCTTCCGCCTGCGCCAACGCCCCCGGCACGCCACGTCGTAGCCGTGGCGCTACCCAATCGGGGGAAGAACCCACATGTCTCTGTCCCGGTATCGAGTGTCGGGCCGGAGGAGGGCAGACGAATGAAGGCGTGAAATCCCCCGCCGCCATCGCCGGACCCTCATCGCCGATGTTACATAAATTGTAACGATCGTTACACTACGTGTAACGCCGGAAGGGGAGCACCCGGAGTGGAAGTTGTGAATCGGGGGGCTGGGCAGCCCGGTGGGACGCCAACCTCACCTGTCCACGCCCCCGGCGGCCGAATGATCGACTCCCGTTTGACAGCCCGTTCCGCAGCGGCATACGCTGTCGGCACAGCGGAGCCGCCGTTTGAATGAAATGAAATCCACCGTATCCGCAACCACCATGCTGGTGTTCCTCGCCGCCGGACTCGCAGGAGCGAATGGCGCGCAGGGGGCTGAAAGGCGGGAGAGAACCCCGCTCCGCCCCGTTGCGAACCACGAGGCCGTGACGAACACGCCCGCGGAACCCCATGTCGTGCAGAACGTGAGCGGCTACAACTCGTGGCCGATGATGCAGGCCATCGGAGACAAGCTCGTCTGTGTGTACAGCCGCGGCGGGGGGCACACGATCGGGGAAGATGCCCGGGCCGTCTACGCGCGCACATCCAGCGATGGCGGGAAGTCATGGACGCTGGAAACGGTGGTCGCCGATTCGCCGGGCTACGGCGAGGTTGCCGTCGGGAAGGGACTGGACGCCTCGGGTGCGATGCTCCTCTGGGTGCGGCGCGTCGGCAGGGACCGGCACCACGACCTCTACCGCACCACGGACGGGATCAAATTCACCCTTCTGGCCAGGCCGAAGCTCTCGGTGATGCCCATGCAGATCACCGACGTTTTCGCCGTCCCGAAGGTTGGACCCAGCCTCATCCTCGACCCCTCGACGGGGCTGCTCAGCAACTACTACTATCATCGTGGCAAGGGCCTCCTGCGCCGGCGCGTCGTCGATCCCGAGCGCATCTTCATCCATCCGCTCCACTGGCCGGCTTCCGAGATCGTAGCCACGGGAAGTCAGAGCACGTTCGACGCGGGCAACGTGAACGCCACCGTCATCGGCGAGACCCACTACGTCTCGTTCTACTCCGGCAAGGCGCCCGACACGGCGGTCCTCGTCTCCGCGCTTCCGGCCCCCGCCGCGAGCGTGAATGCCGGCGCATCCTCGCGTGAGCGATCGGAGAGCATCTCGAAATAGCGACGCGCCCCACCATCGCTGCAGCGA
>CAYRFK010000257.1:0-6836 GCA_964423465.1 uncultured Verrucomicrobiota bacterium | reverse complement strand
GTTTCAAAATCAAGCTGCGAAACACCGGTTAATTTGGTGTAGGCACCGCGCACAGCCAGGGCCGGCACCAACGTGCTGCCTGGCAAAATAGCGTAGCTGGCTTCTGCGCCCCAAAGCTTAATGTTAGTCGTTGGCACTTGGGTATAGAAACCACCTACATTAATGCCGAATGGCAAACCTTTACTGATATGCAGTTTCGGCACTGGCAACCAGTTTTCACTGCTCCCGGTGGCTTTTTCCCAAATGTTACTGTGCTTCATCTCGGTTGCGCCTAGCTCAATGCCAAGGTCGAAACCGGTAATACCCATCGCCTCGGCAGGCTGCACGGCTTTGTAGCTGAGTGCAGCAGTCAGGTCTTTTGACAGGTTTTTGAATTCTCCTTGCACGAGGGTATTGAGTTGATCTATATCCCCTGCAATAGATACATTGGAAAACAACAGTGAACACAGTGCGGGGAGAAAGATGCGTTTCATCAGGGTATGTTTCATATCGGTCTCGATAAGGTTAATGAAGGAATTAAAGGAATAAGCGGAATAAACGTTCCCAGTATAACGAAGACAACTTTTTCTGGCAGTATGATTGTGCTTGAAAATTGACGATGCGGCCGCAAGAAGTAAACCTGCCTGTTGATGGAATTTTGCAATGAATGACGACAAAACTGATGCGATCAAGACACCTATCGAAGGTGAAATCATGGAATCTGAAGAGATAGGCGAGGAGCGCAGCCTTTTATCCATGGATGAATTGAACTCATCCAATGCGCCTGCCAGGGCTAATTTGCCGGCGCAAACCCTGCCTGCATCAATCTATATTTTACCGTTGACCGAGAAGCCCTTCTTCCCGGCGCAGACCTTGCCATTGATCATGAATGAGCCGCCGTGGATGGAAACGGTGAAGCGGATCGGCGATGCGGGCCATCATCTGGTCGGCTTGGTGATGGTGCATGGCGATATTTCCGATGACGCGCGACCCGAAGATTTCTATGGTATTGGCACTTTGGTGCGTATGCATCACCCGCTGCGTTCGGATGGCAAGATCCAATTTATTGCCGAAGGTATTACACGCTTCAAGGTAGTGGAATGGTTATCAGGCAAAGCACCGTATTTCGCTCGGGTTGAATATCCGGTGGAGACGCGCGCGCCTAGCGGCGGCGAAGAAATCAAGGCTTATGCGCTGGCCATTATCAATTCCATCAAGGATTTATTGCCGCTCAATCCGCTATACAGCGAAGAGCTGAAATTTTTCTTGAATCGGTTTTCGCCGAACGAACCCGCCTTGTTAGCCGATTTTGCCGCCAGCCTGACCACCGCACCGAAAAACAAGCTGCAAGATGTTCTAGAAGCCCTGAACTTGCGCAAACGCATGCAAAAAGTGCTGCTGCTGATCAAGAAAGAGCTGGAAGTCGCCAAGCTGCAAAGCCATATCCAGGAAAAAGTGGAAGAAAAGATGACCCAGCAACAACGGGAATTCTTTTTACGCGAGCAATTAAAAGCGATCCAGAAAGAACTGGGCATCGCCAAGGACGACCGCACCGCCGATTTGGACCTTTACCAAAGTCGCATCAAAAAACTGAAATTGCCCCCGCATGCGGACAAAAAAATTAACGATGAAATGACCAAGCTATCCGGCTTGGAGCATGGCTCGCCTGAATATACTGTGACGCGCAATTATCTCGATTGGCTAACCAATTTGCCGTGGGGAAAACACACGAAGGATAAACTCGATTTAGTGCGGGCGCGCAAGGTGCTGGATTCAGACCACGACGGCTTGGACGATGTCAAAGAACGCATCATCGAATTTCTTGCGGTGGGCACGCTAAAAGGGGAAGTAGCCGGTTCAATTTTGCTGTTGGTCGGCCCGCCTGGCGTCGGTAAAACCTCGGTGGGCCGCTCCGTGGCACGGGCACTCGGGCGCAAGTTCTACCGCTTCTCTGTTGGCGGTATGCGTGACGAAGCAGAAATCAAAGGCCATCGTCGCACTTACATTGGTGCCATGCCAGGGAAATTCATTCAGGCGATCAAAGAAGTTGAATCGCAAAATCCCGTCATCATGCTGGATGAAGTTGACAAAATCGGGGCCAGTTATCAAGGCGACCCCGCTTCTGCCCTGCTGGAAGTGCTTGATCCTGAACAGAATTCAGAATTTCTTGATCATTATCTTGATGTGCGCTTTGACCTATCGAAAACCTTGTTTATTTGTACGGCTAATCAGCTCGATACCATCCCGGCTCCTTTAGTGGATCGGATGGAAGTAATTCGGTTATCAGGCTATCTGATGGAAGAAAAGCTGGCCATTGCTAAACATCATCTCTGGCCGAAGCAAATCAAAAAAGCCGGCTTGAAGCGTGGCCAGGTTTCCATTACTGAAGCGGCCGTGCGCAACATTGTCGAAGGCTATGCGCGTGAAGCCGGCGTCCGGCAATTGGAAATGAATCTGGGCAAGGTGATTCGTAAAGGGGTGGTCAAAATTGTTCGCAAAGAAGCGGAAAAACTGCATGTCACCGCCGATAATCTAGGTGATTACATCAGCGAACCGCCTTACATTCCAGAAAAGCCGATGGCGGGGATTGGCGTTGTAACCGGGTTGGCATGGACGGCCTTAGGCGGCGCCACTTTAACCATTGAAGCAACTAAGGTTCACACCCTTAATCGCGGCTTTAAGCTGACCGGCAAACTCGGCGAAGTCATGAAGGAATCCGCTGAAATTGCCTACAGCTACATCGCCAGTCATTTAAATCAATATCAGGCGGACGCAAAATTCTTCGATGAAGCTTTTGTGCATCTGCACGTGCCGGAAGGGGCAACGCCAAAAGATGGCCCTTCCGCCGGTATCACCATGGCCACGGCGTTACTTTCCCTGGCGCGCAATAAAAAAATTGAGCGCCCGTTAGCCATGACCGGTGAATTGACGCTAACCGGCCAGGTGTTACCGGTGGGGGGTATTCGCGAGAAGGTGATTGCCGCCAAACGCGTCGGCTTGCATGAATTAATTTTGCCGCACGCTAATCAGGCGGATTTTGACCGCTTGCCGGACTACGTTAAAGCCGGCGTTTCGGTCAGTTTCGTCAAACATTATCAAGATGTGGCGAAGCTGGTATTAGGCGTTTAATGCTTTTTCATCCCAGTGGAGGCCTGATTTATCATGGCCGGGCACTGCGATGGCAGCGTACTTTATGGCGGCCGTTTCACGCAGCGGTTGCTCAGTGGTTGGCGCAGTGGTTGCAACAATGGCAAGGCACTTCACAACACAAGGCAGAACAGTTAGTGCTGGTCGGGCCGAGTGGCGGTTATGCGCTCAATGCGGATTTTTTAGCCCACTTTGCGCGCCTCACTGTTCTGGAGCCTGATGGGTTGGCGCGCAGGATTCTGCAGCACAAATTTCCTGCTTGCCGCTTTGAAATGGCTGACGAAGTGACAGACTCACCCACCTTCAAACTCGCGCAGCCAGACGGATTTGATCATCTGGCGCAGTATTATCCCAAGGCGGCTTTTCTATTTTGTAATCTTTTCGGGCAGCAGCTCATGGGCAGTGCGCCGGCACACTTTGAACGGCAACGCTGGTTAATTGGCCTAGTGCCTGCCATGCAAGGGCGCATTTGGGCGAGTTGGCACGATCTAGCCTCCACCACGCGACCGCCTGATGTCATGGGTGTCTGTCAATACGCGCATTCCGAAGCATTGGCCGACGTGCTGGCGCACTATTGGCACGGCGGTGAGTTAGAAATTTACGATCATGAGTGCAGCGGAATTTGCCCTGCGTTGCCCCGGCAAACGGCTATTTGGCAGTTGACAGCAAAGCGCTATCATTTAATCGAGTGGCTGCATTCAGCTTAATCGACAGGTGTTTAAACATTGGAGAAGTAAATTAATGACCTCAACGAATCATGAACACGTCCTCAATGCCACGCGGCAATGGCTAGAAAAAGCAGTGATTGGCCTTAATCTCTGTCCATTTGCCAAAGCGGTTTACGTCAAGAATCAGGTGCGTTTTGTCGTTAGCGAGGCGAAGCATCTGGATGGATTTCTGGAGGATTTGGATCGTGAACTGGATTTGCTGGCGGCAGCGGATCCGGCTGAAATTGACACCACGTTATTGATTCATCCCAGCCTGTTGCCGGATTTTCTCGACTTTAATGATTTCACCCTCATCGCAGAAGCGGCCGTGGAAGAGCATGGCCTGGAAGGCGTGCTGCAAGTCGCCAGTTTCCATCCGCTCTTTCAGTTTGCCGAAACAGAGCCGGACGACATTAGCAATTACACAAACCGATCGCCCTACCCCACGTTACATTTGATTCGGGAAGAAAGTCTGGCGCGGGCCGTCGAGGCGTTTCCAGATGCGGAAGCCATTTTCGGTCGCAATATTGAAACTTTGCAGCGATTGGGCATTGCCGGTTGGCGGGCGTTGGGACTATCTGCGCCGGACGCCCCCCCCGTCGATAAAACATAAAAAACGGTGCCCTCAAAGCACCGTTAAACCCAAAACTAGGCAAGGGTGGTGGGCGGCACTGATTCCGTCGATTCTGCAACCTCTGACGCAACCTCGCGCATCGTATCCGCATCGAAATCCGGGGTGTCGGGGCTATCTGGATTATCTGGATTATCGAGGCTATCCGGATTGTCGGCGGCTTTGCGTTGCGCCAATTTTTCCTGTTTCTTTTGTTTCTTTGCCAGTTCTTTCTGGCGCTTTTCGAAGGCATAGTTAGGTTTTGCCATAATCGATCCGTTTCTGATGCGAGTGAAGTAGAACGCAAGCGTACCTTAGAAGCAGGGTGAATAAGTAAAACGATTTTTTGAGGTGAACATGGCTAAGTCAAAATTTAAGGTAATTAACGCCCGTACCCAACCTGAATCAACGCCTGTTTTACCGGAAATAAAACCCGGTCAATCGGTTGAGTTGCTGAAGGAATTGCACATTCTGACCCGCGACGGAAAACTGAATCAGGACAGCCGGCGCAAACTCAAACAGGTTTACCACCTGTGTCACTTTATTGAACCGCTGTTACAAAGCGTGATGGCGGCCACGGGAGATTTAACGCTGGCGGATCATGGTGCCGGCAAGTCTTACTTAGGCTTTATTTTGTACGACCTGTTTCTGAAAGATCGCCAGAGTGGTCATATTTTTGGCATTGAAAGCCGGCCAGAATTGGTGGAAAAATCGCAAGCACTGGCCGCACAGCTCGCATTTCAGCGCATGTCGTTTCTCAATCTGACGGTGGAAGAATCCATCGCTGCGCCCGAACTACCGGCGCAAATTGACATCGTCACCGCCTTGCATGCCTGCGATACCGCCACCGATGACGCCATTCGCTTTGCCTTGCACAAACAAGCGCGCTTTATTGTTTTGGTGCCGTGTTGTCAGGCTGAAGTTGCCGCCGTATTGCGCAAGAACAAAAACGCCTCATTTTCCAAAACGCCGCTGGCCGAACTTTGGCGGCATCCCATTCATAGCCGCGAATTGGGCAGCCATCTCACCAACGTCTTTCGCTGTTTGTTGCTGGAATCGCATGGCTACCAGGTCACCGTGACCGAGTTGATCGGCTGGGAACATTCCATGAAAAATGAACTGATTATTGCCGAACGCGCCACCGCCCCGCATGGCGGCGTACGTAAAAATGCGCAAGAACGGTTAGAACACATTTTGCACACATTAAATCTGGACGAATTGAAAACACGGTTTATGTATTGATAGCGGGGACGCCACCGCGCTTACCCATCTCAGCCGCCATCCAATGCCGTGAACCCAGGAAACCATCCAGCCCCTGGGCGTCTTGCGCCGACTTTTCGCTGCGCGCTTGTTTGCTGCTTCATATTCCTCGTTACGGATGTCCATGAATTTTCTCCCACTCATTACGCAGATACACCAAGTCGGCGGTCAAGGCCGCCACAATGCCGGTGAGTAAGAGAGAGTTATTTCACAAGCTCACGGCAACACCTTGCGGCAGTAACCCTACCCCACCCGCAACCCTAAATCTACTGCCAAACTCCGGGCCGGGTAATGAAAGCTGACCGGGCCATCTTCTTCGCCATGGACAAATTGATGCACAAACGGGTGGCGTGATTGTTGCATTTCCGCGGCGGGGCCTTCGGCGACGACGATGCCGTTATCAATAAAATAAGCGTAATCGACGATTTTCAACGATTCGGCAATGTCGTAGGTAACCACAATAGAAGTTAAGCCGAGGGCATCGCTTAGGCGACGAATAATGTTAGCAATAACATCCAGTGAAATGGGGTCAAGACCCGCGAAAGGTTCGTCATACATGGTCAACATGGGGTCGAGCGCCACCGCGCGCGCCAATGCTACCCGGCGTTGCATGCCGCCAGAAAGCTCGCCGGGCATCATTCTTTGGGCACCGCGCAAACCGACCGCGTGCAGCTTCATCAGCGTCAAATCGCGAATCATCGCCTCAGGCAAATCAGTATGTTCACGCATTGGAAAAGCGACGTTATCAAACACCGATAAATCGCTGAACAAACCGCCCGCCTGAAACATCATGCCCATCTTGCGGCGCAGTTTGTAAAGGTCCGTGTCATTCAGTTGATGCACCACCTCGCCGGCCACCTTGACCTGGCCAGCGGCCGGGCGCAATTGGCCGCCAATCAGGCGCATCAAAGTCGTTTTACCGCAGCCGCTTGATCCCAGAATGGCCACCACCTTGCCGCGTGGGATATTCAGGTTAAGCCCTGTCAGCACTTTTCGGTCACCATAAGAAAAATGCAAGTCTTTGATTTCAATGAGGGATGCGGACGTCACCAAAAAATCTCCTAGTCGTGCCAAAGCCTGTGGGGGAACGCGATTATCGCGGAATCAAACGCAGCAGACGAATGCGCTCTCAA
>CAYRFK010000256.1:0-6852 GCA_964423465.1 uncultured Verrucomicrobiota bacterium | reverse complement strand
CCGCTGGCTACGCGACCTGCCTGGTCGGCAAATGGAAGCTGACGGGCAAGAGCAAGGAGTCCACTCCGGATCGCTTCGGCTTCGACGAACATTGCGTGACTGAGGGGCGGCGCAATGATTCGCCTCGCTACAAGAACCCCGAAATCCTGCGGGATGGAAGGCTGGAGAAACACACCGGCGGCGAATACGGGCCGGACGTGGTTTGCGGTCACGCGTTGGACTTCATGGAGAGGAACAAGGAAAAGCCCTTCCTGCTCTATTACCCGATGGTGCTGGTCCATGCCCCGCTCAGCCCGGTGCCTGGCTCGCCGGGTTATGATGCGGCTGATCAGCGGACGGATGAGAAGGCAAATTATCCCGCCATGGTGCGCCGCATGGATGATAACGTGGGACGCATCATCGCGAAACTCGATTCCCTGGGACTGCGGAAGCGCACGCTGGTGCTCTTCACCGCCGACAACGGCAGCAAGCAGGCCGTCGAGATGAAACTGAAGGACGGCACGGTGTATCCGGGCGGCAAAGGCAATACGAGCGACAATGGCGTGCATGTTCCGCTGATCGTGAGCCAGCCAGGCCGCGTGCCCGCAGGCGTGAGCGATGCGCTGGTGGGGTTCACCGACTTCCTTCCGACCATCGCGGAAATCACGGGCGCGGAGCTGACGAAGGACATTCCGTGCGACGGACAGAGCTTCCTGCCGCACTGCCTGGGCAAGACGGACGCCGCCGGACGCGCGTGGATTTACCAGTGGTTCGCCAACAGCCCGCAGCAAGATGAAGTCATAGAGGTCGTGTTTGATCGCGATTTCCGGCTCTACGGCGACGGGCGCCTCTTCCAATGGTCCGCCGATCTCCACGAAACGAAACCGCTCGACCCGGCCGCGCTTGCCAGCGAGGCAAGCGCTGCGCACGCAAAGCTCCACCATGCACTGCAAGTGAGCCGCGCGGGCTTCAACCGGGACGCAACGAAGTGATCCTCTCATTCGTCCTCCCCATGAGACACCCCATCCTCACCTTGGCCCTGCTCCTTGCCCCTTGGCCGTTCCCCCCGCGTCATTTGCTGCCGAACGTCCGAGCATCCTCTTCATCCCGGCCGAGCCGTGGGTGGAACGTTAACCGTGTCGTGTGGAAACTGGCCCGGAAAGGAGCGGATAACCCATGAAAACACTTCCCGTCATCCTCACCTCCCTGCTGCTCGCGCCGCTGGGCACCTTGCACGCTGCCGAGTTGGTGGCGTTTCCCAAGGCAACCCGGTGGGGCTGGATCGGCGCGCGGTTCAGCATTCGGTGTCGAGCCGTTCCCCGCGAAGGAGCTGTTCGATGAGACGGACCGGGGCATCGAAAGGAAGAACCATGAGGGCACGGGCCATTGCAGCAGCCTATCTGGCCGTTCCGGCCTTCGATATGTGTTTCGCGGCGGGAGCGGATTCCGTTTCCATCCGCGAAGCGCTGCGGCAGCCGCAGGCGAAGATGTTCTGGATCGAACGCAAGGCCGGCAAGGTCACGATGGGCGATCCGGCCAGCTACTACAGCAAGACGACCGACTTCGACGAGTTGACGTTCGACGTCGGCAACGCGAAGTGCCTGGCGAACGTCAACATGCTCGGCGTCGTCAAGACGCTGACCATCTACCGCGACTCCTACCGGGCCTGCTGCAATCCGGACAAGGGCTGGCCCGGGGTCTGGGTCGCCAAGGACAACAGCAGTTTCGGGCCGTACGCCTATGCGCTGGTGCTCGACGGCAAGACCAACAACCTCGCTACCGTCCACTGGGATGTGCGGACCGGTTTGCTCGACAACATCTTCCCGATCACGGAACTCAAAGACCCGCAGGGGCGGTTCGTCGTCCGGCTCGTAACGTTTGCGCCCCTGTCCGCCGATGGCACGCTGCGGCTCCGCGGCATCGTGTACGGCCTGGAGTTGGAGAACCTCGCCGACGCGCCGCTGAAGGGTGCGGTGCAGTTGCCGAAGTTGTTCCAAGGAGACCGGCCAAAGCCGAACTGGGCGATGTTCGACCCGTTCGACTTCGAGATCGGCCTGGGTGACGCGCCGCAGTTCTCCGGGTCGGTCGCCTTCGACGTGAAGCCGGGCGCGACCGTCTGGGTGCCGACGATTCTCTACCAGCCGGGCGAGACGACCGTGGCCGAAGTCAATGCGCGCGGCACGCTGGCGTGGTTGCAGGAGACGTGGCGCTATTACCGGCGCGTGCTGGGCCGGATCGAAACGCCGAGCGAGCCGTGGCTCGGCGCGTTCTACGAGCGCGGAGTGATCCAATCCCTGCAGAGCATTGCGATGTCTGGTTCCGGCAAGATGGCCGGCAGCAACTGGGGCAGCTATCCGGCAACCCGGCAGATCTGGCCGAAGGACTGCTTCTACTCCTGCCTTCCGTTCATGGCGCTTGAACCGAGGCTGGCGCAGAAGATGATCCTGTGGTTCGACGAGTTCGGCGTGCGACAGCCCGGCGAGGTCGTGGAAGGCGGCGTCCATCACTCCATCAGCTTGTCCGTCGCCAGCCTTCTGCTCGCGAGCCTCTACTACGATCAGACCGGCGATACCGCGTTCTTCATGCAGCATCCGGAGCTGAAGAGGAACTGGGCGGCGATTCTCGACGCCATCGTCGCATCGCGGCAGGAGCCGGATGTCTGGCTGTTCCCGACGCGCTACATCTCCGACGGCAAGCTCGATTGCGACTGGCACTGCGGCTCGAACGTCGCCGTCTGGCGCGCGCTGCAAGGCTACGCGCGCCTGCTGGCCGAGGTGTTTGGCGATGCGGGCGGCGCGAAACAATACTCGGACATCGCCGCCAGCGTGCGTGAGGCGATTCTGAAGAAGACCGTCATCGCCGGTCCGTTCGGCCCGCAGTTCATCGAGGGCGTCAATCGCGACGGCAAGGCGCCGCGCCTGACCAGCGACGGCGAGGAATCGGAAACGACGCTGATGCCGTTCTACGGTTTCGTGCCGTACGACGACGCGACGTACCGCAACTACATGCGGTTCTCGATGTCCACGAACAACGCGCAGTACGTGGCCGCGACCCGCTCGATTGATTGGGGCAAAGGCGTGCCCGCCACCGCGCCCGGCTACAACAAGGGCCTGTGTTTCGGCGGCGACCAGGAGAGTCTCTTCGGTGAGGCGGGCTACTACACGGAGATCCGCCGCGTGACCGACACCGACGGTTCGGTGCCGTGGTGGCCGTACCGTACACCGCAGCCCGGCGATGTGCGTCGTTCGTACCCGGGCAAGGCCGGCTGGTTTGCCGGCGTGCACTCGGTGCTGTTCGTCCACCGCTTCCTTGGCCTCACCTACGATGCACCGAAACGGTCCTTGCGCTTCACGCCGCACCCCGCAATCGGCGATTTCGCATGGAGCGAGTTTCCGATGGGCCAGGACCGATTCAGCGTGAGCTTCCGTCGAGGCGTGGCCGTCGTGAGCAATCTCACGGAACACCCGGTCACGGTGACGATCGGAGCAACAGCGTCTCAGGTTGTGCCACCGGGCAGGACCGTCAGCGCCGAGACCGCTGGCAGGACGCCATGAGAACCAACCACCGCCGTCTCCTGGCCGGCAAGAGACGTTGTGTTGCATCGCGAGTCCTGACCGTCGGCCTCCCGCCCCCCATATTCCTGAGATGCGCACCCAGCGAAAACGTCGTCGCGATGTTCGACACCATCGCGGGCTACCCAACGAGGGGATGATCCATGCTCCACGATCCCAGCCACCGCACGCCGCCGCCGGTCGACGAGGAGATCGTCCTCCGGCCCGCCGAGAAGGACATCCTTCGCCGCCTCGTCGCCGATCTCGCGGAGATCGCGGCGCTGCCGGTGCACCGCGAGAAGGCCCTGCTGTGGCGGCGGCTGAACGACCTCGATTCCGTCCGCCCGATGGTGTGGATCAACGAGATCCCGTGGCATGAGATGGACGTCGACGGCGAATTGACGTTGCGCTGCGACCACCCGTGGGCGCGCGACCTCGAGTCGACACTGCGTCGGACGATCTACCAGTGGCGCCACATGCCCGGCGACATGATCGTCGGCGACGCCCTCGAGTGCCCGCTGGCGCTCCACAGCAGCGACTTCGGCATCCTCGAGGAGGTCGACGTCGAACGCACCGACGCGGCGAGCGACGTCGTTTCGCGGCATTATCACATCCAGATTCGCGACTGGCCGGACCTGGAGAAGATCCGCATGCCGGCGGTCACGCACCACGAGGCAGTCACGGCGCGCTGGGAGGCGGCGATGCAGGAGATCGCCGCGGGGCTGATGCCGGTGCGGCGCGTCGGACAGACCCACATCTGGTTCACGCCGTGGGACTGGCTGATCCGCTGGTGGGGCGTCCAGGAGGCCATGGTCGACATGATCGACCGGCCCGATTTCGTCCACGCAGCCGTCGAGCGCATGGTCGACGCGTGGATGACGGAACTCGACCAGTTCGTCGAACTCAACGCCCTCGCGCTCGACTGCAACGCCACGCGCATCGGCTCCGGCGGCTACGGGTACGCGGGCACGCTGCCCGGAGAGCCCTTCGACCCCGCCCGTGTGGGGCCGCACAACATGTGGGGCTGCTCGAACGCACAGATCTTTTCCGAGGTGTCGCCGGAGATGCACTGGGAGTTCGCGCTGAAGCACGATCTGCGCTGGCTTCGGCGGTGGGGGCTGACTTATTATGGCTGCTGCGAGCAGTTGGACGGGAAGATCGACCTGTTGCGTCGGATTCCGAACCTGCGCAAGATCTCGGTCAGCCCGTGGTGCCGGACGGACCGCGCGGTCGCGGCGATCGGGGCGGACTACGTGATGAGCCGCAAGCCGACGCCGGCGATCTTCGCGGAGGACGTCTGGCGGCCGGAGAAGGCGCGCGCGGACCTGCGGGAGTTCCTGGACCGGGCTCGGGGGGGCCACGTCGAACTGATCATGAAGGACATCTCGACGGTGCGGCGCGAACCGCGGCGGCTGTGGGAGTGGTCGCGAATTGCGATGGACGAGGCGGCGCGGTGAGGGGCGGCGAAAGCGGCCTGCGGCGGCCGCGGGGGAGGCGGGCATGTTGCGAATCGGTGGAGTGGACCTGATCATCCTGGCGGCGTACCTCGTCGCCATCGTGTCCTTCGGCCTGTGGGTCGGCATCCGCCAGCGGCGGCGCGCCACCGCGGAGGGCGGCTACTTCCTCGCCGGACGTACGCTCGGCTGGGCGCCGGTGGGGCTTGCGCTCTTCTCCACCAACATCTCGACCGTGCACCTCGTCTCGCTCGCCGAGCAGGGCTACGTCAACGGGCTGGCCTTCGGCAACTTCGAGTGGATGGCCGCCTTCACGTTGATCGCGCTGGCACTCTTCTTCGTGCCGTTCTACCTGCAGACGCGCGTCGCGACGCTGCCGGACTTCCTCGAGCGCCGCTACAGCCGTCCCTGCCGCGACTACCTGGCGGTCGTGTCGATCGTCTCGGCGGTCTTCATCCACATCGGATTCTCGCTCTACGCGGGCGCGGTGGTGCTGCACGCGCTCTTCGGCATCAACGTGTGGGTCTCGGTCGTGACGCTGACGATCCTGACCGGCGTCTACACGCTCGTCGGCGGCCTGATGGCGGTCGTGTTCACGGAGTCGGTCGAGACGGTCGTGCTGCTGATCGGCGCCATCTGCATCACGGTCTTCGCGTTCCTGAAGGCCGGCGGCGTTGGCGAGGCGATGGCCCTCATCGCCGCGGCGGGCGAGAAGTTCCCGGCGGCCACGATGTCGATGCTGCGTCCGCACGGCGACCCGTCCGGCGTCCCGTGGTACGGCTTCCTGCTGGGCTACCCGGTCATCGGCATCTGGTACTGGTGCGCGGACCAGACGATCGTCCAGCGCGTGCTCGGCGCGAAGTCCGAGAACGATGCCCGCGTCGGCGCGCTTTTCGCCGGGTTCATCAAGATCCTGCCGGTCTTCCTGTTCGTGCTGCCGGGGCTGATCTACCTCGGGCTCACCAAGGACGCGCCCATCGCCGACACCAAGGCGGTCTACGCCCACATGATCCAGACCCTGCTGCCGGTCGGCGTTCGCGGCGTCGTCGCGGCCGCCCTGGTGGCGGCGTTGATGAGCACGATCTCGGGCGCGCTGAATTCCATCGCGACCCTCTTCAGCTACGACCTCTACAAGCGGTTCCGTCCGGACGCATCGGAGCGGAAGACCGTGCTGGTCGGCCGGGTCGCGACGCTGATCGCGGTCATCATTGCGATCGCATGGACGCCGTTCGTCGCGCAGTTCAAGACGATCTTCGACGGCATCTCGGCGCTGATCTGCTTCATCGCGCCGCCGATCACCACTGTGTTCGTGTGGGGCGTGTTCTGGAAACCGGCCTCGGCGCGCGGCGCGCTCGTCACGCTGTGGAGCGGATTCGTGGTGTGCGGCACCTGCTTCGTCCTCTTCTACGCGCCCCCCGAGTGGGCGAAGTGGCTCGCCACGGTGGCGCCCGGCCTTGGTGGCGCGTGGGCCCGCTGCCTCGCGTGGTACACGGCGACCGTGTCGATCCCCTACATGCTGGCGACGTTCCTGCTGTTCTTCGTGTGCTCCGTCATCCTCGTCGTCGTGTCGCGCCTGCACCCCGATCCCGCCGACGCCCCCGGCCGGCAGCTCGTGTGGGCCAACGCCCTCGACGCCTTCCGCCGCCCCGCCTGGCCCGGCATCGGCAACTACCGCCTCCTCTCCGCCCTCCTCGTCGGCGTCATGGCGGTGCTGTACGTCGTGTTCAGGTAGACAGACTCAACATCCAACAGCCAACCTCCAACCCTCCTTCGCCAAGGCTACGGAGGGCAGGCACCCAACATCCAACAAGGAAAGGGCCGACACCCGACACCAGTCGCTTGGCCCCGTCTTCATCAGTCGTGATGGA
>CAYRFK010000255.1:0-6908 GCA_964423465.1 uncultured Verrucomicrobiota bacterium | reverse complement strand
TATCGAGTTGCGACACCAGGTCCTCGATCACCTTGATCGTCGCCTCCGTGTCCCGGACAATGAACCGCTTGCTGCGAACAACCTCCTTCGACTCCTGGGTCCGCCGTCCGCGCGCCAGCGTGGTATCGGGGCCCGACTTGGATTCGCCGCCCCCGCCGCCCGCCGACGACTCCGGCTCCCAGAACTGGCCGAGCGGACGGAGAACCGTCACGCTGCCCTGGGGGCTGATCTGGGCCTTGATGACTTCCTCCAGATCCGACGCATCGAGGAACTTCAGCGTGAACACCTTGACCATCGTCTGGATCGGGATCGGCGCGGCCGCGGCACCCACAGCCTTCGGGTCGAACTTGGTGACAATCACGGCGTCCTCGACCAGTTCGTAGCCGAAGCCGTAGGGCTTGAGGATCACGTCGAGGGCGGTCTGCCACGACACGTCGCTGACGCGCACCGTCACCGGCCCGCGGACCTCCGGCCCGATCACGATGTTGCGGCCGGTCTGCCGGGAGAAGGCGGTCAGCACCTGCTGGATGTCACCCTCCTCGATATTCAAGGTCACCCTGGCCGGAGCGGACGCGTCGGCCGGCGGAACAACGACCACGACGGGGGCGGCGGGGACCGGTGCCACCGGCGCGGGAGCGTCCGCAGCCAACGCCACACCGGCCGCCGTCACAACGACGAGCCATCCAAGAAGACCTGCCAGCATTTTTTTCACCCGTGCCATCCCCCTCATGCGAACTTCGTCCGGAGCATACGCTGCATTTCCTTCGGACGCGACGACCGGCTCATCGCCTGCTCGTCCGAGATCAGCCCGAGCGCGTGCATCTGCCGCAGCGACTCCTCCATGGACTGCATGCCCTCGCCGCGGCTGGTCTGCAGAACGGAGTACAACTGCTGCACCGCCCCCTCGCGGATCTGGTTCCGCACGGCGCTCGTCGCCCGAAGCACCTCGCACGCCATCACGCGGCGGCTGCGGTCCTTCGTGATCAGAAGCTGCTGCGACACGATGCCGACCAGCGACATCGAGAGCTGCATGAAGATCTGCGCCTGCTGGTCCGAGGGGAAGCTGTCAACGATCCGGTTCACCGCGTTGGCCGTATCCTGCGTGTGAAGCGTCGCGAGGATCAGGTGCCCCGTCTCCGCCAGCGTCAGCGCCAGCGCAATGGTCTCCAGATCGCGCATCTCGCCGACCATGATCACGTCCGGGGTTTGCCGGAACACGTTCCGCAGCGCCTCGGTGAACGTCGGGGCGTCCTCCCCGATCTCGATCTGCTCGACCGTGCATCCGCCGTGGCGGTGGACGTACTCGATGGGATCCTCGATGCAGATCACGTGGCCCTGCCGGTTCCGGTTGATGTGGTCGATCATCGCCGCCAGCGTCGTCGACTTTCCGCTGCCCGCCGGCCCCGTCACCAGCACCAGGCCGAACGGCGCCATGGCGAACTCGCGCACCACCTCCGGCAGTCCCAGACTCTCGAAGGTCGGGATCTTCGCCGAAATCTGGCGGATCGCCAGCGCGATTGCCCCCTGCTGGCGGAAGACGTGGACGCGGAACCGGACAAGATCCCCGAGCGACGTGGCCAGGTCGGTGCTGCCCTTCGCCTCGAAGATGCCCCGGAGCCGCCCGTCCATCATCCCGTAGGCGATGGCCTTCGTATCGTCCCGCCCCAGCGGTTCCTTGCGCACCGGCATCAACTGCCCGTTGATACGCATCTGGGGGGGGGTGCCGACGGTCAGGATCAGGTCCGAGGCGCCCCGCCGGTGCATCTCCTCCAGCAGGTCTGTCACATTCTCCGCGGCCATGATTCACCTTGTATCCGGTACGGGCAGAAATCGCAAAGCGAAACGAGTCCCGCCCATCAGCAGCCCGCCACACCCGCCCGAACGACTGGTGCAGCATTCGCCGTGCCATCCAAAAGCCGGCAGGGACGGCGTTGCGCCCGGCGGCGCGATCGGGTATGGTGTCCGGCCCTGCGAACGGTCGTGGGAACTAGCATGGATGGACAACCAATGAAGAAGACTTCCGCGTCGGGCGATTTTCTGGTGGCCGATCTCTCCCTGGCCGCGTTCGGCCGGCGAGAGATGAAGCTGGCCGAGCACGAGATGCCGGGCCTCATGGCCCTGCGCGAGAAGTTCGGCCGCACCAAGCCCCTCAAGGGCGCGCGGATCACCGGCTCGCTGCACATGACGATCCAGACGGCCATGCTGGTCGAGACCCTCCAGGTGCTCGGCGCGAAGGTCCGCTGGGCCAGCTGCAACATCTTTTCGACGCAGGACCACGCCGCCGCCGCCCTCGCCGCCACGGGCACGCCGGTCTTCGCCGTCAAGGGCGAGACGCTGGAGGAGTACTGGGACTATACCGACCGCATCCTTGATTGGGGCGGCGGGACCGGCCCGAACATGATCCTCGACGACGGCGGCGACGCGACGCTCTTCGTCCACCTCGGCGTGCAGGCGGTCGACAACCCCGCCATCCTCGACGGCCCCTACGGCAGCGAGGAGGAGCGCGTCCTGAAGGCCCAGCTCCGAAAAGCGCTGAAGAAGGACCCGACCCGCTTTGTCCGGATGGCGAAGAGCATCCTCGGCGTCAGCGAGGAGACGACCACCGGCGTCCACCGCCTCTACCAGATGTTCCAGAAGGGCCAGCTCCTCTTCCCCGCCTTCAACGTCAACGATTCGGTCACGAAGTCGAAGTTCGACAACATCTACGGCTGCCGCCACTCGCTCGTCGACGGCATCCTGCGCGCGACGGACGTCATGCTCTCGGGCAAGGTCGCCGTGGTCGCCGGCTACGGCGATGTCGGCAAGGGCTCCTGCCAGAGCCTCCGCGCCCAGTGCGCCCGCGTGATCGTCACCGAAATCGACCCCATCTGCGCCCTGCAGGCCGCGATGGAGGGCTACGAGGTGATGACCATGGACCGGGCCTGCGAGATCGGCGACGTCTTCGTCACCGCCACCGGCTGCTGCGACGTCATCACCGAGAAGCACATGCGCCGCATGAAGCACCAGGCGATCGTCTGCAACATCGGCCACTTCGACAGCGAGATCCAGATCGACGCCCTCCGCAAGTACACGTGGGAGGAGATCAAGCCGCAGGTGCACAAGATCACCTTCCCCTCCGGCCGGTCCATCCTCATGCTCGCCGAGGGCCGCCTCGTGAACCTCGGCTGCGCGACGGGGCACCCGAGTTTCGTGATGTCCAACAGCTTCACGAACCAGGTCCTCGCCCAGATCGAACTCTACTGCAACCCCGGCAAGTACCCGGTCGGCGTCTACCGCCTGCCCAAGGAACTGGACGAGGAAGTCGCCCGCCTCCACATCGAGCGCGTCGGCATCCAGCTCGAGACGCTCAGCCGCAAGCAGGCGAAGTATCTCGGCATCCCGACCGCGGGACCGTTCAAGCCCGATCACTATCGGTACTAGGGTTTCGTCCGGCGCCGCCGTCCAAGCCTTGGAAGCCTGTATCGACTGTGGTTCCAATGCTTGGACGGCGCCCCGGAAGGAAGCCCGGACACCCGCCATGCACTGGCTGGTCACGACCTCGGACTACCTCGGCGACCGACTGGGGAACTACGTGGCATGGATCGAGACCGCCGGAATCGTCGCCGTGGTTCTTGATGCATCGCGGCCGGAGCACGCCGGGGCGTCCGAGTGCGACGCACTGCTACTGAGCGGCGGCGGCGACATCGACCCCGCGGCCTACGGAGATGCGCCGCATCCCCGGACGTCGTCCATCATGCCGGACCGCGACCGCATGGAACTCGACTGGATCCGCCGCTTCCGCGGGGCCGGCAAGCCGGTCTTCGGCGTTTGCCGCGGACTGCAGATCCTCCAGGTGGCCTTCGGCGGCGGCATGATCCAGCATATTCCGGACCTCACGGAGGCGGTGGACGAGCCGCACGACGCGGACGAGAGCGACACCGTGCATGCGATCCGGTGGATGCCCGGGACGCGCCTCGCCGACGCCTGCGGAGCCGCGACGTCCGTCAACAGCCACCACCATCAGGCAGCCGACCCAGCCCGGCCGGCGGCCGGCCTCCGCATCGCCGCCCTGTCCCCCGCCGGCATCATCGAAGCGGTCGAATCCACGGAAGGGCCGCCGGTCTCGGCCGTCCAATGGCATCCCGAGCGTCTGCGCACCCCGGGCAACCCGGCCCGCGACGCGCTCCTCCTCCACTGGATCCGTCTCGCGCACACCCGCAGCTGACTCGCCGTCCACTTTGCCGTTGTCCGATGCTGGGGTCGCGAGTATTGTCCGGACCAGTGCGTCGGCGCGAAGGGAATTCATCTGCGGCGCACTGCGGAGAGATCGTGGCGGACGACGACGTCATCCTGCAGATCGCGGAGCCCGTAAGCACGATCGCCTGCCGAAAATGCGGGCAGGCGATCGATGTGGCCGGCCAGCCGGTCTTCGAGGTGATTCTCTGCCCTTCCTGCCAGACCGCCCAGAAGGTTCCGGTTCAACTCGGACACTTCCTCCTGTTCGATGTCCTCGGCCGCGGAGGGATGGCGGCGGTCTATCGCGCGCTCGACCGAACCCTTGGACGCCAGGTGGCGATCAAGGTGATGCGCGGCGAGATGAGCGAGGACCCGCAGTTCGTCGCCAACTTTCTCCGCGAGGCGCGGTCGGCCGCCCAGCTCAACCACCCGAACATCGTCCAGATCTATGCCGTCGACGCGGCGGGCGGGCATCCGTACATCGTGATGGAGTTGCTCGACGGCGGCCGGATGGACGAGATGATCGCCAAGGGCGATCCGCTGGATGAGATCTTCGTCCTGAAGAGCGGCCTCGATGTCGCCGAGGGCCTGGGCGCGGCCACCGAGCGCGGCCTGATCCACGGCGACGTGAAGCCGGCTAACATCCTCTACGACCGCGCCGGCAACGCCAAGATCGCCGACTTCGGGCTCGCCCGCTTCCAGCAGAAGCCGATGTCGAAGGCCGAAGTCTGGGGCACTCCCTACTATATCGCGCCGGAGAAAGTCCGCGACCGCAAGGAGGACCACCGCTCCGACATCTACAGCCTGGGCGCGACCCTCTTCCATGCCTTCGCACTTAAACCGCCGTTTGAAGGCCAGACCGCGACGGACGTCGTCCTTGCCCGCCTGAAGGAGCCGCCCCCCTCGCTCGACCAGGTACGGGCCGATCTCCATCCGGCGACACGCGAACTGATCCTCCGGATGCTCGAGCCCGATCCCTTCCGCCGCTACCCGACCTACGCATCGCTGATCAGCGACATCCAGGAAACGCTGCAGAAGGTCAGGGCCGCCCGCGAATCCCCCGCGGCGGACCGCAAGCCGCCCAAGCGAAGAAACGCTCTCTGGATCGGCTTGGGCATCGGCGCCGCCGCGGCGATCGCGGCCGTCGCCGTCGGCCTCGCGAACCGAAAGCGGGACAAACCCGCACCGGTTCCGGCCGCGACGGGCACGGTCCAGCAAACCACGCAGGTGAAGGCGCCGGTCATCCTTCCCGTCCAGCCATTCTCCGCCGCCGAGCAGGCGAAACTCGGGAAGGCGCTCGAAGCGCTGGGGATCGGCGACATACAGGGCGGACAGCAGATGCTGGTCGCCATGGTGAAGGAGATGCCGATCGAACACGGCGGTCGTGCGTGGATCGCCCTGTTCCTGGCCGTTCCGCCCTGGATCGACGGCAACGCGGACGAGGTTTCCCGCCGGGTCTCCAAGCTGGCCCAGGCGAAGTACGAGAACCAATCCGACGGCAGCCCGCATCCCTCGCTTCTGCCGCAATCGCTCGCAGCCGTCGCCATGGGCAACCCGCTCCGGGAGCCCGCACCGGCGGCCGGCCAGTCGTGGCCGGCGTGGTACGGCGCTCTCGCTCGCTTCTTCCAGACCGGCACGGCGCTGGGAGCCGGGAAACCCGACGAGGCCATCGGGCATCTGGACGCCTATCTCGCGCTCCAGACGACGGATCCCGCATGGCCAGCGGGTCTGCAGCCGGTGGCGCGCAAGCTGAAGGAACAGGCCGTCGACTGGAAGTCCGTGCGCGCGGCGCTCGCGGACCGGATCAAGAAGGGCGAGGGCGAGAAGGTCATCGGCGAATTGCAGAAGCGGTTGGATGCCGGCAGGGACGGCCTGCTCAAGCCCGACGTGAAGCGCCAGTTCGACGAGGCGAAGAAGAAGCAGGAGCAGTGGAGGAAGGATGAGGCCGCCCGGAAGAAGGCGGAGGACGAGAAACGCAGGAAGGCGGAGGATGCCGACCGGAAGAAGAAGGCCGAGGCGGAGCTTCAGAAGGTCGCCGAGTTCCCCGCCTCCCTGCCCGGCTGGATGGCCCGCCGCGACTTCCGCGCCGCGCTGGAGGCCGCACGCGCACTGGAAGCCTCCGTCGGCGGGGAGGCCAAGGACGGAGCGAAGTTCTGGGTCGAGAGCACCGAGGCGATGAGCGGCCTGCGCGACTTCCTGGCCGAACGCATCAAGGCGGCGCCGATGCGCGGGCCGCAGGCGCGACGCGACTTCGGAGGCGACGTCATCGGCGCCTCGGCCACGGGGCTGGCCATCCTGCTCGGCGGCGGGGCCGGAACAGCCGAGCGCTCATGGGACAGTATCCAACCCCGCGCCTACGCCGATCTCTGCGCCCACTACATCCGCCAGGCGGGCGATGTCGACAAGGCGAGATTCTCCCGTGCGATGGCGGTGTACACGTACAATGTCCCCGCCCTGCGCCCCATGGCCCCGCACTTCGCCAACGCCGCGATCCGCGCGCAACCGGCGATGGAGGCCTCATTCAAGAAATACGCCTCCAGCCTCCTGCCCAAGGCCCCCGCCCCCCCCAAATAACCCCTCGGACTTCGACGTTGGCTGTTGGCTGTTGGTTGTTGGCTGTTGGGTGTTGGGTGTTGGGTATTCCGCCACCTCACAACCTCCGAACTTCGGTGGTCGATGTTCGATGTTCGGTG
>CAYRFK010000254.1:0-6910 GCA_964423465.1 uncultured Verrucomicrobiota bacterium | reverse complement strand
GGACTTCGTCGATGATGTAGATCTTGAACGGTCCGCGCGCCGGCATGAAGCGGGCGTTCTCCCGCAGTTCGCGGACCTGGTCGACGCCGTTGTTCGAGGCGCCGTCGATCTCGATCACGTCCAGCGCCGAGCCGGCCATGATCTCCTTGCACGCGTCGCAGACGCCGCAGGGCGTCGGGGTGGGGCCGTTCACGCAGTCCAGCGCCTTGGCGAAGATCCGGGCGATGGAGGTCTTGCCGATGCCGCGCGGGCCGACGAAGAGGTAGGCGTGCGCGATGCGCTTCGCGGCGATCGCGTTGCACAGGGTGCGCGTGACGTGCTGCTGCCCGACGACGTCGTCGAACTGCTGCGGCCGCCATTTTCGGGCGAGAACTTCGTATGCCATCGGATGCCTGCGGCGGAGTTGCGATTCCCGTGCTGCGCGGCGGAAAGGGGCCAGGTGATCCTACGGCGCCCGGGCGGCATGACGTACCGCTGCTCCCTTCCGGGCCTGACGGGATTGGCCCGCGCCCTGTCGCATAGGGCCCGGCCCCCAAATTCCGCCGCGCAACGGCCCACGCTATCACGCCCTCCGGGGCGCCGCAAGGCGCCGGGACATCAACACCCAACAACCAACAGCCAACACCCAACATCCAACGGGGTGGCCACTCGACACCGGTTTCCGTCGCCCCCCCCCCAAGGCCCCACGACGGATGGCCTGGCGTGGCGCGGACACTCTTGTCCGCGTGAACCCGGAAGCCGGAACGTGTCGGGGCACGATCGTACTCGCCGCCTTCCTCCCGGCCTTCCTCGGGTTGGCTGTTGGGCGTTGGTTGTTGGATGTTGGATGTTGATGTCCGCCGCCGGTTGCATTCGCCGGGGCGCTGCGTACACTGGGGCCCGCACGCCGGGGGATGGTCCTGCGGGCGTCGCACAACGAGGAACGATGATGAACCGTACCGCCGTTTTAGCCGCCGTTGCCGTGGCCGCCGCCGTCGTGGGTGCGTCTGCCGCGGACTACAAGAACAAGCTCGAGGCCAAGGGCGTCACGTTTGAATGGACCATCGACGGGGCGAACCTGAATGGACAGCTGACGGCGAAGACCACGGGCTGGGTCGGGGTGGGCTTCAATCCGACGAAGGACATGCTCGACGCCGCCTTCGTGATCGGTGCGGTCAAGGACGGCCAGGCGAAGGCCGCGCTCTTCATCGGCACCTCGCCGTCGGCCCACAGCAAGGACGTCGAGCAGGGCGAGGTCACCAACATCGGCGGGTCCGAGGCGGATGGCGTGACCAAGATCAGCTTCACCATCCCGCTCGTCTCGAAGAATCCCAAGGTCAAGCCGATCGCCGTCGACCAGGACGTCAAGATGCTGCTGGCCTATTCGGCCGACGACAGCATCAAGTCCAAGCACCGTGACCGCGCCCAGTTGACCGTCAACCTGACCACCGGCGCGTTCAAGTAGGACCGCGCGATGGCATCCGGCGGGGGCGGAGAATATCCGCCCCCGCTCTGTTTCTCGGCCCGCCCGGCGGCGCGAATCTGCGGCGAGGCGGTTGAATTTCGCTCCCCCCGTTGTACTCATAAGGCGTGTGTACCGCGGAACGGCCGCGGCGCCGGACTCGAGGGGGTGGGCTTTCATGAACGGGATGTGGCGTGCAGCGGTGCTGGCGGCGGGCTTGGGGGCGACGACGGCGTTTGGTCAGGAGCCCGGGGTTGAGCCGCCGTCTGATATCGGGGTGGATGAGAAACTCGGGGCCATGGTCCCGATGGATCTGACGTTTACGGACGAGAACGGAAAGCCATTCGTCTTCAAGGACGACATCCGGAAGCCGACCCTGCTCCTGCTGGTCTTCTACCATTGCCCCGTCGCCTGCGGGATCATGCTCAACGAGGTGGCCGATGTCATGAAGGCCATGCCGCTGAAGCCGGGCGAGGACTACCAGACGGTCACCGTCAGCTTCGACGACGAGGACCGAGCCGAGGATGCGATCCGCCGGAAGAACAACCACGCGACCGGCTTCCCCGAGGGGTTTCCGCTCGATCAGTGGAAGTTCCTGTGGGGCGACGAGGCCAACATCCGCCGCATCAAGGAGGCGGTCGGCTACAAGTGCCGCAAGCAGGGATCGCGCGATTTCGTGCACCCGAACGTGATGATGGTTCTCGGACCCGACGGCAAGGTGATCCGCTACATCTACGGACCGGACTTCCAACCCTTCGTCGTCAGCATGGCGCTCACCGAAGCGGCGCGCGGCACGCCGGGGGTTTCGATCCGCAAGGCCATGAGCTACTGCTTCAGCTACGACGCCAAGGGGAAGCGCTACGTGCTCAATACCATGCGCCTCGCCGGTTGGTCGGTCCTCATCGGCGTCGGCCTCTTCGTGTTCTTCCTGACCCGAAAAGGCAAGCCCCGGACCCGGACGTGATCCATGCATGATGCATCCAAGTCGTTCTTCGAGGACCCGATGCCCGCGGGGCGCACGGGGATTCTCTCGTGGCTTCTTACGCACGACCACAAGCGGCTCGGGCTGATGTACTTGTGGACGATCGCCTTCTGGTTCATCCTGGCGATCCTCCTGGGCATGGCGCTGCGGGTCGAGTTGATGGCGCGCGGGCCGACGATCATGGATGCGAAGACCTACAACGCCGTCTTTACGCTGCACGGCGTGATCATGATCTTCCTGTTCATCATCCCCGGCATCCCGGCGGTCTTCGGGAACTTCCTCCTGCCGATTCAGATCGGGGCCGACGATGTGTTCTTCCCGCGCCTGAATCTGCTCTCCTTCTACCTGTATGTGTTCGGCGGCGTCTTCGCGATCATTTCGCTGTTTGCGAACGGTCCGGCCGACACGGGGTGGACCTTCTACGTCCCGTTCAGCACGCAGTCGCAGACGAATGTCTCCTGGACGACGTTCGCCGCGTTCCTGCTCGGATTCTCATCGATCCTCACGGGGCTCAACTTTCTGACGACGATCCACCGGATGCGGGCGCCGGGAATGGGCTGGTTCCAGATGCCGCTTTTCCCCTGGTCGCTCTATGCCACGGCATGGGTCCAGCTCCTCGCGACGCCCATCGTCGGCATCACGCTGCTCCTGATCATCTTTGAGCGGGCGTTCGGGATCGGCCTTTTCGATCCGGCCAAGGGCGGCGATCCGATCATGTACCAGCACCTGTTCTGGATGTACTCCCATCCGGCCGTGTACATCATGATCCTGCCGGCGATGGGCGTGGTCTCGGAGATCATCCCGGTCTTCGCTCGAAAATCGATCTTCGGTTACAAGGCGATCCTCGCCTCCAGCCTGGCGATCGCGATCGCCGGGTCGTTGGTGTGGGCTCACCACATGTACACGAGCGGCATGAGCGATGTCGCGGTGTTCGTGTTCTCGCTGCTCACCTTCCTCGTGGCGATCCCGAGTGCGATCAAGGTCTTCAACTGGGTGGCGACGCTCTACAAGGGGTCGATCTCGATCACGCCGCCGATGCTGTACGCGATCTCGTTCGTGTGGCTCTTCTCGGTCGGCGGGCTGAGCGGACTGGTCCTCGGCGCGGCCGGGCCGGACATCCACGTGCACGACACGCAGTTCGTGGTGGCCCATTTCCACTTCGTCATGCTCGGCGGCGCGGGCTTCGCCTTCTTTGCGGCCCTCCATTTCTGGTGGCCGAAGATGTTCGGGCGCATGTACGCATTCCGCCCGGCGATGATCGCCTCGGTGCTGACGACGGTCGGCTTCCTGTTCCATTACATCCCGATGGCGATTGTCGGCCTGCAGGGCATGCCGCGGCGCTACTTCGACTATCTGCCCCAGTTCGAGCGCCCGAACTTCCTCGCCGGCTTCGGTGGCGGCCTGATGGTTCTGGGCATGCTGCTGATGTTCAATCTCTTCCGCAGTCTGCGCGGGCCGCGAAATGCCCCGGCAGACCCGTGGGGCGGGACGACGCTGGAGTGGACGATCCCGTCCCCGCCTCCGGTCCACAACTTCCCCGAGCCGCCGGTGATTCCGGCCTACCCCTATGACTTCTCGAAGAAGGGGGAGGGCGCGCCGTGAGCACCTCGGCCGACACGATGGGCAAGAAGCTCGGGATGTGGTTGTTCCTGTTCACCGAGCTCTTCCTGTTCGGCGGCCTGTTCGTGCTCTATGCGGCCTACTTCGCCAAGTACCAGGAGGGGTTCGTCAAGGCGGGCGCCGAACTGAGCCTGCCGATCGGCTCGCTGAACACGGTGATTCTGCTGGTGTCGAGCTTCCTCGTTGCGGCGTCGATCACCGCGGTTCGTCGCGCCACGCCGCGGGTGGCGGTCGGGTTGCTGTCCGGTTCACTGCTGCTGGGCGCAGCCTTCCTCGTGAACAAGTACTTCGAATGGGGGGCCAAGTTCGCGCACGGCATCTATCCGAACTCGGAGCACATGGCCTCGCTGCCGCACGGCGAGATCGTCTTCTACGGGCTCTACTACACGGTCACGGGCCTCCACGGGCTGCATGTGATCATCGGGATGACGCTGCTGGCGATCTGCCTCGTCCTGATCCTGCGGGGGAGGATCGCCCCGGGCCGCGACGTGCTGCTGGAGAACTGCGGGCTCTACTGGCACCTCGTCGACCTGATCTGGATCTTCGTCTTCCCGCTATTCTACGTCGTGGTCTAGGAGGCCCCGCATGTCGCATCCCGCGGAATCGCATGTCGTGCCCTACCGGGTGTTCGCCGCGGTCCTTGGCGCGCTGCTGGTGCTGACGGCCGCGACGATCGGCGTCGCCCGCCTGGAGCTCGGGCGCTGGGGGGTGTGGGTCGCGCTGGCCGTCGCGTCGGTGAAGTCGACGCTCGTGCTCGCATGGTTCATGCACCTGAAGTACGAGCCGGCATGGCTGCGCTGGATGTTCTATGCCGCGGTGTTGTTTCTCGCGATCGCCATCGGCGGCATCTTCCTGGATATTTCGTTCCGAACCTGAGGAGACGACGGCGCCATGGAACCCCCAACCACCCCGGTGCAGAGCGTCGACCAGGCCTTCCTCTACATCACCGCCGTCTCCCTCTTCTTCCTCGCGCTCATCACCGTGATGATGATCTATTTCATCGTCCGGTACCGCAGGAGCCGGAACCCTGTCGCGACGGACATCCGCGGCGACTGGCGGCTCGAGGTGCTCTGGACGGTCATCCCGACATTCATCGCGCTCTCGATGTTCTACGTGGGCTGGCACAGCTACATCAAGTTGCGGAACGTGCCCCCGGGCGCCATGCAGATCGGGGTCGCGGCGCGCATGTTCGCGTGGGACATCACGTACGAGGACGGCATCAAGGCCGAGAACGAACTCGTTGTGCCCGTCGGCCGGCCGGTGAAGCTCAACCTGTCGTCGAAGGACGTTCTGCACAGTCTCTTCATCCCGGCGTTCCGCATCAAGATGGACACCGTGCCGGGCATGAGCACCTACACATGGTTCATGCCGGTGAAGGAGGGCGAGTTCGACGTCCTGTGCGCCGAGTACTGCGGCAGCGGGCATTCGGACATGACGGCGCGTCTCAAGGTCGTCTCCCCGGAGGTCTTCGAGGCGTGGAAGCAGCGGCAGAAGAAGAAGCCGGACGACGAATTGTGATCCGCGACGCGCTCAGTCTGGCCAAGGTCTCGATCTCCATCCTGGTCGCGCTGACCGCGCTGCTCGGCTTCTTCCTCAACGGCATCCAGTCCCGTTTCGATCTCTTCGCCGCCGTCGCGCTGCTCTGCTTCGCCGGCACGTTCCTGCTCTCCGCCGGGGCGGGCATCCTCAACAATATCCAGGACCGCGTCCGCGACCGCGGCATGCGGCGGACCTGCATGCGGCCGCTTGCCCGCGGCGCGGTCGGCGTGCGCGCGGCTGCGATCGCCTGTGTCGCGTGCCTCGCGGCCGGCGCGGGCCTGCTTCTGGCGCTGGGGCGGGGTCCCTGGCCGGCCGTGTGGGGCCTGCTGGCGGTGGCGCTTTACAACGGAGCCTACACGCCGCTCAAGACGCGTTCGCTCTGGGGCCTTGTCGCCGGTGCGGTCGCCGGAGCTCTTCCCGTGCTGATCGGCTGGCATGCATCGTTGGCGATCGCGCCAGCGCCGGCGCAGAGCGTGCTGCAGGTGGCCTGCGTGTTCCTGCTGCTTTTCGTGTGGCAGATGCCGCACTTCTGGCTGCTGATGCTGCACCATCGCGACGACTACGCGGCGCTGCCGGGGTTCGTCGCCCTGCGCAGTTTCGGCGCGGCCCGGCTGAAGATCGTCACGATGGCGTGGGTCGCCTGCTTCGCGGTCCTCCTCCTGCTGGTGCCCCTGACCGGCGCCGTTGACTCGCGCGCCGCCGCCTGGGTGTTGACGGTCGCCGCCGCCGCCGTGCTCGCGATATTCCTCCACGGGCTGTTCGGCGCCGGCGGCGGGATCCGCCCGATCCGGCTCTTCGTCGGCCTCAACCTGTGCGTCTGTCTTCTCATGGCCGTTGTCGCGGCCGACAAGATCCTCCTCCGCCTGTTCCTGCTCCGCCCCTGGGCGTAGCACAACAACCGCACCCCCACGCTGCCACACCGCCCCACCGCCATGTCGCCCCACGCCTTACCCCGGGCTTGTCTTGTCCGGTGCGCGGCGGGCAGAATAGCGGGCCTGCCGCGGGGCTGGCTGGCGGATCGGAGAGACGTCGAATGAGGAGCATCGGACATGGGGTGGCGGTGGCGATCGGACTGTGGATTTCGGTTGGCGTTGCGGCGGACATCCCGCAGGTGGAGCAGGTCTTCACCAACGACGCGATCTGGGATCTCAGTCTGGATGCTGCCGAGGCGGAGAAGCTCCGGCGTGATGTCGCCCGGTACATCGATGCCGGGGCGCCGGAGTTCTGGCGCGGGTGGGCGGCGCCTCAGCCTGTCATCCATCCTGCGAGCCATGCCTTTCGGTTCGCGCCGGGCATTCGCGTGTGGCATAGTTTGAGCTGGCGGGAGC
>CAYRFK010000253.1:0-6924 GCA_964423465.1 uncultured Verrucomicrobiota bacterium | reverse complement strand
ACATGTTTTCTATTATCTGCATTTTCTGCACTTAATGGAAACGATCTTTTCTGTTCAAGCCTGTGCGACGAACGGGATGGACGTGCGACTTACGCGATCGCCGCGATTTTTATCCGCCATTCACGCGGCCCGCTTTCATGCACCGAGTTACCTACACTATCCACTGCTACCGTCACCGGCATATTTTCCACCTCAAATTCATAGATGGCTTCCATACCAAGTTCGGGGAAGGCGAGCACGCGGGCGTGTTTGATTGCCTTGGCGACCAGATACGCTGCGCCGCCCACCGCGATGCAATACACGCCAGCATGTGACTTAATGGATGCAATCGCCGCCGGGCCGCGTTCCGATTTACCCACCATGCCCAGCAAACCGACCTGTTCGCCCAGCATCAAATCGGTGAATTTATCCATGCGCGTGGCGGTAGTCGGGCCAGCCGGGCCAACAACTTCATCGCGCACCGGGTCAACCGGCCCGACGTAGTAAATAAATTTGCCCTGAAAATCGACCGGTAACGGCTGGCCCTGCTGCAGCAACTCAGCCAGTTTTTTATGCGCCGCATCGCGCCCGGTCAATAGCTTGCCCGACAACAAAATCTGCTCACCTGCCCGCCAACTTGCGGTATCGGCGGCGGTGAGCGTATCTAAATTGACGTGACGTGCTTTGCTTGGCCCATCCCAAGCTATGTCCGGCCATTCTGACAGGGCTGGCGGCGTGAAACTGGCTGGGCCGGAGCCATCTAACGTGAAATGAATATGCCGTGTCGCCGCACAATTCGGAATCAAACCTACCGGCAAACCGGCAGCATGCGTTGGATAATCCTTTATTTTTACGTCCAGAACCGTAGTGAGGCCACCCAGCCCTTGCGCACCGATACCCAGCGCATTCACCTTATCAAGCAATTCAAGACGCAGCGCTTCGATGCGATTGTTCGCGCCGCGTACACGCAACGCCTGGATATCAATGGGGTCAAGCAGCGCTTCCTTGGCCATTAATAATGCTTTTTCCGGCGTGCCACCAATGCCGATGCCAAGGATGCCGGGCGGACACCAGCCCGCGCCCATCTCTGGCAATACCGACAACACCCAATCGACAATGGAATCCGACGGATTCAGTACAGTGAACTGCGCTTTGTTCTCGGAGCCACCACCCTTGGCCGCCACTTTGACATCGACGCTATCGCCAGGCACCAGATCAATATAAATCACCGCTGGCGTGTTATCGCGCGTATTAATGCGCGCCCCCGCCGGGTCACTCAATACCGATGCACGCAAGGGGTTTTCTGGGTTGAGATAGGCACGCCGCACGCCCTCATTAACCCATGCATGAATATCAGGCTCCCCCTCCCAACGCACATTCATGCCAATTTTTAAAAACACCACCGCCATGCCGGTATCTTGACAAATCGGTCGCCGCCCTTCTGCGCACAAACGTGAATTGATCAAAATCTGTGCAATGGCATCGCGCGCGGCCGGCGAAGCTTCTTGGTCGTAGGCGGCTTTCATCGCACGGATGAAATCAAGCGTGTGATAAATCGAGATAAATTGGAAGGCATCCGCAATGGATTGAATAAAATCTTCCTGACGAATCAGTGACATGAGGGAACTCCTGAGATCGCTTAATAACAAAAATCGTTTCTGGCATCACGAACGCATTTTATTCACCGAATTTAAAATGCCGCGCCAGATGGCCACCTCTTCTTTTTCCAACCCGGCTTTCGCAAAAAAGCGCCGCAAACGCGGCATCAAACGCTTGGGATGATCCGGATCGAGAAAACGGGTATGCAACAAGGTCTTTTCCAGCTCGGTCAACAGGCCTTCCACCGCAACATGCGGTGCCAACTCAAATGCCGGCAACGGCAATAGCTGATCTTCTTGCGTGCAGCGCAGTTCATACGCCAACACTTGCACCGCTGCCCCTAAGTTAAGCGAGGCATACTCGCTATTGGCTGGAATGTTGAGCAGCCAACGGCAACGCATCAATTGTTCATTCGACAAACCAAAAGTTTCTGAACCAAATACCAGCGCGACGGGGCCGCTCAATGCCGTTCGTAGTAATTCTGGCGCGGCTTGCCGTGGTGTAAAGGCCGGGTGTGGCAGATCGCGACGGCGTGAAGTGCAGGCTGCGGCCAGCACGGTATCGGCCAACGCGTCCTCCAGCGTGTCGCAAATACGCGCGGCGTCGAGCACATCAACCGCTCCGGAGGCGCGTGCGCGGGCTTCATCGTCGATAACACATTTTGGTGCCACCAACACCAATTCAGATAATCCCATCACCTTCATGGCGCGCGCGACTGCGCCCAAATTGCCGGGATGGCTGGTCTGCACCAGAACGATGCGGACTTGATGAAGTGAAGAGGCTGTGTTCAAGGTAAAATTCCGTTTCGAATTCAATGCTCTTTGGAAAAACATGCTTCCGATGCTCAACACTGCGGTAAAAGCCGCTCGACGCGCTGGCGTCATTATCAACCGTGCGTCTAACGACGTCGGCCACCTGACCATACAATCGAAAGGCGAAAATGATTATGTGACCGAAGTCGATCAGAAAGCGGAACAAGCGATCATTCAAACTTTGCTCGACGCCTATCCTGAGCACGCCATTTTAGCCGAGGAGTCGGGTGCTTCTGGCCATGCCGGCAGCCTAGGTGAGGCTGAATATCAATGGATCATCGATCCGCTTGATGGCACGACCAACTTTCTGCACGGTTTCCCGCAATATTCCATTTCTATCGCGCTGCTTTACCGCGGGCAACTGTCTGTTGCAGTCATCTATGACCCGGTGCGCAACGATCTCTATACCGCGCTGCGCGGCCGTGGCGCATTTCTAAACGAACGTCGTATCCGGGTTTCCAAGCGCGACAAATTGCAAGGTTCGTTAATTGGCACCGGCTTCCCGTACCGCGATTTCACTCATCTCGACGCCTACACCGCCATCTTCAAAGATCTGGTGCAGAAAACCGCTGGATTGCGCCGCCCCGGTTCTGCCGCCCTTGATTTGGCTTGGCTGGCAGTCGGCCATATCGACGGCTTCTTCGAAATCGGCCTCAACCCTTGGGATATCGCCGCGGGCTGTTTGTTGGTGCAAGAAGCGGGCGGCTTGGTCAGTGATTTTTCCGGCGAAGAGGGCTATCTGAAATCCGGCAATATCATCGCTGGTAACCCGAAAGTGTTCGTACAGTTATTGCAAACCATCACACCGCATTTGACGCCGGCCTTGCGCGGCATCAGCAGCGGTGACAACAGCTCACTCACATAAGGCACGCCACGCGTAGCGCCATGACGCTACGCGTGCTTAGCCCACACGCTTAATCAACTCGCTGGGCTCACCACCGCCGTATTGCGCAAACGAATATGCAATTCGCGTAATTGCTTCTCGTCAACCACATTCGGCGCGCCAGTCATCAAACACGAGGCACGCTGCGTTTTCGGGAAGGCGATCACATCGCGAATCGATTCAGCGCCGGTCATCAACGTCACCAAGCGATCGAGGCCGAACGCCAAGCCCCCATGCGGCGGCGCACCATATTGCAGCGCATCCAACAAGAAGCCGAATTTCTCACGCCGCTCTTCTTCGCCGATATTCAACGCGGCAAACACTTTTTCCTGCACTTCTTGGCGATGAATACGCACCGAACCACCACCGACTTCCCAACCATTCAACACCATGTCGTAGGCTTTCGATAACGCCTGCCCCGGATTGCTGGTCAAATAATCTTCGTGACCGTCTTTCGGCGCGGTAAACGGATGATGCAGCGCATCCCAACGGCCTTCGTCTTCATTACGCTCAAACATCGGGAAATCGACCACCCACAACGGTGCCCAGGCGCGGCCATCAACATAGCCTTTTTCATGGCCAATCTTGCTGCGCAAAGCACCGAGTGCATCGTTGACCACTTTCGCCCGGTCAGCGCCGAAGAACAGAATGTCGCCATCTTGCGCGCCGGTGCGCGCAAGAATCGCCGTCAGCGCCGCATCGTGAATATTTTTAACGATCGGTGATTGCAAGCCCTCGCGCCCTTTCGCCATGTCGTTGACCTTGATCCAGGCCAGCCCTTTGGCACCGTAAATCTTGACGAAATCGGTATAAGCATCGATTTCACCGCGCGACAATTCAGCGCCTTTGGCGACACGAATGGCCGCCACACGACCATTCGGATCATTGGCCGGCCCGGAGAACACTTTGAAATCGACTTCTTTCATCAGATCGGTCAGTTCGGTGATCTCCAAGGTCACCCGCATATCGGGTTTATCGGAACCGTAACGGCCCATGGCTTCAGCGTAAGTCATACGCGGGAATGGGTTCGGCAGATCAATGTTTTGCGCTTTTTTGAACATGTCGCGAATCATGCCTTCCACCAGCGTCATGATTTCTTCTTCGCCCATGAACGAAGTTTCCAAATCAACCTGCGTGAATTCCGGCTGCCGGTCGGCGCGCAAGTCTTCGTCACGGAAGCACTTGGTGAGTTGGAAATAGCGGTCGTAACCAGCCACCATCAACAACTGTTTGAACAACTGCGGCGATTGCGGCAGCGCATAGAACATGCCGTCATGCACGCGCGACGGCACCAGATAATCGCGCGCGCCTTCCGGTGTGCTGCGCGTTAGCATCGGCGTTTCGATTTCCATGAACCCCTGCTGATCGAGATAATCGCGCATCAGTTTGGAGACGCGATAACGCAAACGCATATTTTTCTGCATCGGCTCGCGCCGCAGATCGAGATAACGATATTGCAAACGGATGTTTTCGTTGATGGTGTCGTCGTCTATCTGGAACGGTGGCGTCAAACTCGGGTTGAGCACTTCCAGTGATTGCGTCAGCACTTCGATCATGCCGGTGGGCAGATTCGCGTTTTCGGTGCCGGCCGGGCGGGCGCGCACCTTGCCGACCACGCGCAGGACGAATTCACTGCGAACCTCTTCCGCAATTTTGAAAGCTGCCGGAGTATCCGGATCAATCACCACTTGCACCGTGCCTTCGCGATCGCGCAGATCGATAAAGATAACACCGCCATGATCGCGGCGACGATGCGCCCAGCCGCACAAGTTGACTGTATTTCCGTTTTCGGCAAGGGTGACGCCGCCGCAATAATGTGTACGCATAAAAAATCCTATTGTTCTGAATATTGAAATAATTGAAACAGTCGGTTGAGCATCAGTCACCGGGGTAGTTGGACGCATCCTGCCTCATCGTCGGTGCCACCACCCCCATGGACACAATCGCCTTGAGCGCGGAATCGACTGACATATCAAGCTCAATCACCGCATCGCGCCGCACATAAAAATAAAAGCCGTTGACCGGGCTAGGCGTCGTCGGAATAAACACGGCCACATACTCGCCATCTAACTGCCCGGCGACTTCATCCGGCACATTGGTCTGAAATGCCAGCGACCAGGCTTCCGGGTGCGGGTAATGAACTAGCAACACCTTTTTGAACGCCATGCCGGAACCCGACAGCAGGCTATCGGACACTTGTTTAACGCTACCATAAATGGTTTTTACCACCGGGATACGATTCAGTAAGGCTTCCCAAAAATGCACCAGACGTTGGCCAATCAAATTCGCCGCGAACAAGCCGGTAACGATGATCACCACACCGGTAAGAATGACGCCCAGCCCGGGAATGTTAACGCCCAACCAAGCCTCTGGCCGCCAAGCTGCCGGCAACAGCAGCAGGCTTTGATCCATCGCACTCATCAGCGCTGAAATCACCCAGAAGGTAATCCCCAGCGGCACGAGAATCAGCAGGCCAGTAATAAAATAACGTTTAAGTGCAGTCACAGCGTCTTTCAAACAAATCGGGCAAAAGACGGAAGTCTTTTGCCCGAATAAAGCGAAGAAAAAATTTTTACCCAACGCAAGCCGGACACGCGCCCGTGCCGCAGGCCGGCGATGGTGCCTCAGACGGCTTGGCACTGCCATTCTTAAAGTCGGTAGCGTAATAACCGGAACCCTTGAGGTGGAATCCGGCGGCAGAAAGTTGTTTGCTGAATGTCGATTTTCCGCAAGACGGGCATTCGGTGAGCACGGCGTCGCTCATTTTCTGCATGACATCTTGTTCAAAAGCGCAATCGGTACATTTATAAGCGTAAATAGGCATCATGACTCCAAGACAAAAAGTGGTCGCTCAATCGGCGGATTGTATCAATATTTACCTATATTTAGCCCATGCACATTGATTTCAAGCCTCTCTCAAATCACTATGCCGCACGACAAATTGCATTCAACCTTCAAACAAGAAGACTGCTGCCCTCTGCCCATCGCTTGCAAACGGGTCAAATTTCCAAATCATAAACCTGTCCTCTAAAGGAACCCTCATGCCACGCCAATTCAACACCGCCGGCCCCAGTCGCCGTGATGACCATTACATGCTTGACCCTTTGGCACGCTTGGATGCCGAAGAGATCGACTCCCTGATTGACAACAAGCGTTACTTCGTTCTGCACGCGCCGCGTCAGACTGGAAAGACCACCTGCTTGCTGGCGTTAATGCAGCACCTCAATGCGGGCGGACGCTATCAGGCGCTGTATGCCAACATCGAAACCGCACAGACCGCCCGCAATGACGTGGCCAAGGGGCAGTTGCAAATCATCCAGGCCATCGCCCGTCAAGCAGACAACCTCAATGGCGATTTCCGTTTCAATGATTGGGTGCAGGAAGCGATGCGCACCGGACAGGTCGATATGGTCGCATGGCTGCTCACCCGTTGGACGCGTGCCAGCGACCGCCCCACCGTGTTACTGATTGACGAAGTCGATGCCCTAGTGGGGGATACTTTGATTTCACTCTTGCGTCAGATTCGCGATGGCTACACTCAACGTCCGCAAGCTTTCCCTCAATCCATCGTTTTGTGTGGGGTACGCGATGTACACGATTACCGCATTCACACCGCGCATCAGGAGATCATCACCGGTGGCACGGCCTTCA
>CAYRFK010000252.1:0-6952 GCA_964423465.1 uncultured Verrucomicrobiota bacterium | reverse complement strand
GACCCGGCCGCTACGATCTGTATCTATCCGTTGGCCGTCGCGACGGCACTCCCGAAATCGCATTGCCGTTGGCCGATGACGACGGGCGGCGAAGATATAAACTCGGGCAGATCGATCTTACCGCGAAGGACGCTCCTTGAATCCTCCCTGAATCCGACTCAAATCCCCTTCAACACGACCGAGGGAGAAAAAGAACGGGAGAAGAAGAACAGGGGACACCCCCAAAGCTTACGCAGTTAACGGTCATCGAGCCCTGGCTCGACGACCCCAGCCGCCCCCCAAGGTCCGTGAGAAGCAACTTCCCGACAGTTCCATGAAAGCAACGCCATGAAACTTCCCCTCCCATTGTTCACCGCCCTGCTGCTCGCGCCGCTGGCGGCGCTGCACGCCGCCGATGTGTCCAAGCCTGCGAAATCCAACGTCCTCTTCATCATCGCCGACGATTTGACCCGCAGCCTGCCGTGTTACCCCAAGCACGGCCACACCCGTCAGCCCCACGGCGATCCACATGAAAGGCGGCCGTGATGGTGCCATCGCTCTGCTGCCGGGGACGTTTGATTTCACTCGCGGCGTCATCCTCGAAGGCACGCTCAAAGCCACCGAGCCGCGCGGTCCCGTCATCGGCACGCACTGGCTCGCAGCCGCGGCGGGTTTCTATTTCGATGAAGAATCGGGGAAAGGCACGTTGCTGATGCTCGAAACTCTCGGCCTCACCCGCAGCGGGCCGTTTGAATACCAGCCCGAGCCCACTTTCGACGCCGATGAGTTCCGCGTGGCGGCGCATGGCAATACCAACCGCAGCGGCCCCTACCTCGGCCTCAGCCGCTTCACGCCGGAGGACATCATCGGCCCGCTCGGCTACGCCGTGCCCTGCGGCATCCGCAGCGGCGCCGCGCATCGTTTCCGTCTCATCGTCCGCCACGGCATCTGGGAACTCTACCTCGACGATCGCTACGTGCAGACCTGCATCACCGGCGCCACCTCGGGCCGGTTGGGCCTCTTCGCAAGAAACGGCCCCGTTGAGTTCACCGACCTCCGCTGCTGGGCCATGACCCCCGATTCACCCCGGCCATACGGCAGCCCTGCGGAGTTGCCTGCGCCCATCGCTCTGGAATGGCGCTGGAATGGCTTGACGATGCCCCGGGATGGCGGCAACATGTACGCAAAGACGTACATATTGGAGACGCCATGACCACGATGACCGCCACCGATGCGCGCCGGGAGTTCTTCGACGTTGTCAAAGGCGCGACCGACAAGCATCAGGTCTACCGGATTCACCACCGGCGGGGCTCTGTCGTGCTCATGGCGGAGGACGAATACGACAGCCTTCTGGAGACCTTGGAACTGCTCTCCATTCCGGGGTTTCGCAAGAGCCTGAGCCGTTCCGTCGGGCAGATGCACAGGGGCGAAACCGTCCCGTTTGAGGATGTTTTCGGGGAGAAGCCGTGAGGCCGTACGATGTCCGCTTCACCCGCGAGGCGGTCAAGGACGTGGGCAAGCTGCCGCCCCGTCTGAAGGGGAAGCTCAAGGTCATCCTGCGGGAGCAGGTGGCGCGCGATCCCCCCTGCGGGAAACGGTTGGTGGGGGATCTCACCGGGTTCTTCTCGCTGAGGCTCTCCTACAAGGATCGTGTGGTGTACTCGGTGGACGACGAATCGCGGACGGTCTTCGTCCATCGGGCGCGGACTCACTACGGGGATTGAACGGGAGTGAACCCATGAAGACAAATGCCTGGATCACAGTTCTCGCGGTGGCGCTGCAGGTCGCCGTGGCGTCCGGTGGAGCGCCGAACGTCCTGCTGATCTACACCGACGACCACGGGTGGGCGGACCTCGGGGCGCAGGGGGTCGACGGGGAGATCCGGACGCCGAACCTCGACAAGCTCGCGGCGGATGGCGTGCGCTTCACGCGCGGCTACGTGACGGCGCCGCAGTGCACGCCGTCGCGCGCCGGCGTCATCACGGGGATGTATCAGAACCGGTTCGGTGTCGAACACAATGGGCTGGCGATGCAGCGCGAGGTCGTCACGCTGCCCGAACGGCTCAAGGCGGCGGGCTACGTCACCGGGATCAGCGGCAAGTGGCATCTCGACATCGAAAACCTTCCCGGCGGCGGCAAGCGGCACGCCGTGCGCCCCGACCTCGCACCGCAGCATCAGGGCTTCGACGAGTATTTCACCGGCTTCATGCAGGACTACGAGGCCTCGCACGCGCTCGATGGCACGCCGTTCGCAGATGCGCCGCGCAAGGTGAAGGAGAAGGGCTGCCGCGTCTTGATCCAGACCGAGGGCGCGCTGTCGTTCCTTAAACGGCGCGAGGCGGCCCCGGACCGGCCGTGGTTCCTCTATCTCGCCTACATGGCGCCGCACGTGCCAATGGAGTCGGTCGAGCCGTGGTTCTCGCAGACGCCGACGAACCTGCCTCTGCTTCGGCGACAGGCGCTCTCGCTGATCGGCGCGATCGACGACGGCGTCGGCCGGATCCGCGCGAGGCTCGATGCGACGGGGCAGGGGACGAACACGCTGATCTTCATCATCGGCGACAACGGTGCGCCGCTCGGAAACGCATGGGACGGCTCGCTCAACCTGCCGCTGAAGGGCCAGAAGGGCATGCTGGCCGAGGGCGGCATCCGCACGCCCTTCGTCGCCGCGTGGCCCGGCCGAATGCCGGCCGGCAAGGTGTACGAGCGCCCGGTGCACAGCCTCGACGTCGCCGCCACCGCGCTCGCCGCGGCCGGTCTGCCTCGCGAGCCCGAACTCGACGGCGTCGACCTGCTGCCCTACGTGACCGGCGCGAAGGACGGCGCCCCGCACGAAACGCTCTACTGGCGCTGGATGACCCAGGCCGCGATCCAGGAGTACCCGCACAAGCTGATCATCCTCGGCGACCGCGAGAGGCTCCTCTTCGACATCACCACGCCCGAGGGCGAGAACGTGGAACGCAATCTTCTCATGAAGGAGCCGGAGATCGCGGCACGGCTCGAGAAGAAACTGCTCGCCTGGACGGCCGGCCTGACGCCGCCGGGCTTGTCGACGAACTTCGACGCGCACCACGAGGGGCTCTTCGCTGAGCATGCGATCATCGAGGCCAAGGCGCCCGCGGCGGGGGGACGGTCGGGGACGAAGGCCGAGCCCGGCGCGGTGAAGGGCTGGATCGCCCGCAACGGATCGCTGGCGGTGAAGGACGGCGCGCTGGTCGTGACGGCCGACACCAACGCGCCTCCGAACGCCCGCGTGTTCCTCGCCTGCACCTCGATGGATGTTCCCGGTCCGGTCACCGTGACGATGCGCATCCGGTCGGAGAAGGGCGGGAAGGGGGCCTTCTCCTGGCGCACGAAGCAGCAGGCGGACTTCGTGCCTGCGAACTCGGCGGCCTTCGAGATGCCGGCCGGCAGGGAGTGGAGCGAGATCACGACGCCCCTGCCCATCGAAGGCCGGCTGATCCATCTCCGTATCACGCCTGCGAAGGAGGCCCGCGGGGTCGAGATCCGGTCGATCGAGATCCGCGGCGAGCAGGGGAAGCCGCAGACGTGGAACTTTGAAGAGAGTGATGAGCGCTGACCGATGAAGATGGGCGAACTGGCGATGTCCGTTGCCGTGATGGTGGGGCTCGTGGGGGCCGCGGTCGGGGCCGAGACGCAGTACATCCTCTTCAACCGCGCGCCGGGGCAGGGGATGAACCAGTCGCGGGCCGAGACGCTCGGCCGGGCGCAGTTCGAGGAGATCCTGGCGCGATTCCCGAATCGTCCGGCGGCGACGGTGCAGACCGGGATCAGCTTCGTCTTCTCGCCGCTGCGCACGCCGCCGGAGACCACGGTGCGGGCGCTGGAGACGTTCCTCGCCGCGGCGGAGGCGACCGAGACGCCGGTGGTCGTGCAGATCGACCTCGAGCACTGGTGGGAGGGCCGGCCGGACCTCTGGAACTGGTGGGATCCGGCGAAACCCGGCTACGATCCCGCCAACCGCATGAACGTCGAATGGGCCGGCGGATCGCCGGACGACGCGGTGAAGATTGCGTGGCGCAACTGGGGCCGGCAGATCCGGGTCCTCCCGCCGCCGAACCTCGCCAGCCCGCGCTACCTCGCCGCCTGCCGCGAAGAGATCCGCCGGCTCGTGCCGATGGTGATGGCGTGGCACGCCCGGTTGCCGGAGGCCCGCAAGCACCTGCTGGTCGGAATCAAGCTTGGCCACGAGACGTCGATCGGCCTCAACGCCTACCACCATCCGGGCGGCAATGCTCTGCTTGACCGTCCGGCGGCGGAGGATCCCTCGCGGCCGCTGGATCCCGGGGACGTGACGGCGCGCGGCATGGCGCAGCTCGGCCACGCGGCGCTGGCGACGCTCGGGATCCGCACGAACGGCGCGCCCGCCGAGGCGGAACTGCGCGACGTCGCCCGCGGCTACCTGGCGGGGCTCTGCGCCGAGGCGGCGAAGGCGGGCGTCCCGCGCCGGCTCCTCTTCGCGCACGGCGCCGGGTGGAAGGATGGCGAACTCGTCTACGACGTGCCGGTCAATCCGCACGCATGCCCGGGCTGGAGCTTCTACAAGCACGCGGCCGATCCGCGGAAGGACGCCGGCGTCCAGCGGAACGTGGCGGTCTCCGATGCGCCGTTCTGGGCGGCCTCCGAGTGGCTCTTCCAGGGGCCGCGCACCGAGGCGGCGTGGCGCGGCGCGCTGGACGCTACGCTGGCCGATCCGCGGTGCCGCTACCTGTGCGTCTTCAACTGGGAGGGCATCCGGGACGGCGAGCCCGTGATGCGGGCGATCGATGCGTTTCTCAGGGAGCGCGCCGCCGACCGACGTTCGATTTCTCCCAGTGACGGATCGTGAACGACACTAGCGCCGCGCCCGTATCAGGATGGCCGTACCGGGAACGATGCGTTCGCGCGCCCCGGACGGAGCCGCGACCATGAAGATGCCGATTCTACTCGCCGCCCTTCTGGCCGGAGCCTGCGGAACCGCCGCCCCCCGGCAGCCGAACGTCGTGCTCTTTCTTGTCGACGACCTTGGCTACGGCGACCTTGCGTGCCACGGCAACCCGCACGTGAAGGCGCCGCAGATCGATGCGTTTGCGAAGGAGGCGGTCGAGTTCGCGAGCTTCCACGTCAGCCCCGTCTGCGCGCCGACGCGCGCCTCGCTGATGACGGGGCGCTACAACTTCCGCACCGGCATCGTGGACGTCTTCGGGCCTGCGGCGGTGATGAACGCCTCCGAGGTGACGCTGGCCGAGCGCCTGAAGGCGGCCGGCTACGCGACGGGAATCTTCGGCAAGTGGCACCTCGGCGATGCCGGCGGGAGCGCGCCCAACGCGCAGGGGTTCGACGAGACGCTCGTCCACCGCGGTGCGGCCATGGGGCGGTATTTCGATCCGACGCTGCTGCACAACGGGATCGAGGAGAAGCGGGCCGGATACTGCATGGACATCTTCACCGACGCGGCGGTCGGCTTCATCCGCGCGAACCGCGAGAAGCCGTTTTTTGTCTATCTTCCGGCGAACCTGATCCACACGCCGTTGCAAGTTGCGCCGGAGCTGGCGGCGGAGTTTGACGCGCTCGGCCTGGGCGACAGCACCAGGAAGATCTACGGGATGATCCGCAGCGTCGATTCGAGCTTTGGCAGGGTGCGTGCGGTCCTGAAGGAACTCGGGCTGGAGGACGACACGCTCGTCATCTTCACCGCCGACAACGGGCCGTGTTCCGGGTCCAACCCGGTCGACCGCCACATGGCCGGGCTGCACGGGTTGAAGGGCACGGTCTACGAAAACGGCATCCGCGTGCCCTGCTTCATGCGCTGGCCGGCCGGGTTCCCGTCGCCGGCGAAGGTGACGCGGCTGACGGCGCACATCGACATCCTGCCGACCGTGCTCGAGGCGTGCGGTGTGGCGGTCGGCGGCGGGCCGGCGATCGACGGCCGCAGCCTACTGCCGCTGCTGCGCGATCCGGCTGCATCGTGGCCCGAGCGCACGCTCTTCCTCCAGTGGGACAGCGGCCAGGCGCCGCGGCGGGGCCATGCGTACACGGTGCTGACCGAACGGTGGAAACTGGTCCAGCCGTGCGGCATGGATGCGCCCAACCAGAAGCACATCCGCGACCGCTACGCGGAGCTTTGCCGGCTGCAGGGCCGCGGCGAGCGCAGCATCGAGGGCGCACCGCGCTTCGAGCTCTACGACGTCGCCTCCGACCCGGGCGAAACGAAGGACCTCGCCGCCGCGCATCCGGCCATCGTCGAGGAGATGAAGAGGCAGTACGACGCGTGGTTCGACGACGTAACCCGATCGTCGACCCCATGATGGTGGTGGGAGGGTCGCCGGCCCCGGCGACCGCGGGGAAGGGATTCCATGGGAACAGGGGATGCCACGCGAATCCCGCGAACGGCCCGCGGGGCCGCGGGCCCTCCCGGCACGGCGAGCGAGGGTGGATTTCGCAGCGCGCAAAGCGCCCTGGCAGACACCCGAAGGCACGACCGTAGACGCGGCGACCCGCCGCGCGGGTTGGGTTCCCGGAGGAACACCGAACATCCAACATCGAACAGCCAACCTCCAACATCCAACATCCAACATCCAACAGCCAACAGCCAATGAGGAAGGTTCTCTGACGAGGTCGGCGTCTTCGGCGCAGGTGCTTTGCCTCTGCGATCTTTGCGTCTTTGTGTCGTCTCAGGGTCCGGCCGCCGGGTGCGCAGGATCCACGAAGGGACAGCCGTAGACGCGGCGACCCCGCCGCGTGCGTTGGGTTCCCGGAGGAAGCGGCGGGGGCGCCGCTTCTACGACGGACTCAACATCCAACAGCCAACCGGGAGGGGGTCGCCGTGGCGTGGCGTTCGGGTTCGCACGGCGCGCCCCTCCAGAGGCGGCGGGACGTCAACGGGTTTCCCGGGTCTCGACCATGACGGTCCGCAGGAAGCCGCGGTCGGTGCGGAAGGTCACGGCGCCGCGGTAGAGGGGGCGGGCGCGGC
>CAYRFK010000251.1:791-6983 GCA_964423465.1 uncultured Verrucomicrobiota bacterium | reverse complement strand
TTCTGGGTGAACCCCAAATCCTCTGGGGCCAGGCCGACGCACGCATCCGCAACCTGACCTTCGAGAACCTCACGCTCGCGGGGAAGCCCGTGCGCGACTCGGCGTTTTTCAAAACAAACGAGTTCGTTGACGGGCTCATCTTTGCGCCAAGCGCCGTTTCCAAGCCATGAAATCCATCCACACACTCCTCACCGCGCCGCACGGCGGGCGGGACGTGCCGGGATTTGTAACGACTGGGAAACTCCGCGTCGGTATTCTCCAACCACTGGAGAAGTTCGGCGCGATGACTTCCAGTGATTGGAACTGGCGAGGCGAATGAAGACGAAAGGCACGAACATGAGACACACCCTCACCCTCACCGCCCTGCTGCTGGCTCCGCTGCCCGAACTGCACGCTGCCGAGGCATCGGCTTTGGCGGTCAAGCCCAATGTCCTCCTGATCATGGCGGACGATCTCCGCGACTTCGGCGGGGCGTTCACGAAAGAGGCAGTCAAGATGCCGAATCTCGACCGGCTCCGTGCGCGCGGCACGACCTTTGAGCGGGCGTATGTGCAGTATCCTGTGTGCAATCCGAGCCGCAGCAGCCTGATGGCAGGACTGCGGGCCGAGCAGACGGGCATCGTCGGCAACGACATCCCGCTGCGGCAGACGATGCCGGATGTCGTCACGCTGCCGCAGCTCTGCAAAGAGGCCGGATGGCAGTCGCATGCGTTCGGGAAGCTGCTACACCTCGGCGGCGGACGAGACCCCGAGGCGAGGCAGCGTTGGATGGACGCCGGCCGCTCGTGGCACACGGCGCAGGCGTTTGAAGCGACGATAACGGGCCGCAAGTTCCTTGAAGGCCGCAATGTGACCGGCGGGGCCTTGCCTTGGTGCCAGTGGGGCGCGGCGGAGGGCGCCGACGACGATCAGCCGGACGGTCAAATCGCCGCCGCCACGGTGGCGATGATCGAGAAGCTCGGCGCCACGCCATGGTTCATCGGCTGCGGTTTCATGAAACCGCACGATCCGTTCATCGCGCCGAAGAAGTACTTCGATCTCTATCCGCCGGAGTCGTTGAAGGCGTGGGCCGATCCCGCCGACATCACGCCGGTGCGGCAGGAGGCCGTCGGCTTCGGCGCGTTTGGCGAGGCCTTTGCGAAGTTCACCGACGCGGAATGGCGGGAGTTGTTCCGGGGCTACTGCGCCTGCACGAGCTTCATGGATGCGCAACTGGGCCGCGTGCTTGATGCGCTGGATCAACACAAGCTATGGGACAGGACGTTCGTCATCTTCCTCGGCGACAACGGCTACCACACCGGCGAGCGGCGCTGGTGGAACAAGAACACGCTGTTCGAGCGCAGTTGCCGCGTCCCGCTCGTCATTGCCGCGCCTCGCATGAAGGGCGGCCAGACCAGCCGCTCGCTTGTCGAGTTCGTTGACCTGTACCCCACCGTCGCCGATTTCTGCGGCTTGAAGATGCCGCACGCCGCCGCCGGCGCGAGCCTGCGCCCCATCCTCGCGGACCCCGCCGCCCGCATCAAGGACGCCGCCTTCACGCTCGTCACGCGGGGCCCGAAACTTCACGGCCGGAGCGTCCGCACCGCCCGCTGGCGCTTCACGCTTTGGAGCGATGGCCAGGCCGAGCTCTACGACCATGACGCCGATCCCGAGGAACTCCGCAACGTCGCCGGCCAGAACCCCGGCATCGTGAAAGAGTTGTCCGGAAGAATCCAGGCCCTTCCCGGACTCCGGCCGTGAACCACACCCTTGACCACGGATGGCGGGGGAACGCATGCGAATCGTGACAGGAGGGTTGAAGCGATGAAGACCCGGCGCTCGTTTCTTCGCGGCTCGGCGCTCGCGGCCTGCGCGGCGCCCTGGGTCGTTCCGGCTCCGTGCTTCGGCGCGGATGGGCCCGCGCGGAAGCGGACCGCGGACCGGGGCGGGCCGCTCCGCAACCTCGACCTCGGTGCGGCCCACAAGGGTACCGTGGAGATCGACCAGCGCATCCTGGTGTTGTCGGATCCGTCGCCGAACGTTCGCGGCTTCTTCGCGGACGCCCGCCAGATCTTTGAAGCGCATCCGAAAGCCGCCTTCGCCGACCTGCCGGCGCTGCGCGAGGCGGCGGTCCGCCACAGGCTGGCCGTCCTTGGCGGCCCGATGCTCGGCGCGGTCTCGCACGACGGTGCGCGGGTGTGGGTGCGCACGGTGCAGCCGGCGCAGGTCGAGGTGACGGTCCGGACCGACTCCGGCGAGCGCCGCTTCGGGCCGGTCGCCAGCACGGCGGCGGGCGACCTTGCGGCGGTCGTGCCGGTGACCGGGCTCGCCCCGGCCGCGCGCCATCCGTACCGCGTGCTGGTGGATGGAAGTCCAATCCCCATGCCCGCCGATGCGGCGATCTCCACGGCGCCCGCGCCGGACCGGCCGGGCCGGCTGACCCTGGCGTTCGGCTCATGCCTCCACAAGACCGGGCTGGGCAACCGGGCGCTCCTCGACCGCATCCGCGGGCGCGGCGCCTCCGCCCTGCTGCTGCTCGGCGACAGCGCCGTCGACGACCGTGACGGGCACGTCGGGCTGCACCGGTCCGACTACCTCCTGCGCGATCTCCACACCGGCTGGCGCGACCTCGCCGCATCCGCCGCGGTCTACGCCGCGTGGGACGACCACGACTACTTCAACAACGACCGGTCCGGCATTCCGCCCGGTGCCACCGACGCCGACCGCGCGGCCGTGCGGACCGTGTGGACGCAGAACTGGAACAACCCCTCGTACGGCTTCGCCGACCGCGGCGTGGGCATCTTCTTCCGCACGCGCCTCGGCCCCTGCGACCTCATCATGCTCGACACCCGTTCGCTGCGCACGCAGCCGGGCGAGCCCGATGCGTTCCTGGGCGGTGAGCAGATGCGCTGGCTGGAGCGCGAGCTGGCCGCCTGCACCGGTCCGTTTGTCATCCTCACCGGCGGCACGATGTGGAGCGACAACATCTCGAACGGCAAGGATTCCTGGGGCGTATGGGACCGGCCGGGCCGCGAACGCATCTTCTCGCTCATCGAGTCGAAGCGGTTGCCCGTGATCCTGCTCTCCGGCGACCGCCACGGCGCGCGGGTGATCGAGATCCCCCGGCCGTCGGGCCACGTCCTCCGGGAGTTTGAACTGGGCAGCCTGGGCGCGCATCCGGGGCCGCCGGCTTTCGGCCAGGCGAAGGAAGGACAACTGTTCGGCGTCACCGAGGAGGCGCTGTTCGGCGAGTGCACTTTCGATACCGCGTCCGCCGACCCGACGGCCACGATCCGCATCGTGGACGCCGCCGGGACGGAGCGCTGGCGGACCGTGCTCTCGCGGAGCCAGCTGACGCCGCCGCCGCGCGCCGGGTGACCGTCCGAGGATCCCGCGATCCGGGTGCCGAGGCGAAGCCCCGGCACCTCCCTCAACGATCAGAAGGGCCGAGCGTCAGGCGTGGGGCGGACACTCCTGTCCGCCCGGGGAGAGATCCACGGCGGTCGCGCAGCGGCCCCCTTCGCGCGCAGGGCCGGTCTCTTGACATGCCCTGCCGCTGCATGCAGACTTACATGCATGAGCACCAAGACGATTGCTTTGGAGAGCACGGTTTATGAGCGGTTGGCTCTTGAAAAGAGGCCTTCGGAGTCTTTCACGAAGGCCATTGACCGCCTGATTCGTGCAGCCAGTCCGGGCACGTGTGCTGCGGCGGTCGCCGAGGCGGCTGCCGTTTGGCAGACCGTCGGCAACGATGCCGAGGCGGACCGCATGGAGCAGATTGTCCGGGATGGCCGCAGGATGACGGAATGGACCGTGGAGCGCCCGGTATGATCTGCATCGACACCACCGTCCTCATCGACGAGTTCCGCGCTCACGGCAACCGTGACGCGCCGGTGAACCGGGCGTTGATCGCCCACGGCGCGGAAAGCCTGATCGTACCGGCCGTCGCGGCGGGGGAGTTCCTGGATGGGGCCGCCATGGTGTCCGAGCAGCGCGTCTCCGAGGCGTTGGAGGTTCTGAGGCGACGACGCGTGGTCGGTGCGGATCTTGAGACCGCCCAGCAGTACGCCCGCATCGCCGCCCAACTCCGGCGGGACAAATTGCTCGCGGGACGATCCCAGAACGACCTTTGGATCGCCGCCACCGCGCGATGTCATGGCGCCCGGGTGTTGACCCGCAATGCCGGCGACTTCAGGGGCATCCACGGGCTTGACGCGGTAGGCTACGGCGGATGAAACGGACGGATCCGGCCGCGCGACGAGCAAGGGCGATCGGCCGGTAGTCGTGTCCTGGCAACCGGCGGGGGATTGCGACATGATCCGTGGCGATTGGATGCACCGGACGACATCACCATGAACCGATTCGTTCCCATGGCCGTGGGTCTCCTGCTGACGGCGCTGCAGGCCGGGGCGTTCGCCGTACCTCCGGTGCCGGCCCTGCCGGACCCCGCACATCTCGCGCCGCATCAGCGAGCCATCCTGGCATTGCCATCGCCTCCGCCCGTCGATGCGGGGTTCAGCTTCGACGCGCCGCCACGGCCGCAGTTCGCCGAGGCGGAGCGGGAGGCGCAGCGCGAACGAGGCCGCGGGTTCCTGCCGCGGGTTCTGGCGGCGTTCTCGAACGGCGCGGCGGAGGTTCGCATTCCGGCGGGGGACTACCGGTTCGCCTCGGCGGCGGAGCAGGGCGGGAAGGCGGAGTATGCGCTCTGTTTCGACGGGCTCCGGCGCGCGGACGACAGGCCGCTCTTCATCGAGGCGGCGGGCGTGACGCTGTGGTTCGATCTTCCGGATGCGCAGATGCCGCCGGGCCACCGCTGCGTCGGCTTCCGCAACTGCCGCAACCTCGTGCTTCGCGGCGCAACGCTCGCGCGCGGCACGCCGGGGCAGATCGAGGGGCGCATCACCAGGATCGACCGCGACAACAACCGATTCGAGATCCAGCCGTCGCCCGGCGTGCGGGTGCCGGCCCGCTACAGCGGCGGCGAGGAACAGCGCATCCTCCCGTTCAAGGGCGACGGGCGCTTCTGCGCGCCGCTCTACGACCTCCAGCCCGGCATCCGGAAATTGCGCTACAGGGACATCACGCCGTCGGACAACGGCCGCCACTGGGTCACGATGCGCGATCCCGATCTCATGCAGCGCATCCACGATGCGGACTGGGCGCGCGCGTTCGGCGACCTCGGTGTGCTGCGCATCGGCGACGGGATTTGCTGCCTGTACGTCACCGGCGCGGCCATCACGCTGGAGGGCTCCGCGAACCTGACCCTGCACGGCGTGAGCGTCTTCGTGGACAAGGGGGGCCCCGTCGAGATCGGCGGCGACGGCGCGCATCTGTGGAAGGACTGCTATTTCGGCCCGCAGCCCGGCAGTTGCCAGTGGAAGGGCGCGGACGGCCTTCTCTCCCGGTCGCTGCGATACGGCAGCACGTTCGACAACGTCACCCTTCGTCACACCGCCGACGACCTCGCCAACTTCCACGGCATCTGGGGCAAGGTGCAGACGGTCTCCGGCACGACGCTGACGTTCGAGCGCAACGCGGCGCTGCGCCCCACTCTCGACAACGCGCGCCCCGGCGACCGGCTCCGCTTCATCCACCGCAAGACCGGCGCGCCTCTCGGCGAGGCGGGGATCGTCGCGCTCAAGGAGTTCACCGTCACGCTGGACCGCGCCGCCGCGCCGTTCGCCGCGGGCCAGGCCTCGTGGCCCGAACATGAATGCGCGGGATGGACCGTGCAGAACTGCCGCTGGGAGGACAGCTTCCAGCGTCTGCTCATCATGTCAGGCCCCGGAACCGTGCGCGGCTGCACATTCACCCGCTGGGGCAGCGGCATCGACCTGAATACCGGCATGGGCCTGGTCGGCGGCGTGCCCAGCGACATCACCATCGCCGGAAACACCTTTATCGACGTGAACCCCCGCCCACACGGCTCGGCGATCAGCGCCCGGGCTCACAACGCGCTCGGCCAGGACGGCATTCCGCCCATCGAGCGTCTCGTCATCGAGAGCAACACGTTCGTGCGGTCCGGCGGGCCGGCGATCGCCCTGACGGGCATCCGGGATGCCCGCGTCGCCGGGAACCGCGGCGAATCGCAAGACATCACGCTCGATGGACGCCGGATTCCCGAAGTCCCGAAGCCCATTCAGCCCGAAATCCGGCCGCCGAAGACAGGGAGCTGAGCCGGAGCGATGCAGTTGGCGTTGATGCGGAGGGATC
>CAYRFK010000251.1:0-781 GCA_964423465.1 uncultured Verrucomicrobiota bacterium | reverse complement strand
GTCCTCGCCCGCCCCGGCGAGCCCGCCCGGCGTCACGCCGTCATGCTGACGGGCTGTTCATCGGTGAAACTACAGTCGAACACGCTTGTTGACCCGGATCGGCACGCGATGGGCGAAGGCGCAGGCCATAGCGCAATCGTGGGTCTGGAGAATTGCCAGGGCATCACGCTCGATGGACGCCGGATCCCCGAAGCCTCCAAGCCCATTCAGCCGCAAAACCGGCCGCCGAAGACCGGGGCTGATCCGGAACGATGCAGCTCGCATTGATGCACGGGGATCCGATGGGGTCCATCGTTGAGGGGCAGACGCAAGCTATTGCGCGTCGCCTGCACCCTCTGGTTGGCCTACCTGCTTTGGCTGCGGGTCCCCCTTGATTTCCTGAATAAGCCACTTGGTGAATCCCAGGATAGAATGGGGGTCAGTTTCCGGGCCAACGGGGCGGCCTCGGCCTGTTTCGTGAGGGAATGTATTCAGATAGTAATGCATTTTCGGGTGGCGCTTTGGCAGTCCCGCCTTCCAGTACTTCTCCAGCCAGTCGCGCTCAATGAACGGATAGTACTGCTCACATCTCCAGATGATGGGCCCGTAATAGAAGATATACTCCTTGCCATGATCGAGGGTCCATTTCGCGCCTCTAATCACCGGTTCGGGTTTAGACCAGCCGGTTTCGAGGGGCCAGTGTCTGTTGAACTGGTGGCATTCATAGGCGATGCCGTCCATCCTTTCCATGATCGGCAGAAATCGCCTGTCATCCGCAAAGAAAGACGGCTCCTGCACCATC
>CAYRFK010000250.1:0-7071 GCA_964423465.1 uncultured Verrucomicrobiota bacterium | reverse complement strand
ATTCGCCCGCGTAGCGTCCTTAACTTGGGATCCAACTGAATCGTTCCGGCTTAGCCGATGATTTGGGTGCGTGGTTGCGGGCATTGCGCGCGGGAGAAGGGCTGATATACTGCACTACGGAGCACACAGCCATGCGCACTATCGTTGCAATCTTCGTCCTCGCCGGCATGACCGTCGCGGAGGCCCGTACGTAGACCAGTGTCAGCGGGAAGACCGTCGATGCCGAACTCGTGGGACTGCAGGGGTCGATGGTGGTCCTGCTGACGGCCGACGGGCAGAGACTCTCGATCGGACTCCAGGTGTTGAGCCGGGAGGATCAGGACTTCGTCAAGGCAGGGCAGCAATCGGCGATGGAGAAGAAGGATGCGCCCCCGGCGCTGCCCGACGATCTCCGTGGTCCGGAGGCCAAGGCGGCCGCGGAGGCGAAGGCGGCCGAGGCAAAGGCCGGGGATGCCAAGCCGGAGGCGGCCCCCGCCGTGCCCGCCGTTGCACCCGCCCAGGTCACTCCTCCTGGCAGACCCCAGTTGCCGACGCTCTCTCGGCCGGGTTCAAAGAAGTCGGCGGATGTGGAGGTTCTCACGGAAGAGCAGATCGCGGCCCTCAAGCGGGTGTTGGAGGAGAAGGACGGGGAGAAGATCGAGTTCAACGGCGGGACGACGCCCAAGAACCATCTCGGCAAGGATGAGAAGGAATGGAAGCCCGACCAGCCGATCCCCTTCAAGATCACCTGCGAGCTTGTCCGGGTCCGCCCGAAGAAGAGCGGGGGCGAGGACCGCAAGAACCTCTCCAGTAATGTGAGGTTCTACATGATGGATGAGGCCGGCGCCGTGCTCTTCAACAAGTCCCTGCCCATCGATCGCATGCTGCCGGCGGGCGACTCTGGTTACAAGGACGAGGTGGCCAAGCCGGGCAAGTACACCGTCGTCATGTTCGCCGACTACAAGGGAACGATGTTCGGCCTCAAAGAGAAGGTGAGCATCACGATTCCCAAGGCTCGGTAGAGCTGAAGGCCCGATTCCCTCTCCCGGAACGGTTCGTCCTCGTGTCCGTCCTTGCCCGGATTCCCGCCGAATCGTTGCGGCTCAATGCTTCGATGTTCGTGGATGGGGGGGCGTGACGGCGGGCGTATCGGGTTCCCTCTCGCGCTCCACCCATCGGATCGCGAAATGGACAAGTTCGTGGCCGTTGCGCACGCCGATCTTGCGTCGGATGTGCGTCCGGTGGGTCTCCACGGTCTTGACGCTGAGGTGGAGGCTGTGGGCGATCTCCCCGGTCGTCTGTCCGCGGCCGATGCGGTCGAAGACCTCCAGTTCGCGATCGCTCAGGGCATCCACGCCCGTGCCGGCGGCGGCCCGCGGGTGGTTGACCATGCGGCCGATCATGCGGGCGGAGACCGCCTCGCTGACACATATCTCGCCGTCCAGAATGCGCCGCAGCGCGCCCAGCAAACGGTCCGAGCGTTCGCCCTTCATCACGTAGCCCTGGGCGCCGGCCTTGAGGGCCCGTTCGGCGTACAGGGCCTCGTCGCTCACCGAAAGAACGAGAATCGGCAGGGCGTGGCCGCGGGCGCGGATATCCTTGATCAGTTCCAGTCCGCTGGCGCCATGCAGGGAAATGTCGATGATCGCCGCGTCGGGCAGGTGTGTCTCCAGCGCCAGCAGTGCGCCGGATGCGTCCGCGCATTCGGCGCAGACCTCGAAGTCGCCGCCCAGTTGCAGCACCAGCTTGAGTCCCTCGCGCACGATCGGATGGTCTTCGACCAGCAGGATCCTGCGTCGTTCCGGCGATGGGGGCGTGGCCTTCATCTGTCAGTGTCCTTCCGGGGACCACGGTTCCCGTGCCGCGGGCAGCACGCAGTGTACGCGGGTCCCATGGGGTTTCAGAGGTTCGACAGTCAGGCGTCCGCCGGCCAAGGCCGCACGGTGGCGCATGACATGCAGGCCGATGCCGCCGCCTTCCATCGCCGGCGATCGCCAGTGCCCGTCATCCACGATCTCCATGACCGCGCGCCGGGATTCCAGCGAAAGCGCGATCCCGATCCTCCGCGGCCGCCCGTGACGGACGGCGTTGTTCAGGGCCTCCGTGGCGATGAGGTGAAGCTCGCGGGCCGTGCCCGGCGGGCATATCCCGGTGCCGCGGCTGGTGAAGTCGCAGCGGACACGGAAGACGGACTGCGACTCTTCCGCCAGTTTCTGCAGGGCGTCAACCAGACCGCGCTCCGCGAGCTCCACCGCCGCAAGGTTGTGGGCGATCAGCCGGGTCTGGCGGACGGTCCTCTGGAGCAACTCGCTTATGCGCGCGAGATCCCGGGCTTCCGGGGCGCCATGGCTGTCCAATGAGGCGTACACGGCCTCCGACAGATAGGACAGGCCGGCCAGTTGCTGGCCCAGCGTGTCGTGCAGGTCGCGGCCGATACGGGCCTGTTCCCGGGCGGCCACCTCGAGCATGGCCTGCTCCATGCGATGCCGTTCACTGACGTCGCGGACGAAGGCGAGGACCTCGCCTTCGGGAAGCAGGTTGGCGCTGACCTCGGCGGCGATCCTGCGCCCGTCCGCGCGACGGAAGGGACAGGTGAGGCGGACGGCGCGGTCGCGCCCGACGCGCCGGCCCATCTGAACGAGTCCCCGGCGGTCGAGCGAAGGCAGGAACGAGCGGATATGACGGCCCGCGAGGGTGACCAGCGGCAGCCCCGTCTGCAGGCACGCGGCCGGGTTGGCATCGCGGATCCTCCCGTCGGCCGTGAGCACGTAGATCGCGTCCGGCGCATCGGCCGTGAAGCGCCGGTAGCGGGTTTCGCTGGCGCGCAGGGCATGCTCGGACCACGCGCGGGCGAGGGCGCTTGCGAATACGCCGGATGCGAGGCGTCCCACGCGCAGTTCATCCTCGGTCCACGCGCGCGGCTCCTTCAGGGCATCCCACCCGATGCAGGCGGCAAGGCGGTCGCCGAACATGATCGGAAGGAAGACAATGGAATGGAGCCGCTCGTTCACGCAGAGTTGCCGCTCGATCTCCGCGTCGGCGGGGTAGTCGTCCAGGGTGCGGATGACGACCTCCCGCCCGGCCAGCAGCTCGCGGGTGGTCCAGGGGAAGGCCTCCACAGGTATGTGGGCGAAGTCTTTCTGTTGCGATCTCACCCCGGGGGCGCACCATTCATGGCTCTCTGTGAAGAACCTGCGGTCCGAGCTGAACCGGAAGACCCAGGTGCGTTCAACGCACAGAGCTCGGCCGATCTGCCGGAGTCCCTGGTGAATGGCCTCGTCGATCTCGTCCGCCGCAGCGTGGACGAGGCGCCGGGAGACGGAGAGGACCGTCGATTCGAAGGCGAGCCGCCTCCGGAGAGCATCCTCGGCGTTGCTGTGATGCACGGCCTTCACGATCAGGTTTCCGAGCGTCCGTGCGAGATGGACATGGGTGGCGCTCCATTCGGCGTCCCGCTCCACCGTGGCAAAATAGACCCCGGCATGGACGCCCCTCCATGACATGACGGGAACAAGCATGAAGGAACGGATGCCAAGGCTGTCGAAGAGAGTGCGGATGTCGCCCGCCTCGGGCGGAAGATCCGACAACCGGCGGGCGAGGATGTCGCGGCCGTGGCTGATCTGTTTCCAGATGTAGGCGATCCGGTCCACGGGGGCCTCCCGGTACACCGGGAAACGCTCCGCAAGATCCGGCCGTGTCCACGATCCGACCTCGGTGAAGACCGGTGATCCAGGCAGCCTGCGGCTCAGGATGGCCCGGTCCGCCCCGAGCAGGTGGGATGCCGACTGCAGTGCCTTTCGAATCCTGCTTTCCAGCGTGCGTCCGCGAGCGCGGAGGAGGTTCCGGGAGGCCCATGTCAGAAGCCGCTCCACGCGGTCCTTCTCGCGGGCGTTGGCCTCAGCCTCGTCGTGCTGGACGGCCTTGATGATCGCGTTTCCGATCGTGCCGCCGAGGCGAAGTTCGTCTGGTTGCCACGACCGTTCGCTCCCGAGAGTGCTGCAGTAGAGCAGGGCATGGGTGCCGTTCCACGCCAGCGCGGGGACGAACATCGCAGAGCGGATGCCGAGCGACTCACCCAGCCGCCGGGTCTCGGCGGCTTGCGGCGGCAGTTCCCCCAGGGTCCGGACGGCGACGGACCGGCCGGCGGCAATTTCCCGCCAGACGTGGGCGAGAGCCTGCACCGGCGCGTTGCGGTACGCAGGCCGCTCGCGCGTCCCGCCCGGCCGGACCCAGTGGCCGATCTCACTGTAGACGTCGGCGTGCGGCGCGCGGCGGACCATCACGACACGGTCCACGCCGAGGAACCGCCCCGTCATCTCCAGCGCACGGTTGATCGCGCGCTCAAGTGCCGGTCCCCGCCGGACTGCGACCAGGGCCGAAACCCGGGCCACGAGGCCCTCCATCTTCTCGCGGCGCCTCGACTCGATCTCCGCCGCCGCATGCTGGACCGTCTTGAGCAGCATCCGCCCCAGTGCCCGGCCGAGCCGGATCGACGTGGGAGTCCAGCGGGTTGCATGCCGGAGCGTGGCGAAACTCATGACCGCCTGCAACCGGCCCCGGGCTATCAGGGGGATGAAGACGAACGACCGGATGCCCATCTCGCGGATCAGTGCGCGGGCCGGGCGAAGCCTGGCGGGAATGTCCGTGACCGACTCGATGGCAACGGGCTCTCCGTGCAGCAGCTTCCGCCACCCCCAGTCGAACTTCCTCAGAACGATGTCGCGTGCGAGATGCTCGACGTAGGCCACGCCCGGCCGGGTCCATGCGGCCCGCTCGGAGAGAACGCCGCCCTCCGGGCCGAGGTTGCGCAGCACGCAGCGGTCGATGTCGAGAAACTGGCCCACCATGCCCAGGGCCCGGCGGATCCGGTCCTCGATGTCGCCGGTGCGGGACGGCAGGAGGACCCCCGACACTCGTGAAATGAGGGCCTCGGTCTTCTCCCGGCGCAGGCGCTCCGCATCGGCCCGCCTGCGGTCGCCGATGTCGCGGTGCAGTCCTGTGATGCGGACGATCCGGGCCCGTTCGTCGCGGACCGGCGCCGCGTGCATCTCGGTCCATCGTTCGCTGCCATCGCGATGGAGCATCCGGAACTCCACGGAGACCGGTCCCCTCCGCACGTCCCGTTGAAGCGCCCGTGCCACGGCCGGCCGGTCTTGGGGATGCACCGTGCGCAGCCAAAGCTCCGGATCTCTCGTGATCTGCGCCGCCGTGTACCCGGTGGCTGCCTTCGCTCCCGGGCTGCAATAGAGCGGCCGCAGCGTCGGGTACTCCATCACGAAGAAAATGTCGTGGATCGTCTCGGCGATCTCGCGGAAGCTCCGGGCTGCGAGATGCGAGGTGGCCTCGGCCGACATCCGGTCCGTGATGTCGAGCACGACGCCGTGATAGAGTTCAACCGGCCGGCGCCGCCGGACCTCCTGAACCACGTGCGACTCGACCCACCGCCACTCGCCGCGCGCGTTGCGGAGCCGGTAGTGCGCCGTGTACTCGTGTTGGCCGGCCGCCTTCACGCGGGCGACATGCTCGCGCATCTTCGGGACGTCGTCGGGATGGATGAGGGCGGCGTAGTTCAGGCGGCCGGACAGAAAGTCCTTCGGGCTGTAGCCGAACTGCGCGATGTTTCGCGAGATGAACCGGACCAAGAAGGCGGGATCCGCGCCCCATGTCACGATGATCGCCGGACTGCTGTCGATGGCTGCGTGGGTGACGGCGATCGTCCCCTCCAGGTCGCGGATCCGGCCCTCCATCTGGCGGAATGCCCCAAACATGCTCAGGAGTGAGGGCATCCGCGGGGCCAGAATCCGGCATGCATCACGTGCCGCGGGGGGGAGGGGACGCCCCGGTGGCGGCTCCGCGACGAGCCAGCCCATCGTCCGCTTTCCGTCGAGAACCGGAAACCGGTGTGCCGCCCTGACTCCAAGGTCCGCCAGGCGTGCGGCGGTCCGAGGCAACCCGGCCCCCTTCCTTGAGTACCCGGCGACGCTCTCGATGCCGCCCTTTCCGATCCGGTACAGTGCTGCTCGACGAACGCCAGGAACCCGTGCCAGTGACTCGCAGACCCGGCTGGGAATCCTGTCCACGGTCAGGGCTGTCGTGGACGCGCCCATGACGGATGCCACGATCGACTCGCCCGTCGCATCCCCGGCGTCCCCGTCCGCCCGCGGTTCCTTGCCCTGCACGCTCATCCTGGTAGGCCGCCCTCCAGCTTTGCATCCTATCGCCCGCCCGCCGCATTCGCAAGCAGCCGCCATTGATCCGGGGTCGAGGATGGTGTACAGTCCTCGTGTCCGCTGTTCTTTACCATGTGGGGGCGATCCGGTTTCGACGGGCAGGTTGAAGCCAGGGTTGCGCGCCGAGGACCCCGGTCGGCCTCGTTAATCCTCCGGGAAACCAACACAAAAGCCAACCAAGACCTGGCTCTCGCGGCTTAGTTCCGCGACGTCTCCCCTCTGACGCCTGCTGAGGGGTGGGGACGATGCAGCAGGCTGGCTCCGACTCCGGGTGGCCGGGAGAAGGGGCGAGATTTTTTCGTGGCCGCTGGTCCTTCGCATGGCCTGTCTGTCGGCAGTGCGCGGGGCGAGATTTATAGACAGAACACGCGCGTAGACGCTTTGGTGACTCTTGTTCGGACGGGGGTTCGATTCCCCCCGCCTCCACCAGCCTTCGCCCGAGCCTTGCGAGGGCGAAGGCTGCCACGCCGTAGCGGTCGCTTTGGACCGCGAAGGCGGGCCTTTCCTCACCTTGCATGGGCTCGGGACTACGGCTTGGCAAGCCAGCCATGATGGCCCGAGCCTTGCGAGGGCGAAGGCTGCCACGCCGTAGCGGTCGCTTTGGACCGCGAAGGCGGGCCTTTTCTCACCTTGCATCGGCTCGGGACTACGGCTTGGCAAGCCAGCCCTGTTCGGCACTGGCGTTCATCTCGTCGGCACCTGCAATGGAGTCGAGAACCTGGCCAGCCCGGGCAGGATCGGGCGAGAGCTCGGGGCGATGCCCCTGACCCTGACCTCCTTGATGCGGCCGGGGCTGCGCCCCAGGACCCCGCTCTATGCTGGGCGCCCATTGCCGCCCCCGAACCCCGGCTAGGGTTCTTCA
>CAYRFK010000249.1:4921-7102 GCA_964423465.1 uncultured Verrucomicrobiota bacterium | reverse complement strand
TTAGTACATGCGACTGGTCACCAAAAAAGATTGAATAGATTTGAAAATACTAAGTCTATGAAATTCTTAGAAGGCAAGTCACACTATGCATATGAAGAGTTAGTTGCTGAGTTAGGCTCAATGTTATTCGCATCTAAGTACAATCTTAGTGTTGAGTCTACAGTGAGAGAAGATCACATTGCATATCTACAAAGCTGGATCAAAGCATTAAGATCCGAAGACGGTACTAAGTTACTGACATCGGCGGCGGCCAAAGCGGCGGCGGCATTCAAGTACTACCATCAATCACAGCTTTAAACCTATAATTGCGGCGGGGGAATGACCCCCGCCTACCCCTCCCCATCCCCCGTAATAGAGTTTGATGTTACTAAAATTTATGATAAAGAAAAGTATGTTTGACACATACTGAGCTATGCAAAACGATTTACCTATTGAAAATTTATCTCAAGAACAACTCGCTGATAGAGTTGAACAATTATCTTTAAAATATATTCAAGCCTGCCAGGACAATTTTTTATTGTTTGTAAAAGAGATGTGGCCTGATTTTATTTTTCGTAAAACTAATATCAAAGAAGATTTTGGACATCATCAAATTATAGCAAGTGAATTTCACAAGATAGCATACGGAAAGTTAAATCGTTTGATTATCAATATGCCACCTCGTCATACAAAATCCGAGTTCGCATCTTATCTTTTCCCAGCTTGGTTGATTGGAAGAAATCCTAAATTAAAAATTATGCAAGTAACTCACAACGCAGAACTTGCACAACGATTTGGTCGTAAGGTTAGAAACTTAGTTGACAGTAATGAATACAAAGCAATCTTTGGTGATGTAAAATTAAAAGAAGATTCTAAAGCTGCAGGTCGTTGGGAGACTAACCACGGGGGTGAATATTTTGCTGCCGGAGTAGATGGTTCCATCACAGGTCGAGGTGCAGATTTATTAATTATAGATGATCCGCACACTGAACAAGCTTTACTATCTGATACAAGTTTTGAAAAAACTTATGACTGGTACCTATCGGGACCCCGACAACGTTTACAGCCAGGTGGTTCCATCGTCATAGTAATGACGAGGTGGTCACAAAATGATTTAACTTCTAAACTAATTAAAGCACAAGCAGAACCAAAAGCCGATCAATGGCGAGTGGTAGAGTTCCCAGCAATATTAAAATCAGGACAACCTGTATGGCCAGAGTATTGGTCATTGGAAGATTTGTTAAAAACAAAAGCCAGTATCTCTCCAATAAATTGGAATGCACAATATATGCAGAACCCTACTGCAGAAGAAGGTGCAATTATAAAAAGAGATTGGTGGCAACCTTGGAAGAAAAGAGATTTGCCAAATTTACAACATGTAATACAAAGTTATGATACAGCATTTAGTGCAAAAGAATCTGCTGACTTTTCTGCAATCACAACGTGGGGAATATTTTATCCTAATGAAGGTTATGGCTCCGCGATCATTTTATTAGATGCAATAAAAGAAAGATTAGAGTTTCCAGAATTAAAACAAATTGCTTTGCAACAATATAAATATTGGGAACCAGAAACAGTAATCATAGAAGCAAAGGCTAGCGGACAACCTTTAATACAAGAATTACGCAGACTTGGTATACCAGTAATAGATTTTCAACCTGCACGAGGAAGAGATAAACATAGCAGAGTGAACGCGGTAGCCCCGTTATTTGCATCTGGTGCTGTATGGTATCCTGAAGATGAGCATTTTGCTATTGAAGTTATTGAAGAATGTGCTGCCTTTCCTTATGGTGAAAATGATGACTTAGTAGATTCTATGTCCCAAGCGCTTTTACGTTATAGACAAGGGGGTTTTGTAACAACTCCGTCAGATTACAAGGATGAGCCTGTAGTTCATAAAGAACACAAGTTCTATGATTGATTTATAGTTATATACAGCATATAGTAGGTTAAACGTTAACGGAGAAAAATCATGGCAAGTAAAAAATTAAAAAGAGCTGGAAAAGTTGCAGCTGCAATAGGCGCAGCTTATCTAGCATCACAAGCATTAGGCAAAAAGAAACCTACAACTGCTGAAGCAAAAGGTTTAAAAATAACAAGAGCTAAAAAATTTGGTGAGTCCGATGAAGGACAAATGGCTAGATTAGATGCTGCACAACAAAGAGGTTTAGATATTACAAGATCAAAACCATTTGAAGCATC
>CAYRFK010000249.1:0-4821 GCA_964423465.1 uncultured Verrucomicrobiota bacterium | reverse complement strand
TAAACCTACAAAATTATTCTAATGTCTGGTTCAGGTGTTATCACCCAACAACTAGGATTAGTATCTCAAAAGTTAGGTAAAGATACTGACACTATTTATGAAGATATCTTTGGTGGATTTTCTATGCCTAGAGATAAACTTACTAAGGGTGTTGCAGGAGCTGAATTAAAAAAAGGTGGTCTTGTTCGTGGATATGGTGTAGCAATTAAGGGTAAGAAAAAAATAAGAGTTTTATAATGGCTATTGAAAAAGATAATCAACCGACAGAGGATACTCTGCCTGAGACAGAAGCAACCGTTGAGTTGCCTGGTGAAGAAGGTGGAGAAGCTGTAGTTGCAATCAACGAAGATGGTACTACACAATTAAATCCAGAAGTCGAAGCAGAATCTGAAGAAGATTTTTATTCTAATCTTGCAGAAACTATTGATGAAAGAGTTTTAATGAAACTCGGAACTGAACTTGTACAAATGTACAAATCAGATAGAGAAAGCAGACAAGATTGGGAAGATCAATATGTTAAAGGTTTAGAATTCTTAACTACAAATTACACAGCAGTTACAAAACCATTCCAAGGGGCATCGACCGTTACGCATCCATTATTATCTGAAGCTGTTACACAATTTCAAGCACAAGCATTTAAAGAATTACTTCCATCTGAAGGACCAGTAAGAACTCAAATCGTTGGTGTAGAAGATCCAATGAGAGTTCAACAAGCTCAACGTGTAAAAGATTTTATGAACTTTGAATTGATGGAAAGAATGGAAGAATATGTTACAGATTTTGATGCATTACTTTATCACTTACCATTAGCTGGATCTGCATTTAAAAAAGTTTATTACGATGCAATAAATGAAAGAGCAGTTGCTAAATTTATTAGAGCTGAAGATTTAGTTGTTCCTTATTTTGCTAATGACTTAATGGAAGCAGAACGTATTACTCATATATTAAATTTAACAGAGAATGAATTAATTAAACGTCAAACATCTGGTTTTTATAGAGATGTGGATTTACAACCAAACGATAACCCACAAAACACAATCGATAAAAAATATTCTGAGTTATCAGGCGCGAAGCCGAGTTATGGTAAAGATAAATTATTTAGAATTTTAGAAATGCATGTTGATTTAGATTTAGATCAATATCAATTTAATGATAATAAAACTGAAAAGAAAGTTAAAATCCCTTACATCGTAACTGTAGATGAATTGAGTGGAGAAGTTTTATCTATTTATAGAAATTATAGACAAGGTGATGAATCAGTAAAAAGAATTGAATACTTTGTACAATATAAATTTTTACCAGGATTAGGTTTTTATGGTTTTGGTTTAGTGCATATGATTGGTGGTTTAACTAAAGCCGCTACAAACGCACTAAGACAATTATTAGATGCAGGTACATTAGCTAATTTACCAGCTGGATTTAAGTCTAGAGGTATGCGTGTTAGAGATGATGACCAACCTTTTACACCAGGAGAGTTTAGAGATGTAGATGCACCTGGTGGAAATATACGAGATCAATTCCAAATTTTACCTTTCAAAGAACCAAGTCCAACTTTATTTCAATTAATGGGCTTTTGCGTTGAAGCTGGACAACGTTTTGCAGCGATCAGCGACCCTCAAGTAGGGGATATGAATTCACAAGCACCCGTAGGCACGACAATTGCACTGTTAGAGAAGGGTTCTAGAGTGATGTCAGCTGTTCAAAAGAGATGTTACAATGCAATGAGAAAAGAATTTAAGTTGTTAGCTAGAATTTTTGCTGATTATTTACCTCCAGAATATCCTTATGATGTTTATGGTGGTGAAAGAACTATTAAAGCAGCAGATTTTAACGATAGAGTTGATGTTTTACCGGTTGCAGATCCAAATATTTTCTCAATGTCGCAAAGAGTAACACTTGCGCAGACACAATTACAGATTGCTCAGACAAATCCAGCGATGCACAACATGCATGAAGTGTATAGACGTATCTATGATTCGCTTGGAACTAAAAATATCGATCAAATTTTGGTTCCAGAGGACTATATTCAAGCACCAATGGATCCAGCACAAGAAAATATGCGTGCTATGGACTTAAAAAACCTTAGAGCATTCCAAGGACAAGATCATGATGCTCATATTGCAGTGCATATGGCATTTATGCGAACACGAATGGTGCAAATTAACCCTGCAGTGTACACAATTTTACAAAGACACATCACAGAACACATTTCTTACAAGGCAAGAACAGTTGTTAATACACAAATATCACAAAATGCTCAAATGATTGCGATGCAAGGTCAAAACCCACAAGAATTTGCTTTACAAACAGAGGCACTAATAGCTCAAGCAGAAGCTCAACTAACTGAACAAGCTGTTCAAGTTGAAGAAGCTTACACTGCTTCAAGAAAAGATCCTTTAGTGTTGCTGAAACAGAGAGAATTAGATATTAAAGCATTAGAGATTCAACAAAAATCTCAAGAGTCTATGATGACTCAACAAAATGAAGATTTACGTTTTGATGAGAAGATGGAACTCGAAAAGATGAAGTTGGAAAACAAGGAAGAAGCTGACAAAGCTAAATTAAATTTAGAAGCAGCTAAACTTCAAGCAAACCTAACAAGGAAACAAAAATGAAAAAGACAAAAAAGAATGGTATGAAAGATAAAGCAGGAAGAGCTTTAAAGAAAAAAGGTAAAGATGCCAAAGGGAGAGCGATGAAGTAATTCATCCACCATTATTATGCCTCTAAATACAAAAGGAAAAAAAATTTTAAAAGCAATGAAAGAACAATATGGTTCTGATGCTAAAAAAGTTTTTTATGCTTCAAAAAATAAAGGTGTAATTAAAAACGTAGAAAAGAAAATGGGTGGTGGATTATCCGGCGGTAAACGTTTCGGCCCACCCCCTGAAAAAGGACCTAATCCACAAGGTTTAAAAATAACCAGAGCTTATTTAGGAAAAGAAATTAAACAACCAACAGAAACAAATAAAGAATTTGGCACAAGACATGAAGTACATACAAAATTAAAAGAATAAGAGATTTATAGAAAAGGTTCTAAAGTAAGTGACGCAAGTCCAATGTTAAAACAAGGTGGACAATTAAAAACTAAAAAAGCTATGGGCGGAGTATTTGCTGTTAAAGATCTTTTTGAAAGATCTCAAACTGCGAGAGATATTGGAAGTCAATTAGGATTAGCTCCAAGATTTTTATCTGATAAGTACAATAAAGAAGCACAAGAAAAAAAACAACAGCTTGAAGCAGCTGAACAAAAAAAATCTATGGGTTTAAAACAAGGTGGAATGAGTTGCCCATATCGTAGAGGTGGAAAAACAAGTATACAAGGTGTAAGTAAAATACAAGTTAAAGGACAAAAATTTACAGGAGTTAAATAATGATACAAGCAATTGCACCACTAGCTAAAATTTTATTTAATACTATTGAAAAATCAATACCTGACAAAGATCTTCAAGCTAAATTGAAAGCAGATTTGCAAACTCAATTAATGCAATCTCATACACAAGAACTAACTGCAGCTGCAAAGATTATTGAAGCAGAGGCTAAAGCTGGCTGGTTCGCATCGAGCTGGAGGCCCCTTTTAATGTACGTATTAATTTTTATATTAATATGGAACTATGTATTAGGACCAGTAATCTTATTCTTCTTTAAAGCTTCTATAACAATATCACTTCCAGGAGACGTATGGACACTTTTGCAGATTGGTCTTGGGGGGTATGTCGTGGGGCGCAGCGCGGAATCAGTTGCGAGAACTATGGCTAATAAACCACAACCTAAAGAACAAGAAAACGGATAGTGAAATACTTAGTTATTTTATTATTGCTTTTTTCTTGCAGTAATGTGAATACTCCTAATGTATCAACTGGACAAATAGTAATAAAAAGATTTTTAATTGATTTAAAACATGATTGTAAGATTAAAAGATTTAATAGCAAACAATTTTATTGCTAAAAAAATTCAAGAAAAAAATAATATACTATTAAGAAGCCGTAAAGAAGTGGATATTAATGGTAACGGTACTTCTGGTTATACAATTAAAGAAGGATCTCACAAAGGAATTGTTCTTGGTCATATTAAACGTGAAAAGAAAACTATAGAATAATGGATATAATAGATTACATAAAAAAGAAGATAATTGCTCCTAAAGTGGCAAATTTGACACAGACCACTACATCTGGTGTTGACTCTTTCGAGAAATACCAATATATTGTAGGTCAAATCAAATCACTAAATGATTTGCAACAGGAACTCACGGACCTGCAAAAAAAACAGGAGCTTATAGATGAAGACGACGAAGAACGAGGAGATACCTCCTCATAAGGAAGGCCTTTTAGATGCCTATAAATCTGAAGAAGAAATCAAGAAAACATTTCTAGATCCAGAATCATTATCAAAATCTGCAATAGAACGATTACCTCAACCAACAGGTTGGAGAATTTTAGTTTTACCGTGGTCAGGACCACAAAAAACTAAAGGAGGAATTATTCTTTCAGATAAATCACATGAGATGATTCAAATCACTACAGTTGTTGGCTACGTGCTGAAGATGGGAGACCTTTGTTATAAAGACGAAAAAAGATTTCCATCAGGCGCATGGTGTAAAGAAAAACAATGGGTGATGTTTGGAAGATACGCTGGAAGTCGTTTCCGAATTGAAGGCGGCGAAGTGAGAATATTAAATGATGACGATATAATCGGAACCATAGGGGATCCGCGCGACATCGAACATACATACTAAGGAGATGTAAATGTCAGAACAAAAACAGGAGCAAAAAGTAACAAGTGGAGAAACTGAAGTTGTTGTTGAAACAAAAGCAGTTGAAC
>CAYRFK010000248.1:0-7226 GCA_964423465.1 uncultured Verrucomicrobiota bacterium | reverse complement strand
TCTACTTCGGCGTCGGCCGCGGCGGGGCGCACATCATGATCGCGTTCTCGCGCGATCTCGTCCACTGGACCGCACACCCCGAACCGCTCTACAAGGCCGGCGGGCATCCGGGCGGGCTGGACAAGCAGTACGCGCACAAGATCTCGCTGGTGTGGAATCCGTCGAACGAGACGTTCTACATGTTCTACAATGCCGTCCCCGGCAAGCCCGGCCCGACCGGCGGCCGCGGGATCGGGCTGATCACGAGCAAGCCGCTCGCGCCGGGGAAGGCTCCATGACGAAGCGCGAGGTTGTGCGCGAGACCCTCGCGGGACGGCGGCCGCCGTACGTGCCGTGGCACGTCCAGTTCACGAAGGAGCCGTGGGAGATGCTCGCGCGGCACTTCGGCGGGGAGGACGCGGCAGAGGCGGCGGTCGACAACCACATCCTCGAACTCGGATCCGCGATCGGGTTCTTCGAGGACGTTGGCGAGGGCCGCGTCCGCGACGTCTTCGGCGTCGTCTGGGACCGCAGCGTCGACCACGACATCGGCATCGTCGAGGGCTGCGTGCTGCCGGAGCCGACGCTCGACGGATTCCGGTTTCCCGATCCGCTCGATCCGCGCTTCTTCCGCGACATCCTGTCCGCGATCGGCCGGCACCCCGACCGCTTCCGCGTCTTCTACGTCGGCTTCTCCCTCTTCGAGCGCGCGTGGACCCTGCGTGGCATGGAGAACCTGCTGCTGGACTTCATCGACCACCCCGCGTTCGTGCACGAGTTGCTCGGCGCGATTGCGGACCACAATCTCGCGCAGGTCCGCGAGGCGCTGACGCACGACATCGATGCCGTCTACTTCGGGGACGACTGGGGCCAGCAGCACGGGCTGATCATGGGCAAGCCGTGGTGGGACGAGTTCATCAAGCCGCACCTCCGACGGATGTACGGGTTCGTGCGCGACGCGGGGAAGTTCCAGATGATCCACTCGTGCGGCGACGTCGACGAACTCTTCGACGACCTCGTCGGCCTCGGCCTCAACTGCTTCAACCCGTTCCAGCCGGAGGTCATGGACACCGCCGCGCTTCTCGCGAAGTACCGCGGCCGCCTCGCGTTCCATGGCGGCCTTTCGACGCAGCGGATCCTTCCCTACGGCACCGAGGCGGAGGTGCGCGCCGAGAGCCGCCGCCTGCTCGACCTCGGCGCCGCGGGCGGCTATGTCTTCGCGCCCTCCCATGCGGTAGAGGGCGACGTGCCTCTCGCAAACATCCTGGCGTTTCTCGACGAGGCCCGCCGCCGGAAACGATCCCCGGAGGAACAGCCGTAGACGCGGCGTCCCGCCGCGTGGGGTGACGTTCCCGGAGGAAGCGGCGAGGGCGCCGCTTCGACGACGGCGTTCCGTCGCGTTCGTCGGGCTTGCGGCGGGGCCAACAGTTGATGAATGATCGGCCGGTCGGCGTCACGGCGGACACTTGGAGATGCGGTCATGATTCGTCATCCCGTCCCGTTCCCTCCGGCTGCCCGCGGATCGGCAGGCCTGCAGGGCCGCGCCCTTGCGGGGCTCGGAATCTTCCTGTGCAGCGCGGGGCTGGCGGTTGCGCAGGGGCCGGTCGCCGCGTCGGCGCGGCCGGATCTGATCGACGTGACGGCAGCGCCGTACCGCGCCGATCCGACCGGCGTTGCGGACGCCACGAAGGCGATCCAGAAAGCGGCGGACGACGCGCGCGACCAGGGGAAGGTCTGCTTCTTCCCGCCGGGCACCTACTTGGTGTCCGACACGATCTCGTGCGAGACGAAGGCGGAGAAACTCGACAAGCCGCGGCATGTCGACGGCGGAACGCAGCACTACTGGCCCGTCCAGCGGCCGATCGTGCTGCTGGGCTCGACGCGCGGGAAGCGCCCCGTGCTCAAGCTTTCCCCCAAGGCCGCGGGCTTCGACGACCCGTCGCGCCCGAAGTACCTGGTGTGGATCTGGACGCAGACATGGTTCGACGCGCCGGGCAAGGAGGAGCCGGTGTGGGGCAAGCCGATGCTTGAGATTGTCGACTCCCGCGACGTGCTCGCGGCGCAGGTGAAGGCCTTCTCCGCCGGCGCGTTCCCGCACATCGTCGAGAGCTTCGGCGGCGTCCGCGCGGAGGTTCCATCCTCGCGCGCCTGCGCCCTGTTCGTGCGGTCCGGCGACGCGGGCTCCGCGGAGCGGGGAACGAAGTAGGAGGCGACCATAGCAAGCCTGTCAGGAAGCGGCGACGTGCTGCGTTACATAGATGTAGAACCATGACGCTATCGCACGACGAAATCATGCGGGTATTGTTCGCGGCGCGGCCACGGCTGGGCGCGGCGGCGTTCGTCATCGCGCGCGACGCACAGGCGGCCGAGGACATTTTCCAGAACGTGGCGCTCAAGGCGCTGACGAAGGAGGCAACCTTCGAGCACGAAGGCGCGCTGCTTTCTTGGGCTACGGTCTCGGCACGGCGCGAGGCGCTCGATTGGCTGCGCCGCCGCAAGCCGGAGATACCCGTCCTCGACAACGACGTGCTCGACCAACTCCAGGCGTTCATGCTGATCATCACCAGCACGGACCACGACGCCGGGCTGGAGATCGCGGAGCTTTCGATCACCGGTGCAGGGGCCCCGCCATGAACCTCGGGGGCCGCCGAGTTGACGGATTCGAAATCGTCGCGCTCGCGGGGGAGGGGCGGACGGGGGCGGTATACAAGGCCCGGCAGCCTGCGCTCGACCGCTGGGTGGCGATCAAGGTCCTCGCACCGGAATATGCGGCGGACCGGGAGTTTCTGGCCCGGTTCAAACGTGAAGCGCTGTCGGCGGCGCGTCTGAACCACGAGAATCTGGTCAGTGTTCACCTGGCCGGCGAATCGGAAGGGCTGCCGTATTTGGTCATGGAGTGGGTGGAAGGCGAGACGGTCTGGGATCGGGTGCAGCGCGCGGGAAAACTGCCGCCTGACGAAGCGCTGGCCATCTGCGGCCAGGTCGCCGGTGCGCTCGAGTATGCCTGGCAGAAGGCGGCCATGGTCCACCGCGACATCAAACCCGGAAACATCTTCCTGACCCAACACGGCGGCGTCAGGCTCGGCGGCCTCGGCCTGGCGCAACCGGCCGGCCGGAGCGGTCCAAGCCCGACGCCGGACGGGATCACCGCCGGGTCGCCGTACTACATCAGTCCGGAACAGGCGCGCGGCGACATCGACCCGGACTGCCGCAGCGACATCTACAGCCTCGGCTGCACGCTCTACTTCATGGTGACCGGTCGGCGCCCGTACGACGGAGATGACTTCGCCGCGGTGGCTCATAAACACGTCGCGGCGCCGGTCCCGTCGCTGGTGAAGGACTGGGTGGCGTGTCCCCCGGCATTGGCGCATTTGGTGACGAGGATGCTGCTGAAACAGCCCGCGGAGCGCTTCCAGAACCACGAGGAACTTCGCGCGGAAATCCAACGGGTCCGCACCGGGCTAAAGCATTCGGCCCCGGCGGCGGTCAGGCCCCCGCCGAAGCGCACGGGGCCGTCCGTCCTCCGGGTCCGCTCCGTGCCGAGGCATCCGGCCCCGGCGGCGGCCAGACCCCAGCCCAGGCGCACGGCGGCGCACGTCCCCGCACTCATTGTGATGGCCGCGCTGGCTTCGGCCGCGGTGCTCTGGTGGGCGCCGTGGAAACGGCCGGCGGCGACGCCCCCCGCCGGCGGCGCCAAGGTTGCCGCCGTCGCGCCGGCCACACCGGCGGCCAAACCCGCTCCCGCCGGGACGCCCGTTCCCCCGCCGGCCGCGCCGGAGAAAACCGCGGTCAATCTGCTGGCGCTGGTGGACCCGGCCACGCACGCCAAGAAGGGCGAGTGGAAGCTGGTGAACGGCGCGTTGGATTCCGGTGACACGAAAGGCAGCCGCATCGAAATCCCCTGCACACTGCCGGAGGAATATGACCTGCGGATTGTGTTCACCCGGCTGACGGGGAGTGGCGGCAGCATGGTGAGTGCGCGGTTGATCCGGGGCGGTCGCCCTTTCAGCTGGATCCTGGACGGATGGGGAAAACCGAAGAACTTCGGTTTCGCCGCTGCGGCGTATCAGTTTGCGAAGAGCCCCGCGACCATGTTCCGGCGCGGGGGACTGGTGAACGGGCGGCAATACGTCACCGTGGTCGAGGTGCGCAAGCATGTCGTGCGCGGTTACCTCGACGGCGAAATGCTGGTCGAGTGGAAAGGCGATTCCGGCGACGTCTTCGGCCCCAGGACGCGCGATTCGGCGCTGGGACTCAGCACCTGGGACCGCGCCGTCTTTCATCGAATCGAGGTGTGCGCCGCCTCCGCCGGCAGTTCAACGGCTCCGACTCAGGTTGTCTCGACACCGGGGCCGAGGGTCGAACCGGACGCCTATATGAAGGAGCTCGCCGCGCTGCCGGCCGAACAGCAACTGGCCAGGACCATCGCAAGACTGAAGGAACTCAACCCGCGGTTCGACGGGCGTGTCGCGTGCACGATCCAAGGCAACGTCGTCACCGGACTGTCGTTCTCGACCGTCGGGGTTACGGATATTTCGCCGGTGGCGGCGCTGAAAGGACTGAAGCAACTTGCCATTGCGCCAACGGTGCAGAACGCGGAAGGCGACCTCGGCGATCTGTCTCCGCTCAGCGGACTGCCCTTGGTTGCTCTGTGGTGTCACGGCAATCCGATCGCCAGCCTCGAACCGCTCAAAGGGATGCCCTTGACGCTGTTGAGCTGCGGTGGCACCCGCGTCGCCTCGCTGAAACCACTGGCCGCCATGAAGCTGAGCGTGGTTGCGTGCAACGACTCTTTGGTCGCCGATCTGGCGCCGCTGGCTGGGATGCCGTTGACCACGCTGTGGTGCGACCGCACGAGGGTCGCCGACCTGTCGCCGCTGGAGGGGATGCCGTTGACGGAGATCCGCTGCGATTTCCAGAAGGAGCGCGATGGCGAGATCCTCGCCAGCCTCACGAAACTGGCGAAGATCAACGACACGCCGGCATTCGCGTTCTGGGCGCGTGTCGGCAAACCCAAAGTCGTCGAAAGAACCAAGGAGCACTTGGGCACGGCGTGGGAGTTCGTCCACATGGGCAAGACGCTGTCACTTGTGATCTCGCCCGACGGCAAGGTCCGAAATCCGTGGGCGCCCGCAGGCCAGAACTGGCCCTTTGCCACCTGCCGGGCGATTGACGCCACGCACGTCGAGTTCATGTCCACCGGGAACGGCAGCGCGATGTTTGTCGCCAAGTTCAACTTCAGGAAGGGCACTTTCGAGATCACGGAAAGCAACAGGAACTTCCCAAAAGGCACGACCGGCAAATACATCGGCCAAGTGAAATGATCGATGCACGATATCAGAAGACTCCGTTTCGCTCCCCATCACGATCGACAACCATGAACCCTTTCATCGCCATCGCACTCGGTTCCGTCATGTTGACGGCGTCGGTGTTTGGTTCCACGTACAGTTGGCAGGACCCGCAGGCGATTCACTCATGAAGTGTGCCCCAATCAGATGGCTGTGGGACGACAGCGGGCTACAGACATCAGCAACATTCGCCAATCTCCAAATCACCCCTGCGAAAGACGGGGTCACGGTCGCAGTTGAAGCCGGCCAGTCTTATCAGGAGTTGGCGCGCAATCGGTTGGAAGCGACGCGGAGCCAGCCGTGGTTCGTCGGCAACGACCGCATCCTGCGCGGCTGCGAGAACCTCTACCGGATTGGCGGTGGCCGATGAACCGGCTAGCCATCATCATCGTGCTGGCCGGCGGACTCGTTCAGGAACGCTTCGCGTGGGGCGGCAGTGTGAACCAGGATTTCCGGACATCCTGCCCGGTGGTCGTCACGGGCAAGGACGTGGCCGCGCTGTTGGGGACGGCACCGGACCGCATCGTTGGGTTTGCGTGGCGCGCGGGGACATGGGTGCAGGTGCCGGTGCAGGTGGACCAGAAAGTTCTGGCCCCGAAAGGCCAAGGAGGCAGTAACCCCGCCGTGCCGCTGAAGGCGCGGTGGCCTTCCCATTACATCTTCGCCGACCCGAAGAATGCGGCCGGGCCGGGCGGGGCAACACTCGTTGAGCAGGACGAGATCGCACTGCTTTACGAAGAGTTCGGCGATCCTGCCAGTGCGGCGGCGACTGATCCGGCGGGCGTTGTGCCGAGATCGCGGGTTGATCTGAAAGCGACGCAGGAAGGACAACCGCCACGCTGGTTGTCGCTGTTCCAAAGCGCCGGTGAACTGAAGCCCGGCGCGGGCCGAAAACCGGTGGACTACCAATTCCACAGCCTCATCGCACCGGAAGACCGGCCGCGCTGGGAACAACTCACGCCGGAAATCAGCAGTTACCGGTTCATCCCGCACCGCAAGGAGAACAAAGTCAGCTACCAACTCCCGCCTTTGCCCAGCGAGGACAGCGTCGCGCGCGGCGAGGATTATCAGGTGCGGTTCGACGCCCGGAACCGGCTCGGCGAACTGAGGATCGTGAGCGCGGGTGCGAGCGGCGACAACATTCTCGAACACGACAAGTTCTACTACGGCTCGGGCATGCGGCTGCAAACGTATCTCGTCTCGATCGGCAATCGGATCCTGGCCGACATCGTCGGGCCAGTCCGCGCCATCCGCCTGCGGCAACTGGAATGGTCGGCCAGCCTAGGCTACGACGAATGGATTTTCTACCCGCGGCTGGTCGAAGCCGCCCGGCACTGGATCATCCACAAGGGACCGGCGTTGTGGTTTGGGATGAACTTCTCGACCAACGCCATCGGCATGACCTACTACGACAACCTCAACGAACAGGGCGTGACCATTGACGGCCAGCCCGACGGGGTGCGGACGGGCGAATTGAAATGGCAATTCATCACCGGCCCGCCGGGCTCGCTGTTGATCGAGCACTGCCTCGACACCAACATCCCTGATCTGCCGCGGAGTTCGCGCTACTTCGATGTGAAGGATCCGTGTTACTTCACCCGGGATACGAGCTTCCCCGATACGGGCGCCTTCGCCTACGGCGCCAGCGGCCCGCTGTACGGCCCGTATCCGCAGACCGTGCCGAAGGGCGAGCCGGGCGACTACATGGTGATTCGGCGCCGGTTTCACTTCGGGCCGCCGGGCCTGTCGTTGGACCAAGTGAAAGACGCCGTGGACCAGCCGTTGCCGACGCTCGAAGTCATCAACCGGAAAGACACCAATGAATAATGGAATCATCCTCACGCTGTTACTTTCGGCCGGTGCGTGGTTGAGCACACTCCCATCGCGCGGAGCGGAAGT
>CAYRFK010000247.1:0-7277 GCA_964423465.1 uncultured Verrucomicrobiota bacterium | reverse complement strand
AGAACCAGCCGTCGGAAGGTAGCTCGGCCCTGCGGGCCTCGCACCTTCAACGGCAACGTTGGGCAACACAAACAAGAGGAGATGAAGCAATGAATGATGCGCAGAACGGTGGCGCGGTTGTAGATCAGAAACTCGTGGGTATCGGAGGCTGGTTGATTCTACCAGCAATAGGACTTGTCCTTGCCCCGATCATTATGGTCGTCGGCTTGGTCATGTCCCTCGGACTTTGGTCGGAAGTGTCGAACGCCGGATACGGTGGAATCCACGCACTAGAAATAGTCGTTGGTCTGGGGATGCTCGTTTTCTTCATTTACGCGGCGACGCGGTTCTTTGGGAAGAAGAGCAACGCCCCATCCATCATGATCGCCCTGTATATCGTGCAACTAGTTTCGCAGGGCATTCTACTCGTGATCGAACTCGGAGCCGACGCTGAACCGTTCGCGATTGAATCCGGGAAGGCTCTTGTCAAGAGCGTGATTGGCGCGGCAATTTGGATTCCGTATTTCCGCGTCTCGAAGCGCGTGAAGGCAACGTTCGTGAACTGAGGAGCCCAACAGACTAAGGACTCTCACGGATCGCGATAGCGAGCCGTGAAGTCCTGTGTTGAACTGAGCCTGCTGCGCGCCCGCCACGATGGCGGGCGTTGTTGTTAGGGGATTCTACGCAGTTGGAAGGGGACAGAGAAGCTGATGCGCACGCATCGTCCGGACCTTGGACCGTTGGCGGGCAATGAGTTCCAATGATTGGACGCACGAGGCGCGCGGCCGGGCTGATCGCCTCCGTCGGCTTCTCTGTCCCCACAGCCCGGTCATCGTGGCGCCCGAATCTGTCGGGCGCAGGAGTTGATTCAGGACGCACGGTTGCGCCGGTCGGATACCGGCGCTACGCGGCGCTCCGGATGGGGGACAGGGGCGGGGCGGCAGTTTCTCTGTCCCCGCAGCCGGCCATCGTCTACCATCGGCCGCTGCCCGCGAACGGTGATCGCGGGGCATCCGGGGAACCCAAAGCGTGCGTATGCCCATGATTCTTCTCTCGTCGGCCGCCCTTGCCGCCGCCTGCGCCGCCGAGAGGACGGAGCTTCGGTTCCGGGCGCTTCCGCCGGGCGATGTCCGCCTGACGGGCGGGCCGCTCAAGCAGGCGCAGGACAAGAACGCGGCCTACCTGTTGTCGCTGGAGCCGGACCGCATGCTGGCGTTCTTCCGCAAGCGCGCGGGGCTGGAGCCGAAGGCGCCGGGCTACGGCGGGTGGGACGGCGACGGGCGCAACCTGACCGGCCATATCTGCGGCCACTACCTTTCCGCCGTGAGCCTGATGTATGCCGCCACGGGGGACGCGCGGTTCAAGGAACGCGCCGACACCATCGTCGATCAGCTCGAGGAGGTGCAGGCCCGGAACGGGAACGGCTATCTGGGCGCCCTCGAGGGCGGACAGGAGATGTTCGCGCAGCTGGCGAAGGGGGATATCCGGTCCGGCGGCTTCGACCTCAACGGCCAGTGGGCGCCGTTCTACACCCTCCATAAGCTGTTCGCCGGCCTCCGGGATGCCCACCGCTTCGCGGGCAATCCCAAGGCCCTGAAGCTGGAGACCGCGTTCGCCGCCTGGTGCGAGGGCATCCTGAAGGATCTGAACGACGAGCAGATCCAGCGGATGCTCCAGACCGAGTTCGGCGGCATGAACGAGGTCTTCGCGGGCCTCTACGCGGACACCCGCGACAAACGATGGCTCCGGCTGTCCTTCAAGTTCGAGCACCGCCGGATCCTCGATCCGCTGAAGGCCGGACGGGACGAACTGGCCGGCACGCACGGCAACACGCAGATCCCGAAGCTGCTCGGCTCCCTCGCGCGCCATTTCGAAACGGGGGCGGAGGAGGATCTCGCCGCGGCGGCGTTCTTCTGGGATCGCGTCGTCCTTCATCATTCGTACGCGACCGGAGGGCACGGGAAGGACGAGTACTTCGGCGAGCCCGACCGGTGGGGCGACCGCGTGGACGGCCGCACCTGCGAGTCCTGCAACGTCTATAATATGCTGAAGCTGACGCGGCGGCTCTTCTCGCTGCGGCCGGAGGCGAAGTACGCGGCCTTTCAGGAGCGCGCGCTGTACAACCACGTCCTCGCCTCCGTCTCCCCCGGAACGGGACAGACCTGCTACATGGTGCCCGTCGGCCGCGGCGTGCAGCGCGAGTACGCGGACATGCGGGAGTCCTTCACCTGCTGCGTGGGCAGCGGGATGGAAAGCCATGCGCTGCACGGCGACGGCATCTACCACGCCGCGGACCGCCAGCTGCGCGTGACGCTCTTCGCGGACTCGAAGGCCGTGTGGAAGGCGCGGGGCGTGAGGGTGCGGCAGGCAACGGACTTTCCGCTGGGGGAGACGGTCGAGTTCACGTTCTCCATGGACGCGGACACGGCCTTCGCGTTCTCGTTCCCGAAGCCCACCTGGACCGCGCCCGACTTCGCCGTGAGCGTCAACGGCCGGCCGGAATCCGTCGAGGCCCCGGACGGATGGGTCACGCTCTCGCGCACCTGGAAGGACGGCGACCGCGTGAAGGTCGCCCTGCCGAAACGCCTCCGGCTCGAACCGACGCCTGACCGTCCGAACCGCGCGGCGATTCTGTGGGGGCCGCTGGTCCTCGCGGGCGACCTGGGCGAAGAGAACCGGCTCGAATCCTGGCGGCCGGGTGCGGTACCGGTCCTGGTTGCCGGACCCGGGCGCGACGTCGCCTCGTGGCTCAAGCCCGTTCCCGGCGGCGCGGCGGGGACGTTCGTCACGGACGGAATCGGCCGGCCGCACGACGTGACCTTCCATCCCTTCCACCGGCTGCACCACCGGACGTACGGAATCTACTGGGACATCTTCACGCCCGACGAATGGACCGTGGAGGAGGCCCGCCACGTCGCGGAGCAGAAGCGCTTGGACGCGCTGGCGGCGGCCACGGTCGGATTCGCGCAGCCCGGCGAGATGCAGCCGGAGCGCGACTGCCAGCAGCAGGGCGAGGAGACCTGGCCCGACCGCGTGGCGGGCCGCCCGTGCCGCCGCGGGAAGAAATGGTTCTCATTCGACCTGCCCGTTGACGAGGCCGCGCCGATAAGCCTGGCGATCACCTACTACCGGGACGAATGGCGTCCGCGCACGTTCACGGTCGCCGTCGATGGTTTCGCGCTGGGCGAGCAGACGATTCCCGGGCGGCAAGGGCTCGTGTTTTTCGATGTCACCCACGCCCTGCCGGCGGATGTCGTGCGGGGGAAGAAGAAGGTGACGGTGCGTTTCGAGGCGACGGGTGGAAATGAGATTGGCGCGGTGTTCGGCATCCGCACCTATCGCGCTCCGCCGACGCGGGATTGAAGACAGCGAACCGTACGGGGAGAATGACGCGATGCAAATGGGGTTGTGGGCGGGCTGGGTGGTCCTTGCTGCGACGGCGGCGTGGGGGCAGTGTCCGAAGCAGGTCTCGCTGGTGACCGGCGAGGCGGTCGGGCAACTGACCGTCGCGGGGCGACTGTCGATCGACCTGCACACGCGGTTCATGATGGCCCGCACCTACGAGAAGGACACGGTCCTCAACTGGTACAACTGCGGCTACTCCGGCGGCAACCCCTTCTCGCCGGTCGGCGGCACCTTCGGCAGTTTCGGCTTTGACGTGCCGTGGCGCGAACGCGACACGCGCTATCCGCACGCCGCGAGACTCGGCGACCTGCAGTTGGCGCAGTTCGACGGCCGGCAGGCGCTGAAGGGTGACTTCCCGATCGAGCCGGCCCTGACCGGCGCGGCGCCCTGTTCCGTGGAGGTCTGGTTCATCAGCGAGCGGGGAACACGGGGCGACGCGATCATGGGATGGCAATCGGCCGACGGCCGGGCGGCATCGGGAACGGTCCGCATCCCGGACGGCTTCACGCCCTCCCCGCAGCCCGCCCATCTGTCGCTCGTGGCGGACGGGAACGGCGAGACGTGGTACCTCAACGGCGCGAAGCTCGGCGGCGGGCCGCGGCGGTTCGCGATCGCATCCGGGCACCGCCCGGTCCTCGGCGGCGAGTCGGCGGTCCGGCCCTCGTTCCGCGGCTCCCTGATCGCCGTCCGCCTGCACGACCGCGCCATGACCGTCGAGCAGGTGCTCCACAATTTCCGCGGCGGTCCGCTTCTCGGGACGGAACTGCACGACTGGTACGCGCCGGAGAAGGACGCGGAGAAGTATCTCGTCCGCGAGACGAAGGGCAGCTTCCGGCACGCCGTGGACCGGAAGCGCGAGGCGGCGTGGAAGGAGAAGCCGCAGGAGTGGGAGGAATACCGGAAGCGTGTGCCCGGCATGTACGCGTGGGGCGAGTTGCTGCTCACGACCTACACGGAGCGGCTCGCGCTGCGGAGTTCCCACGTGTCGCGCCGGCCGGAGAAGCGCGGGGACGGCATCAAGTACACGCACGCGATCCAGGACACGGATGGAAGCTGGATGGGCTGCAACGATGACTTCGGCTGGGCATGCCAGTACGCCGGCCACCTCAACCCCCACGAACTGGTGCACGGGCTCCAGGCCCAGACGGGCGGCGGCATCCAAGGGAATTTCTGGGAGGCGCACGCCAACTTCCCGCAGACCTACAACGGCATCTACCAGACCCTGCCGCCTTCGTGTGTCACGCGCGTCTCATGCTTCCCGCCCGCCAACGGACGCAACTTCTACCATGACCGGATCTTCTTCGAGCACCTGGCGCAGTCGCCGGCGTTCGGCCCGATGTTCGTCTCGCGCCTGTGGTACGACGGCGCCACGGGCACGAACGGGACCGCGGAGAAGAATCCGTACCCCTTTCTCACCTTCAGCCGCCTGAATCCGTATCCCGAAACCGACCTGGCGCGGGAGTACATCCGGATGGCGATGCGCAACGTCACGTGGGACTACGTCACGTTCGCCGAGGCCCCGCGCGGCGAGCCCGGCAACACGCCGTACGGAAACGACGGCGTGCCCGCCGCGGAGAACCGCTACCGGAAGGACGCCGAGGGGGCACGGGCGGACATCCTCCGCTTCGCGCACGTCTACCTGCAGCCCGTCCCCCACGAGGCGGCGACCTGGCGCGTGCCGCGCGCGCAGGCGCCGTTGCAACTGGGGTGGAACCTCTGTCCGCTGACGGTGAAGCCCCGCGCCGGCCGCGTCGCGGTCGAACTGGCCGGCTACGTGAATCCCGCGCGCGGCGGCGACTGGCGGATGGGCCTGGTCAGCGTCGACTCGAACCGGGCGCCGACCTACAGCGACATCGGCGCGCCCGGCCGGCCGCTGTCCTTCGCGATCCCCGCGGGCTCGCGCGAACTCTTTCTCGTGGTTGCGGCGATCCCGACGAAGATCCTGCCCGTCGACATGGTCGGAGACTTCCGGTCGTTCGAGTACGAGCCCTTCCCGTACAAGGTCCGCCTGTCCGGGTGTGAGCCGGCGGCGCCGACGCTCTTCGAGAAGCCCGCGGGCGTGGACGGCGCGCCCCATCCGAACGGCGGGGGCTTCGTCGCGCGCACCGCGACGGTCGCGCCGACGGCTTTCGTGGCGCGGGACGCCCACGTGCTGGGGACCTCGCAGGTGCTGGGCAACGCACGGATTCTGGAGCGCGCCGTCGTTCAGGACGCGACCGTGCAGGACGACGCCGTGGTCGACGGCTTCGCGCGGGTCGAGGAGAAGTCGGTCGTCTCCGGGCGTGCGCGCGTGCGGGACCACGCCCGGATCAACCGCGGCGCGAAGATCGGCGATTTCGCGAAGGTGCTGGAGTTCGCGCAGCAGGAGGGCAAGGAGTGCCGGGACCGGGCGGTGCTCAAGGGCATGGCCGTCAGCTTCGGCGAGGTCAAGGGCTCCCCGATGGTCGACGGCATGTACGCGAAGGGCAACAGCCTCACGGGCGGCCGATGGCTCACGTGGAGCTGGGGCGTTGGACAGAACGCCGGCGAGACCACCAACGACTTCGCCGGGCTCTATCTCGACATGCAGTTCAATACGCCCCATCCCTGGATGGCGGCGGACGACTTCGGCGTGACGTGGGGCTATCTCGCCGGCGGCGCCGCGGTGAAGGACGGCGTCCTGTCGCTGGACGGCTCCCGCGCGTTCGTCGAGCTGCCGAAGGACGTGGCCGACTTCCAGGCGGTGACCTACCGGCTCCGCGTGAAGCCCGCTGCGAGTGGCCGGGGCCCGATCCTGGAGTTCAGCAACTCCGCCACCGGCGACGCCCTCCGTCTCGGTGCGGGCCGCGACGGACGTCTCGCCCTGGCGCTGTCCGTTGGGAAGACCGTGCGGGCGCTGATCGGCCCCCGTCTCGATCCGGGCGTCTGGCTCGAGATCGAGGTCGCCCTCTCCCGCGAGCGGGCGGTGCTGAAAGTGGACGGCAAGGTTGTCGACGAGAAGGCGGACTTCGGCCTCGTCCCCGAGATGACCGTCGCCGACCGCTGCAAGATCGGCCGCAATGAAGCCGGCGACTTCTTCGGCGGCGAGATCGACTACTTCACGATCCACTCGACCGCACCCTGAGGCCCGCGGACGGGAAGCACGAAATCCCAAGCGGCAAGCGCCAGACGCCCGGCCGGTCCTCGTCCGCCCATCGAGACTCGGCGCCCCCGGACGCCTTGGGCGGACAGGATCACAGGATGCGCGGGATGGCCGGCGAATGGCAAACGAATGGGGGCAAGCGAATGGGGCCAGTCCGCTACCTTTCAAGTCTCACCCTTCATCTCTCAGCGCCGGGAGGGCCGCCGGCCCCGGCGGCCGAACGACGGATCCCGGGATGAAGCATGAAACCGCTTGAACCCGTCCGGCGACGGGCGCAGCATCCTCTGCAAGGTGCACTGATGGGGGGCGGGAAACGAGACCGGAACGACACGAAGTCGGAGAGGCGACGGGTCGTGGCATACTGGTTGGAAGCAAGAATCATGAAACGCATTGCGGCATTCCTGATCTTGTGTGCATTCCTCTCGGGCTGTCGTAGCGGCACTGGCAAAATTGCGGTCACGTGCAAACCGGACTTTGAGTATGAGCCTCGTCCGGATCTCATCGTTACCACCCGCGACGGCGGCCGGGCTGACGCCGAAGAACAGTTCTTGATCGTACCTCACGGGACAACGCGGTATCGAATTCCATGGGGTCTGCCGCCGGTGTCCAATGGCCCCGCTACACTCTCGAAACACGAGACTTACACGTTTACGCTGGATCCGACAGGCAAGACGGTTCAATCCGTCCGCCAAGGAGACAGATTGATTTACGAAGCCCCTTAGCCGGAACGATTCAGTTGACCGTGAACTGCAGGGAGTCCATGGCACCGATA
>CAYRFK010000246.1:0-7385 GCA_964423465.1 uncultured Verrucomicrobiota bacterium | reverse complement strand
TGAAGGCTGAGACGGAGGGGTTCGGCAAGGTTGCCAGCCTGTTCCGTGCCGCGGCACGGTCGGACGGGATTCACGCGGCTCGCCTCGCGAAAGAGATCACCAGTCTGGGCGGTGCGCCGAAGGCCCAGATCAAGGGCGCGGCGGTTGGCGCCACCAAGGAGAATCTGAAGGCCGCACTCGATCGCGAGGACTTCGAGCGGTACTCGGTGTATCGTCCCTGCGCCGTCCGGGCCGAGGCCGATGGCAACAAGGGGGCGTTGTCCATCTTCAAGGCCGCCATCGCAACCGAGTCGCAGCATGCCAAGTATTTCAAGTCCGCCGAAGCCTACCCTGACTACTGGAAGGGCGGGGCCAAGACGTTTTTTGTGTGCCGTGGTTGCGGATTCACGGACGACGAGTCGCCGGCCGCCTCCTGCGTGGTGTGCGCCGCGCCCGCGGACCAGCGCGATGAGGTGAAGTAGGGGGCATGGTGACCGGACACGGTCCGGCTCCGGCTGCGCACGGCGCAGCGCGCGATTGCATCCGCCGGGCCGGTCGGGCAAGATGGCCGAATTCGAAATGCAGTCCGCGCCGGGGGGACCGGGGCGGGCGGGGAAGAACGAACCCGGGAGAGACCATGAGCGATCGGATCAGCCGTCGGAGTTTCATGCGCACCACCGGCACCGTTGCGGCCGTCGCCGCATTCGGGGCGCCGTCGATCCTGCGCGGCCAGGCCAGCGAGCAGAAGCTGCGCGTGGCCTTCATCGGTGTCGGGGGCATCGGGGGAAGCCATACGGGCATGGCCCACAAGGAGGGCGTCGCCTGCCCGTGTTACTGCGATGTCGACACCCGCCGCTACGAGAACGCCGCGAAGAACTGGCCCCAGGCGAAGGGCTACCAGGATTACCGGAAGATGTTCGAAGCCGAGGCGAAGAACTTCGACGCGGTCATGGTCGGCACGCCGGATCACCATCACTATCCGGCCACGATCCTGGCGATGCAGCTCGGCAAGCACGTCTACACGCAGAAGCCCCTGACGCACACGATCTGGGAGGCGCGGCAGCTGAAGCTGGCGTATGAGAAGTACCCGAAGCTCGTCACGCAGATGGGCAACCAGGGCCACGCGAACAACGGCAACCGGCTGATGGTTGAGTGGATCCAGCAGGGCGCGATCGGGAAGGTGAAGGAGGTCCATTGCTGGACGAACCGTCCCGTGTGGCCGCAGCCCGTCCGCACGCCCGAGGGCGAGGATCCGATCCCGGCGGAATTGGACTGGGATAGCTGGATCGGTCCGGCTCCGCTGCGCAAGTTCAAGGCCAAGGGCTCGGATGGACGCGACGTCTATCACTCCTTCAGCTGGCGCGGCTGGTGGGATTTCGGCGGCGGCGCTCTGGCCGATATGGCCTGCCACACGATGGACTGCGTCTACTGGGCGATGGACCCGCCGGCGCCGACGGAGGTCGAGGTGCTCGAGTGCGGGGACATGCCCGAGGGGAACTTCCCGAAGTCCTCGAAGCTGCGCTTCCACTTCCCGGCGAAGGGCGGCCAGCCGGCGTTCGACTTTTTCTGGTACGACGGCGGCCTGAAGCCCGAGCACCCGGCGCATCTCGAGGCGGACCGCAAGCTGCCGAACACCGGCGCGCTGTTCGTCGGCGAGAAGTGCAGCCTGCTCTCCAGCGGCGACTATGGCGACAGCCCGCGGCTGATCCCCGAGGCGAAGATGCAGGAGATCGGCAAGCCGAAGGAGACGATCGAGCGCTCGCCGGGCCATTTCACCGAGTGGCACATGGCGTGCCGCGGTGAGAAGCCCCGTGATTTCGCCCGCTCGAACTTCAGCTACTCCGCCCCGTTCTCGGAGCTCGTCCTGCTCGGCAACCTGTCCCTGCGGGCGGGCAAGGGCAAGACGTTCGGTTGGGACTCGGCGAATCTGAAGATCGTCGGCATGTCCGAGCTCCAGCAGTTCGTGGACAAGAAGTACCGTGCCGGGTGGGAGTTCCGGAAGATCTGATCCGGTCCACCATGATTCCAGGAGAGGGCGCCCCGCGGGGCGCCCTTTCTCTTGGCGCCCGTGGCCGCGCGGGCCGCACGAGGGATCGGCCGGCGCTGGAGAAGATCAAGCGTCCTTGCGCAGCGCGGCGTGCATCGCCTTGCCAAGAGCATGGCGCGTGAGGGGTTTGCGGAGGTACTCCACGGCGCCCGCCTTGCGCGCTTCGCTGATGCGGGCGGTGTCGGCGAATCCCCCCATCAGGATCACACGGTGGGCGGGATTGACGGAAAGGACCTGGCGCATGACGTCGACGCCGTCCAGTTCCTCGCCGAGGACAAGATCCACGAGGATCGCGTCGTACGGAGCGGATCGCTGTTGCGCGGCGGCGGCGCGTTCGACGGCCGTTGCACAGTTCGCGGAATCGTCCGCGGAGTAGCCAAGGTCCCGGAGAAGCGTCACGGAATGGGCGCGGTGATGGGCGGAATCATCCACGACCAGCACGCGGGTTCCCGTGGTGGAGGGATCGGCAAGGATCGTAACTTCGGGTGCCGCCGTTTGCACGACCGGGAATAGGAGCTTTACGTCGGTGCCGGAGTTCGGATCGGGTTGGATCTGCATGAGCCCCTTGTGCGCGCGCATGCAGAGGACGATCCGGGTCAGGGACAGCCCCGTGGGCGTCCCCCCGGCGCACCGGCAGGCTGCGTAGGGCTCGAAGAGATGTTCGATCTCCTCGGGGTCGGACTTGCAGGACGTCTGGATCCGGATGAAGGCGAAGTTGCCGGTCGCTCCCTGGATGAAGTGCCCCCAGGGATCCACTTGGCGCTCGGCGCCGGTGGAGAGTATGAGGCGCCCCCCCGCGTCCAGCGGATGGAAGAACGCGGAGGCGAGCGTCACGATCGCCTGCCGCAGCAGGGCCGGCGAGCCGGAGATGGGCGGCAGAGGCTCGGCGAGGCGTGCATCGACCATGACCTGCGGGCGCGAATCGCGAAGGGCGTGGAAGGAGGGCGTGTCGAGCGCCGAGGTTACGATGTTGTTGAGGTTGACGGGCTCCGGGCGGAAGGAGAACCCCGTTCCGATCTCCGACATCTCGCGGATGAGTTGGGCCACATGGTCGATCTGATGCGACTGGTCCGGGGGCAGGGATGCCAGCACGGCCTGCGGAAGGGCGGCAAGCAACCCTTCAAAAGGCTTGATCTCCGCGGCGAGTCCGCGGGCGAACTGGAGGGCCGTCTCCAGCCGCTCGGTGCGGACCTCATGGGTTGCGCGCACCGCCCGGCGGGCGAGGGAGGACTCCCGTTCGGCCTCGAGCTTCGACCGGAGCCGCTGAGCCGCCAGAACGGTGTCGATGCGGTGGGAGATGTCCTCGGTTCGGGCGGGCTTCTGGATGTAGTCGGCCGCGCCCTGCCGGATGGCATCCAGCGCGCTGGATGCGGTGCCATGCCCGGTGATGACGATGACGGGCACGGCGGAATGCGTTTCCCGCAGCCGCCGGAGCAGGCCGAGTCCGTCGATCTCCTCCATGACGAGGTCGGTGAGGACGAGATCCGCGGGATCGTCGGCCATTTGCGCGAGCGCATCGCGTGCCGAGCCGGCTGTCGAGATCCGGTAGCCCAGTTCCTCGAGGTTTCCCGCGAGCCCGGTGAGGACGATCTCGTCGTCATCGACGATCAGGATGTGAGATTTCATGAGGGCTTCCTCGCCTCCGGCAGCATGGGCAGGCGGATGGTGAACGTCGATCCTTCACCGGGCTCGCTCTGCACTTCAATGCTGCCGTGGCGGTTGCGGACCAGGGATTCGGCGACATTGAGGCCGAGACCGGTTCCCTTCGCGCCCTTCGTGGTAAAGAACGGCGAGAAAATGCGCGGCAGGACGTCGGGAGGTATGCCGGTGCCCGAGTCGCGGATGGCGATCGCGGCGGAGTCGCCGGCGCCGGCGCAGTCGCAGCCGATCGTGATGGTGCCGCCGTCGGGCATGGCGTCGCGTGCGTTCATCAGGAGGTTCATGAGGACCTGCACGAGTTCGCGACGGGGGATCGCAAGGCGCGCATGGAGCGTGCGGGCTTGGACGGAGATCTTCACGTTGCGCTTCTGGAACTGCGCGTGAAGGAGATCGGTGACATAGCCGATGGCGTCGGCGAAGATGCAGTCCCCTTCAACCGTCCCATCCGGCGCCGAACCGATCCACAGCAGGCGCTGGACCAGCGAGGCGATGCTCTCGATGCCCCGTTCGACCATGTCCAGATTCTTCAGGCGGGTGAATTCCGCAGGCAGTGCGCGCCGCACGGCGTCCAGATTGCTGAGCATGCCCTGCAGCGGGTTGTTGACCTCGTGAGCCACGCCCGCCGCCAGGATGCCGAGGGAGCTGAGCCGGTCGGCGCGCTCCAAGGTCTCATGCTGACGCGCCAGCATCGTCTCACGCTCGGCCTGCAACCGGGCCTCGCGGGCCTCGTGTTGCTCGGTGATGTCCTTGACGAGGCCGTCGTAGCCGGCGAGACGGCCCGACTCGTCCCTGCGAGCGGCCACGGAACTCCGGACCCAGCGCAGGGTGCCGTCCTTGCGCCGGAGGCGGTGCTCCAGGGCGGGGGCGTCGCCGGTTTCAAGGACGCGGGCCGACTGGCGGAGCACCTCGGCGCGGTCCTCCGGAACCACCATGTCGAACCAGAGAAACGGATTGCGCTCGTATTCCTCCGGCGCGAACCCGGTCACCGCGAGGCAGCCGGGGCCGTGGTGCGTGGCGACGGGCCGTCCGTCGCGAAGCTCGACCGTATAGACGTAGTCGGTGACGGTCCCGAGCAGATGACGATAGCGCTGCTCGCTCTCCTTGAGGGCGTCCTCGGAGGCGCGGCGTCGCACGTTCTCCTCCTCGAGCCGCCGGTTGATGATCTGCAGGTCGCGCGTCCGGTCGCCAACCATCTGCTCGAGCCGCGTGCGGTAGTCGGCGAGTTCCGCCTCGGCCTCGTGGCGCTCGGTGACGTCGACGACGAGCCCCTGGTAGCTCGAGATGCGTCCGTCGTCCTCGCGGCGGATGATCCCCAGTTCCTCGACGTGGCGGATCCGGTTGTCCCTGCACAGCAGGCGGTAGCCGAGCGTGTAATGATCCGCGTTGTCCGCGATGGCCTTCTCGAGACCGTCGCGCACGGATTCGATATCCTCCGGATGCACAAAGGATGCGTAGTTGATGGAGCCCGAGCGCAGGGCCTCCGGGTCGTAGCCGAACTGGCGAACGTTGTCGCTGACGTACTGGACGGGCCAGTTCGAATCGGCGCCCCATTGGAAGACCACGGCCGGGCTTCGGTTGACGATGGCGACGAGGCCCTCGTACTGCCGCGTGGTCCGCAGCAGAGCCTCCTCGGCGGTCCGGCGCGCCGTGATGTCGCGCGAGATGCCGAAGGTGCCGAACACCCTGCCGCCGGCATCGATCAACGGACGCTTCACCGTGGAGACCCAGGTAACCCGGCCGTCGGGCCATGTCTCCTGTTCCTCCTTGCGGACGATGTCCACCCGGCCCTCGATCAGGGATCGCTCGTCGGCCAGAGCCTCCCCCGCATGCTTCGCGGCGAAGAGGTCGGCGTCGGTCTTTCCGGTGAAGGCCTCGGGGCCCGGAAGCCCAAACCAGTCGGCCATGCTTCGATTGACCAGCAGGAACCGGCTGTCGGCATCCTTGAAGTAGATATTGTCGAGCGTGTGGCTGAGGAGGGCCTCAAAGCACAATTGCCGAATATCCTGATCCATCATCGTGACGCTCCCCGATGCACCCGGGTCCCTTCCGCTTCGCATCGCTGGGCGGACTATAACCTCGAATTCGCGCGGGGGAAAGGAGCCCGCGACGGGCAAGCCGGGCCGGCTACCGTGCCGGCTCGAGAAGAACCTCGCCGTTGGAGTCGGACCCTCCGTCGCTGCGGATCAGCGCCCGGAGCAGGATTCGGCCGGATCCGGCTGCGGGAATCGCGACGGTGTACGCGTTACGCTGGCTCTTCGCCCCCGCGACGCCCGGATGCTCGTCGCGGGCAACCGTCTTGTCGCCGACCACAACCTCAACCCACTCGATGTTCAGGCGGTTAGCTCCGGAGAGAAATCGAAACACAACCCGAACCGGACCGGCGGCGGTTGAGACCGATGAGATGTCCCATTCCTTGACGCGCAACTCGGGGCCCGTGTCGCCGGTCTTCCATCGACCCGCGAGGATCGGATCCGTGTTGATCGGCCGTCCGGAGAACTCCTTCGAGGTCAGGCGCCCCATGTGGGTCTCCAGCCGGACGTCTCCGGGCTTCTCCACGAGACGGGCCGGCCAGGGCGCAAGCGCGGGTGATGCTGTCGCGGCGCCGGCCAGCATCACGACAAGGGCGGCGGCTGAGGTGGCGGATGATTCCATCTGCGATCTCCACATGATTGTTGCGTCACGACACAGTCTGCGTTCCGCGGGCCGGACGAGGCAAGCCCCGGCTACGGGTGCGGCCTCCCACCCGTGGACAAGCCGGGCCATGCCTCCCGGCCGCGATTTGCAATCCATTGATTGTACTGTAATTTCATGGTGTTTCGCGCTGGAGGATATTTCCACATGATTGAGACAGGCAAGACATACGTCGTGATGGGGTTGCTGGATTCCGATTCGATCGCCTACGCGATCGGCCGCCGGATCGGGGAACTGGGCGGCCGCGTTATCTACACGGTGCAGAACGAGCGCATGAAGAGCATCTTCCTCGACCGCTCGGACCGGCGGCTTCCGGCCGACGAGATCGCACGCCTCGACATCCGCTACTGCGATGTGACGGTGGACGATCAGATCGCGGCGCTCTTTGCCGGCATGGGGCCGGTTGCGGGCGTCGTGCATTCCATCGCGTACGCCAATCCCCGCACCTGCCTCGGGGAGGAGTTTCATACGGGCGCCATCGACGACCTCAAGATGGCCTACCACATCAGCTGCGCCTCGCTGGCGCGCGTTGCCTTCTACGCCAAGCCCACCATGCCGGATGGCGGCTCGCTGATCGCACTGACCTTCGATGCCGCCCGCGCCTACGCCTACTACAACTGGATGGGCGTCAACAAGGCCGCGCTGGAGGCGCTGGTTCGCGCGCTCGCACGACGTCACGGGCGCGACCTGATCCGCGTGAACGCCGTATCCGCAGGCCCCCTGCACAGCAAGGCCGCGTCCAAGATCCCCGGATTCAACAAGCTCCACAAGATCTGGCGCTCGGTCAGCCCGCTGCCATGGGATGTCGAGGCCGACAAGGATGAGGTGGCCAACATGGTCGTCTTCCTGCTCGGCCCCCTGACGAAGAAGGTGACCGGCCAGATCATCCACGTCGACGGCCTCACCTACGACTACCTGCAGTCCATGGCGAAGGAGCTGGACGCCGCCGATGAGGTGGTGCTCCTTGGCGCTGGCGAAAAGGGTCGAGATCCCCTCATTTTTTCGCCAA
>CAYRFK010000245.1:0-7420 GCA_964423465.1 uncultured Verrucomicrobiota bacterium | reverse complement strand
GCATGTTCGGACGCAATCCGTACCGCGAACTCGAAAAGAAACTCTTCTACCGTTTCCGCGACCGTTCCATCCTCGAATCCGCCCTGACGCACCGGTCGTTCCGGCACGAAACGCCGGGCATCGAAACGGACAACCAGCGGCTGGAGTTCCTCGGCGACGCCGTACTCGGTCTGGTGACGGCGGGATGGCTGTACGGGGAATGTCCCGACCTCGACGAAGGAGAACTGACCAAGCGCCGCGCCGCGATCACCAGCGCCGCCGCGCTGGCGGCCGTCGGTCGGGCGATGGACCTCGGCGAGCAGATGCGCCTGGGGCGGGGCGAGCACAAGTGCGGCGGCAAGCACCGTGACCGGATGCTGGAAGACGCGGTCGAGGCGATCCTCGGCGCGGTCTACCTCGACGGCGGGCTCAAGGCCGCCGCCCGGGTCTTCGACAAGTGCATGCTCCCGCGGATGCTGTCCGCGCAGTGCCACCCCGCCGGCGAGAACCCCAAGGGCGACCTCCTGGAGTGGTGCCAGAGCCACAAGCTCGGCGCCCCTGCCTACGTGATCGCCGCCGAGGACGGCCCCCTCCACAGTCGCGAGTTCCGGATCGAGGCCCGCGTGGCCGGCGAGGTCAAGGGCCTCGGCTGCGGCCGCAACAAGAAGACGGCCGAGCAGGAGGCCGCCCTGAATGCGCTGACCGCCCTGCGGACGGCGAAGCCGGCAATCCCGCCCGCGTGAGGCTCACGGGTAGGGTTCAAGGTTCAGGGTTCAACCGTGAACCGTGAACTGTGAACCGTGAATCTCAGCGGAACACGATCATCATAGGCTGCGTCGGATCCTGCATCTTCACGCCGGCAGGCGCGCGGCGGTAGAGCGCCGCGGCGTCGGACATCGTGCGCAGGCCGAGCAGTGCCCACAGGTCGCGGCCCTGCATCGCGGCGGCGTTCAGCGACAGCAGCGTGACGGCGGCGCGGTCGCGAACCGCCGCATTGGAGCGCAGGACCTCACCCTCCACCCGCAGCACGGCTGACATGCGGAAGCCCTCGAACAGCGTCGCCATGGCGGAGTCCAGAAGCATCGAGGGCTTCGCCGGTGCGACGGCGGGCGCGGCCCGGCCTGCGCCCGAGGGCATGACCTTGAGCAGCGGGGACTGCCCCTTCACGAAGTCGAACGTCAGACCGCCGCCGTTCCCCTTCCCTCCCCCGGCGGGCGGGATCGTCCACCTCACACCGCGAATGTCCGGAAAGGCGTAGCGCGCAGTGAAGCCCGAGGCGCCCCGGGCTGCGATCCGTTCGACGGAAACCAGCCGCACCTGCGGCCCCAGTTCACGCGCAAACTGCTCGAGTGACTTGCGATCCACCAGCGTCGAGGCGTCCGTCGGTGTGAACAGTTTCAGCAGGTCCGTCCCGCCCGCGCCCATCGCCGTCATCAGGAGGCTCGCACCCTGAATCCTGGCCGCCGCATCCGCCGGAGCGACGGCCCGCAGATCGATCGTCCCGCTGCCGTCGCGCGCCACGCGCAGCGTCGCCGTTCCGTCCACGCAGCCCGCCGCCGCGAGCAGCAGCGGCGCCACGGCCACCGCCATCAACCGCCGCAGGATTTCCAAGGCTCGGGAGTTCACGGGTTGGGAGGTTCCAAGGTTCGGAGGTTCGCAGGTTCGGACTGGAGGATCACAAGGAGACGCAGAGGCGCAAAGAGCAGTGATCGAAGGCTGCTCGGTTTCATCGTTCATCCCTCATTCTTCATCCCTTCGGAACCCGGCCGCCGGATCCAGTGCCACATCGAACATAGCAGACGGATCGGGAGCGGGCGAATGATGCGGGCATCGGCTTCCCGATGATTGATAACCCGGAGCGAGTCGCGTAGCATTCGCACATGAACTACTCACGCCGCATTGCAATCGACCCCGCCGTTCGCAGCGGGAAGCCCTGCATTCGCGGGACTCGCATGACCGTCACGGATATACTGGAGTATCTCGCATCCGGAATGACGGAGACGGCGATCATTGAGGATTTTCCGGAGCTTTCGCGTGCGGACATTCACGCATGCCTGGCCTTCGCCGCCGACCGTGAACGACGCCTCGCCATGGCTGTCGCGTGAAACTTCTGCTGGATCAGAACCTGTCACGTCGTCTCGTGCCACTGCTCTCTCCGGCATTCCGGGGCGTCCGTCATGTCACACAGGTCGGACTTGCCGGTGCGACTGATATCAGGATCTGGCGATATGCTCGGAATCATGGCTTCGCGGTGATCAGTAAGGACTCGGACTTCCTCCATCGCGCCATGATTTGCGGGCATCCGCCCAAGGTCATTCATGTCCAAATGGGCAATGCGCCGACCGGTCACATCGCCCGGTTTCTCATGTCCAGAAGGAATGACGTTCGTTCGTTTCTCTCGAACGACACAGAATCCGTGCTTGTTCTGCGTTCGTGAACAAGGGCCGGCAGATATCCGAGAACCACCCGTGGGCCTGCGAGATGAAGATCTTGGTCCCGTGGGTCGGCATAGAGCTCTGATGCCGACATCCGCCGTTCACGGCTGCCGCGCCTTCCATGCCGGGTACTCGCGCTCCAGCAGCGCGGCGGGCCAGTTGCCGAGCCACGCGTAGCCGTTGCGCCGCTCGGGGCCGATGTCGGCCAACGCATACTTCGGCACGCCGTCGCGGTCCACGAACAGGGGCCGGCCCGTGCCGAGTTCGTAGAAGCGAGCCCACAGCGGCGGCGCCGCGGGGTCCTGCACGACGACGCGGTCGTCGCCGACCTTCTCCACGCGGATGCCCTTGAGCTGGGCGCGCCGGAACCACGCCACCGCGGCATCGACCGCACGCACGACCTCGGGCGACGGACCATCGAGGCTCATCAGCAACCGGACGATGCCCACCGACTCCGACCCGCTGAGCGAGGGCAGTTCGTAGCTGCGGCCCGTCCGCGGCTCCAGCGTGACCTCGTCGTGCTGCGCGCACCACGCGGTGGACACGCCGTCCTGTACGACCTGGCAACGGAGGATGCAGGCGACTCCGCGCGCAAAGGCGTCGCCGCAGGCCTCCCGGCGGGCAGGATCGAGGAACGCGAACGACGGGTCGGCCGACACCTCGCGCACAAACTCCAGCACGCGCACCATCGCCCCATCGTTGAAGGTGATGTGCCGGTGATACTGCGTCCCGGGCGGGAAGAACTGGGGCCAGCCGCCGGTCGGGTACTGCGCCTTCAGGATGTGATCCTCGCCGCGCTCGACCGCCGTACGCAGCGGAACGGCGCGGGTGGCGGCGAAGGCGCGGGCCAGAAACCGCAGTTCGTCGGTGGTGGCGCCGTTGTCGAACGTGCCCCGGATGTCCTTCGCGCGGTTGGCGCCCGTGTAGGGCTTGGCCGCCGGGTCCATGTTCTTGGGCCAGCTGCCGGCCTCGGACTGCCACGAGAGGACGTTGGCTGTGATGCGTGCGCCCTCCGGACTGGCAAACCACTCCGGCGACCGCTTCAGGTGGTCGCGGGTGCCGGCGGCGGCGGACAGCGCGCAGGCTGTGAGCGCGGGCAGGAGGATGCGCAGGGCGCGGCATCGGGAATCACTGCATTCCCGATCACCGAACGGCATCGCCGCGGTTTTCTGACGGCTCTGGTCCCGGGTCTGCATTCAATCCTCCGCCCCCCCGACGCGCGTCGGGAACGCCGACCGGCACACTGCCCCGCCGCCCGGGGCGAGTCAACCGGCAACCGGCCGGAGGAGGGCGTGAACATCGAACGCCGAACATCGAACATCCAACACCGAAGTCCGGACTCAACATCCAGCCGGGGCCTTGCGCGTGTGATGCAAGGCGGGGACAGAACCACGGAGGCCACCGACCCCACGGATGGCCCGGCGCGATGGCCGTGGCGTTTGGTCGTTGCCTTCCTCCCGGCCAGGGGCGAGGGTCGGGGGACGAGGGAAGTCGGTGTCGCGTGGACGGTGTCGGGTGTCGAGTGTCGGGGCCATTCCCACGTTGAGTGCTCGTCCGACGTCCGTTCGATGCCGGATGTTCAATCCCCCGCGGCCGGCTTGACGGAGTATAACCACAGTTATACTATTGCCGCATGAAGACGGCCATATCGATACCCGACCCGGTGTTCCTTGATGCCGAAGTGTACGCCAGGCGGCATCGCCTCAGCCGGAGCGCCCTCTACGCCGAGGCGGTGAGGACGTACGTTGAAGACCGGATGCCGCAGGAGATCACGCGCCAGCTCGACGAGGTATACGCGAAGGAATCCGGCGATCTGGACGCTATGCTCGGAAGAATGCAGGCCGCGTCCCTTCCGAAGGAGGACTGGGGATGAACCGCGGCGAGATCTGGTGGGCGTCGCTTCCCGATCCGGTCGGATCGAGACCCGGCTGCCGGCGGCCGGTCCTGGTCATTCAGGCGAACGCGTTCAATGAAAGCCGCATCGGCACGGCCGTTGTGGCGGCGATCACGTCGAACCTCGCGCTCGCCTCCGCGCCGGGCAACGTGAGGATGAGACCCCGGGCATCGGGATTGTCCAAGGAATCGGTCGTCAACGTCTCGCAGATCCTGACGGTCGACAAGCGCCTGCTGACGGAACGGATCAAGCGGCTCGACGAATCGCTCCTGGCCGACGTCGACGCGGGCCTCCGGCTGTCGCTGGCCCTCTGAGAGGCAAGGAACGGACGATCACGATTACGATCAGGATTGCGATTACGATGTGGGAGATCCGAAAGCGATACCCTGCCTTCCCCTCCTACTCGTAATCGTGCTCGTAATCGTAATCTCCGCCGCCCCGTCCGAGGAAGGCAAACGAATGGGGGAATGCTGCGATAACGGGCAGTCAGGAGTGCCTGCCCCACGACCGGCCTGATGGATGGCGAGCTACCGCGAGCCCGATTGACTTGAAGGCGCGGATCGCGTACGCCGGTGTCCCTTGATCGCAATCAGCACGCGGGGCGAGGAAGCGATATGAAACGCCGGGACTTCCTGAGGACGACCGTTGGCGCGGCGGCAACGCTGTCCGCCGCCACACATCTGCGCGCTCAGGGTGCGAACGACGCCATCCGGGTGGCCTTCATCGGCATGGGGTCGAAGGTCAAGATCGGCGGTATGGGCCGGAACGACATGAAGGCCTGCCGCGCCGTGCCCGGCGTCCGCATCGCGGCGCTCTGCGACGTCGACTCCGCCAACCTCGCATTCGCGGTTCAGGACTGCGACGCGCACAAGGAGAAGCCGGAGACCTACAGCGACTACAGGAAGCTGCTTGAGCGGAAAGACATCGACGCCGTCTGGGTGACGACGCCGAACCACTGGCACGCACTGGTCAGCATCCACGCCGCGCAAGCGGGCAAGCACGTATTTGTTCAGAAGCCGGTCTGCCACAACCTCTTTGAAGGCCGGAAGATGATCGAGGCGGCCCGGAAGTACGGCCGGGTGATGTACTCGGCGACGTTGACCCGCTCGATGGCGGGATTCCGCGAAGCCGCCCGCTTCGCTCTCGAGGGAAACCTCGGGAAGCCGCTCTATATCCATGCGGTGCGCTACGGCGCCCGGACAAGCATCGGCAAGGTCTCCGCGCCGACCGCAATCCCCGCAACGCTCGACCACGACCTCTGGTGCGGCCCGGCCCCGGTGAAACCGGTCATGCGGCAGAACCTGCACTACGACTGGCACTGGGACTGGGACTACGGCAACGGGGAGCTCGGCAACTGGGGCATCCACCTGCTGGACGGCGCCCGCGAGATCGCCGGCAAGGGCATGCCGCGAAGCGTGCTGAGCGTCGGCGGGCGCTTCGGCTACGACGACGACGGCCAGACGCCGAACACGCAGCTCACGTTCTTCGACTACGAGCCGCTGCCGATCATCTACGAGATGAGGGCGCTGCCGCGGGACCGCAGCCTCTGGAAGGACGGCGCCTGGGGCCAGCAGGACATGGACGTGTTCCACGGTCAGGCATACACGACGGCCGTCCGATGCGAAGGCGGTTGCACGGTGGGCAACAAGGCCTACGACCAGACCGGCAAGCTTGTCCAGGAGTTCGCTCCGTCGCTGAAGTCGCCCCGGAACGCATTCTTCGACGCCGTGCGGGGCGGGGAGGCGATGCCGTATTACGACATCGCCGAGGCCCACGTCTCGACGGGCCTGGTGCACTTGGGCAACATCTCGCACCGGCTCGGCAAGGAGGTCGCGCCGGAGCAGATCCGCGAACGCGTTGCCTTCAACGCCGACTTCCTCCGGGCCTGGGAGCGGATGAGCGCCCACCTCGAGGCGAACGGCATCGACGTCCGCAAGACGCCTCCGACGCTCGGGCCGTTCCTGCAGTTCGATCCGGCGGCCGAGCGGTTCACCGGCGCGTTCGCCGACGAGGCCAACCGGCATCTCAAGCGGGACTACCGCAAGGGATTTGAAGTTCCCGACCGCGTATGACAACCCCGGGAGGATCCCCATGACACGACGAGAGTTCCTGACGCGGAGCGCGTCCATGACCGCCGCGATGGCGACGCCCGTTTCCTTCGCGGCCGAGGCCGCGAAGGGCGTGAGGCTGGGGCTGACGACCTACATGATCGGCAGCAAGTGGACGATTCCCGAGCTGATCGAGTTCCTCCCGCGATTCGGCATGTTCGGGGTCGAACTCCGGACCGACATGAAGTTCGCGCACGGCATCGAACTCGCGAGCGCCAAGGCGGCGCGGACGGAGGCGGCCAAACGCTTCGCCGACAGCCCGGTCCGGCTGGTCGGCGTCGCCTGCGGCGAGCGCTTCGATTCGCCGGACGCCGGCACGCTCGGCAAAGCCGTCGAACGGACGAAGGAACTGCTGCAGTTCTGCGCCGACCTCGGGGCACCGGGGCTCCGCGTCTTCCCAAACGACTTCCACAAGGACGTGCCCCAGGAGAAGACGCTCGCGCAGATCGCCGGAGCGCTGCGGCAACTGACACCCGTGGCGGCGGCGCTCGGCGTGGAACTGCGGCTCGAAGCGCACGGCAGCGTCGGCCTGCTGCCGCATCTGGCGACCATCGCCAAGGCCGTCGGCGAGCCGGGGGTCCGCATCATACCCAACAGCGACTTCCGGGACACGCAGGGCGAGGGACTCGCGGCCAATCTGGAGAAGGTCCGCCCCTTCCTCGCCGGAACGGTCCACGTTCACGAGCTCACAGCGCCGAACTACACCGAGGCGAAGTTCTACGAGACACAACTCGCCTTCCTGAAGCGCGTCGGCTGGAGCGGATCTTGTCTACTGGAGATCGGCGACAAGCCGGAAAACGAAGCGCGGTGCAAGGAAATCGAGCTGCAGAAGAAACGCTGGGACGAACTCGTCGCAGGGATATGACAACCGAATAGCGGGCGGGGCCGGAGCCGGACGAACCACAGATTTCACGGATCGCACGGATCTCGTCGCCATCGTAGACGCGGCGCCCCCGCCGCGTCGGTCGGAGGAAGGCGGGCGAACATCAAACGCCGAACATCCA
>CAYRFK010000244.1:0-7480 GCA_964423465.1 uncultured Verrucomicrobiota bacterium | reverse complement strand
CCCGGCGCGAACACGACGATCTGCATCTCGGTCCCCGATAGCGGCAGTTTCAGGCGGGTGTGCGTGCCGTCCTGCTCCACCACGGGCAGCGGGCGGCTGTCGCCCGTCCACGGATCCCACAGCTCGACACGGCCGGTCGCACGGAAGCGGCACTCCGCGCCCTGCGGCGCATCGTAGATCGCGTAGACATCGCGCGGTCCGATCCGGCGGTGCAGGAAGAAGCCGGGGCCGTCGTAGTCGCGGAACGGGATCCGCGCGGCCGGATCGGCGCAGGGTCCGTCCGGGAACAGTTCCTTCACCATCGCGGCGACCTCGGGGTCGTCGCGCCCGGCGCGATCGCTGGCCTCGGGCAGGGCTCCCGCGGCCAGCACCAGTCCGCCGGCGCGCTGGAACGCAAGGGCCTTCTCAAGCGTCGAGTGCCGGATCGCGCGCATGGCGGGCAGGATCAGGACCCGGTAGATCTCGCCGGACACGTGAAGTTCCGCGCCCGCGATTTTCGCGCGGTCCAGCGACTCGAAATCCATGAAGTCGAAGTCGATCCTCTTCTCGTAGATCCGCGCCGCCGTGTCGAAGGCGGTCTTCACGGCCTCCGCCCCGCCCATGCCGGCCTCGACCGGGGCGACGGGATAGAGGATCGCCGCATCGCAGCGGTGGTCGCCCTGGCTGAGCAGGTAGGCCAGCCGCTGCTGGCAGTCCATGAACCCGCGCAGGTGCGGCCAGTAGGGCATGCGGAACGTGTTGTCCGGCGGCGCCCATTCCCACCAGCCGCCGTGCGTCGAGTAGTACATGCCGTGCAGGCCGAGCAGGTTGAATCCCATCGCGTAGTTGGCGAACGTCGCATCGACCAGGCCGGCGGAGGTCGTGCCCCACCCGCTTCCGTAAAAGCCCTCAAGCCACACGCGGGGGCGGCGGTAGAGGTGCGCGATGGATGCGGCGACCTTGGCTTTGATCAGGTCCTTCCCGAACCGCGGCTGGTCGGCGCCGGGGCCCTGGTTCCAGCGCTGCGTGCGGAAGTAGTCGCCGAACTCGTCGACGCGCCGGCCGCGCCCGCCGTGATCGCAGCCCATGATCATCCCGCGCTGCTGGTGCCAGTCGAAGACCGGCTTGAAGAACCCCTCCTCGCTCAGCGCGGCGAGGACGTCGCCGTAGTCCAGCCGGACCTTCGGTGTTCGCGGCCCGGTGTCCTTGAAGAGCGCGGGCAGTTCCGGCGTGATGTCGTAGCCCTTGCGTTTCCGGAACTCCTCGGCGAACCCCGGCGACCAGAGCCGGCCGCTGACGCCGAAGCCCAGTTCGTCGGAGAAGAAGAAGTTGAGCCCCCGGCCGCCCTCGCCCGGGAACTTCTTCTCGAAGGGCCCGAAGAACCGCTCGACGTACCAGACGCCGGACATCGGATGCATGGGGTTCAGCGACCATTCGATCGTCTCCGGCGCGACACGGCCGTCGCGGTCCATGCGCAGCACCTGACCGCGCACCTCGGGATGGTCCCGCAGCAGCTCGTCCACGAACCAGCCCTGCCCGAACCCCAGCGTGTAATCGCTCAGGCTGACGCCCGCGCCCTGCTTCTTCGCCTCCCCCATGAACCAGCCGACCAACTCCCACCACGCGTCCGAGAACAGCGCCGGATCGCTCGGGTAGGTCAGCCCGTACGAACGGCCGCCGCGATCGGAATGTGCGTAGTTGATCTGGTACCCCGACACGCCCATCCCCGCCATCCGGTCGAGCTGCCACGCGAGCCGCTCCTTCGTCAGCGGATCGCCGAGCCACCAGTAGAACGGCACGATGCCGAATCCCGGCGGCGGTTCGCGAAAGCCCGGCAGCACATCGAGATCCGGGAAGCGGTCCGCGAAACCCACGGCGCCGGGCGGCGGCGGTGGCGTGCCGGCCGGGTCGCTGAAGGACAGGTCGCCCGCGCGCGCGCCGAGCGCACACAGCAGGACCGGGATCAGGCGGGTCGGGGTCATGGGAATGCCTCGGCTATTTCGGACGCTTCTTCTTGCCCGCCGCACCGGACGCCTCGGCCTTGGCGCGCATCCGCAGCGGGAAATTGGGATCGTCGACACGGGCGTCGGCCATCAACTTCCCGGCCTTGGCAACGAGATCGGGATGCTGCGCGGCAAGATCGGTGGTTTCGGCGGGGTCCTTGTTCAGGTCGTAAAGCTCCATCGGCACGTCCGCGAAATTCCTGACGGCCTTCCAATCGCCGAAGCGAATGCCCTGCATGGAACCGGTGCTGCCCTCGTGCAGTTCCCAGTAGAAGTAGTCGCGCTTGGGCGCTGGCCCCCCCTTGAGGAACGTCACGAGCGAATGGCCATCGGGCCGGAACCCGGCGGGAGGCTTCGCGCCCGCGAGTTCGGCGGCGGTCGGCAGGAAATCCCAGAACGCCCACGGTTCATCGCTGACACGGCCGGCCGGGACGACGCCGGGCCAGCGCGCGAGCGCGGCCTGTCGCAGCCCGCCCTCGTACATGCTGCGCTTGAACCCGCGCAGCCTGCCGCCCATGGACTGGTCGAAGAACGCGCCGACTTCCGACGTCGCGTTGAACGACGACCCGTTGTCGCCCGCGAACATGACGAGGGTGGTGTCGTCGAGCTTGAGTTCCTTGAGCAAGGCTAGCAGCGCACCGACATCGGCGTCGAGCCGGCTGACCATCGCGGCATAGGTCTTCTGCCGTGGTGTCCAGCCTTCGCGCTGCGCATACTGGCCGAGATCATCAATGTCGCACGGGCCGTGCGGCAACGTGACGGCATAGAACAGGAAGAACGGGCCGTCTTTCCGGCCGCGCACCCAGGTGAGCACGTCGTTCCGGATCAAGTTCTGCGCATAGGTTTTCCTCGCGCCGTCCGCGTTCTCCGGCAGTTCCACGCGCCGGTCGTCACAGAACAGATTGGTGGGAAAGTAACTGTGCGCGTGGACCTGGGCGTTGTAGCCGAAGAAGTGGTCGAACCCCTTCTTCAAAGGGCTGCCGGTGGTGTCGAACTGGCCCATCCCCCACTTGCCCATGCAGGCGGTCGCATAGCCCCGCTCCTTAAGCACCTGCGCCACCGTGAGGGTCTCCGCCGGAAGCGGGAGTTCGCCGCCGCCATAGGGCGAGTTCTCCACGGTGAAGCCGCGGTTGCTCCGGACCGGCGAATGTCCCATGTGCAGGCCGGTCATCAGCGACGTGCGCGAGGGCGCACACACACTGGTTCCGCTGTACGCCTGCGTGTACCGCGTGCCCTCCGCGGCCATGCGATCGAGGTTCGGCGTCTTGATGAGCTTCTGTCCGTAGCAACCCAGATCCCCCTGTGCGAGGTCGTCCGCAAGGATGAAGACGATGCTGGGTTTTGCTGACCTGGTTTCGGCGGCGACGCCGACGCCGGCGCACAGGCCGCACGCAGTCACGAGAGCGAGGATGGACTTCATGATCTCCTTCGTAGGCCCTTCGGGCGTGCTTGGGGAAGGTGTGTCTGCATCAGCGGGCCCCGGAGGGAGGCGGCTTCTGCAGCCAGCCGACCGCCGCGCGGGGGGCACGGAAGACGGTGCCGTGGCGCGGATGCGGCGGCATCTGGAGTTCGGCAGTGCGGTCGGTCCAGTTAGTCAAATCGGTTGAACTGGCCATCGAGTAGTGCTTGTTCGCGAAGGCGTCCCAGTAGAGATACCACGCGTCCTTCCACCGCAGGAGCGAAGGGCCTTCCGCCATCTCGTGCGGGCGCACGGCGGTGCCGGGGCCGACGATCGGCCGGGGGCCGGGCGACCACGGCTGCGAGAGGTCGGCCGGGGCCGTGGCGATGTGCAGGTTCTTGCCGCCCTTCTCAACCGCCTCCTCGTTCTTGTAGACCATCACCCAGCGCGGCGGCACGGAGCGGTCGTCGAACGCCAGCATGCCGTCGATGCAGCCAAACGGCCGGTCGAGGAACAAGCTGGCCTCGGCGAAGGACTTCCCGTCGGCGGTGCGCGTGACGAGAATCTGCTGGCCCCGCGGTCCGACCGTGGAGCTCCAGGCGATCAGGAAGTTCCCCCGCCCCGGATCCCGGCAGATCTCCGGCGCCCACGTGTTGCGGGGCTTCAGGTCCGCCGGGTACGGCTGCACCCTGACCGGCTCCGACCATGTCACGAGGTCCTTCGACTCGGCATATCCGAAGCAATCGCCCTTCCAGCTTGTCGTCCACACGGCATGGAACCGGCCCTCGTGAAACACGATGGACGGGTCGCGCGTGAGAACCTGCCCCGCCCACGCGGCCGGCTTCATCACCGGCTTGTCGTCGTTCAGGGGCTTGAACTGCAGGCCGTCCTCGCTGGCGGCCAGGAAGACCCCCGCCTGCCCGTTGTCGCGGAAGAACGAGAGCAGCAGGATCTCGTCGCCGTCCGCGGCGCGGGCGGACAGCGGGAACGCGACGGATGCCGCGAGGGCGACGAGCCCTGCGATCAGAACTTGCCTTGCCTTCATGCGATTCCTCTCCTCATGGTCCGGCCTGCGGTTCGATGACGAGATCCGTCCCCGTGTCGCGGGTATCCACCGGGACGTAACCCGGCATCGCGCGGAACGGCGCGGTGCGATCGTTGCCGAAAAACGTCGCAAGCCACCGGCCGGATTTGTCCCGGAAGAGCGCGCCGTGGCCCGCGTGAGGCACGGCGACGCGGCGCGGCGTCCACGGGCCGTCGAGGCTCTTGGAGCAGGAGTACATCATGTCGTAGGTGCCGTCCACGTGGTTGCCGCCGCCGTTCCACTCGGCGCAGGTGAGGACGTACCACGCCCCGATCTTCACAAGCGTCGCGCCCTCGTAGCCGACGCGCTGGCCGTCGGCCGGGAGGATCTTGCGCTCGGCGCCGTCGAAGCCGTTCATTGCGGCGTTGAGCCGCCGGATCAGGCCGTCCTGCCAGACGTAGTACACACGGCCGTCCGTGTCCTGGAAGAGCGACGAGTCGATGTGCTGGTCCACGCCGCGGTTCTCCGGGAACGCGGGCTCGTAAGGCCCCTCGGGCCGGCCGCTCGTGCTCTTGAGCAGGCCGTTCTTGCCCATCTTGCCGGCGCTGAGGCAATGCGCGAGCCAGTACGTGCCGTTGACGTGGTGCAACTCCGGCGCCCAGTGCAGGCGGTTCGGCGCGCTGTTGTACCAGGCCGCGGGATCGGCGGAGGGCGTCCACGCCTGCTTCACGAACTCGAAGTGCCGGAGGTCGGGCGAGCGCCACAGGTGGATGCCGTCCATGTTGCCCGAGGTCCCGGTGAGGTAGTAGACCCCGTCGTGGCCGAGCATGATGAACGTGTCGCGGATCCACGGCACCTCCGCGCGCTGTCCAGGCACCTTGTCGAGCGGCACGCCGCGGGCCGATCCCATGCCGCGCTCATAGATGAACGACGTGTCGGGACGCAGCATGAGGCCGAAGGGGAAGCGGTCGCCCTTCTCGGTCCCTGCGAAGCCGATCGTCCACGCGGGGCGCGTGGCGTCGACGGTCTCGACCTTGAAGGCGGCCGGCCGGCCGCGCACGATCGCGCGCCGGTCGCTGCCGGAGTACGTGGCCCACAGGGTGCCCGACGGATCGCCAAACAGCGTCGTCTGGCCCGCATTGGGAAACGCGATGTAGAAGTCGGAGAAGCCGCCGTCGGGCCTCTCCGACGCCGCGACGAGGACATCGTCGACGCCTTCCGGAAGACCGGTCCGCCCCAGCCCGTTTCGGAAGATGCGGCCCGTGACGAAGAGATGGTACTTCCCGCCGATCTTCTCGAGGAAGGCGCCGCGAAGGCCGCGAACGGCTTGATCCGCCTGCTGCGGCTTCGGACCCGCGATCCTCACCGGCACCGCCCCGGCAGGCGCCGCAAGGCCCTCCATCGGGTCGGCCTTCATGCGCGCGATCGAGCCCGCACCGGTGACCCAGAAGAACGCGCCGTCGTCATCGCGGAACAGCGACGGATCGGACCCGCCTTCCGTGATGCGCGCGCGACGGAGACCGCTCGTCGCCAGGGCGGTCGTGTCGAAGCGGATCAGTTCCGTGCCGCCGCCCTCGCGGCCGAAGGCGAGCCAGAACCGGCCGTCGAGGAAACGGAGCTCCGGCGAGCGCGCCTTCGCATCGGTCAACTCAATCGTCCGCAGCGGCGCCCACTGCTTCATGTCCGCGGAACGCCAGATGGCGATCCGGTCCGAGAAGACGGCGTCCTGCCGTTCCACGGCCGAGCCGGTGAGGTAGAAGGCTTTGTCCGGCCCGATCGCGATGCTCGTGTCCGTCAGCGGCGCATCGAAGAGCGGCCGGAGCGGCACGGCATCGGTCGTGGGCGCGAGCGCGGCGTATTCGCGAATCACGCCGTGCTGGGCGGGCACCGACTGAAGCCCGAGACATGCCACCATGCACGCCAGAGTTCCCTGTAGACCAACGGATCGGATCGTCATTCGACTCCTTCGGGATTCAGCGCCATGCCACGTCCATCATTCCGTACCGGCCAGCCGCCGGAAGGCGGTCGGACAGGATAACAGGATCCGAAGTGGATGACGTGGCGCCACATACGGCCTTCGCCCCCCCCGCTCGGGCCATCTCGTTCATCCTGTGATCCTGTCGGCCCCACCGGCGGGCCTGCTCCCGTCTCCCTGCATCCCCCACCCCTCACGGCTGCGCGGGTTTCGTCTTCTTCCCCTTCCCCGCGCCCTTGGTACGCGTGGGCGGTTCGTCGGCGGGCGGGGCCAGGCCATCGTCGGGCTGGTTCCAGAGGCGGTAGGGATCGTCGAGGCGGCGCATCTCGGCGAGCAGCAGCGCCTCCATTTCCTTCAGCTTGTCCGCGTGCTTCGGATCGCCGGCGAGGTTGGTCTGGTTCGGCGCGGGCGTGCGGCCGGTCAGCGCGGCGACCGCCGGGTCGCGGTGCTGCGGTAGGAACTCCTCCGGGTTCTCGGCGAGGTTGAAGAGCTGCGTCTCGCGGACCTGCCCGTCCATCACATCGTACTTCACGAGCTTCCAGTCGCCCTTGCGCACGCTGCGCATCCCCGGCTTCGTGCCGCCGCAGTAGGCGCCGTAGAGGACGTCGCGCACGGCCGGCGCGCGGCCTTCCATCACCGGCTTGAAGCTCAGGCCCTCGTTCGACGGCGGCGGCGGGATGGCGGCGAGGTCGCAGAAGGTGGCCAGCAGGTCGAGCAGGTAGATGTTGCCCTGCACGCGCGTTCCGGCCTTGATGCCCGGCCCTTTGGCAAGGAAGGGCACGCGCCAGGTGTGCTCGTAGAGGTTCTGCTTGCCCTGGAACCCGTGGCGGCCGATCGCGATGCCGTGATCCGCCGTGTAGAAGATGTAGGTGTTCTCCAACTCGCCCATCGCGGCGAGTTGCTTGAGGACGCGGCCGATCTGGATGTCGATGTTCTCGACACAGGCGTATTCGCGGCCGACCTCGTTGCGGATGGTGCGCTCATCGCGGTTCGTCCACACGCCGCTGACCGCGACCTCGTCGCGCAGGTTCGGGTGACCGTGGAAAAATGGCTGGGCCGGCAGCCAGTTGCCGGGCAGCGGCGGCTGCTTCGGGTTCGCG
>CAYRFK010000243.1:0-7501 GCA_964423465.1 uncultured Verrucomicrobiota bacterium | reverse complement strand
CCCGGCACGGGTGATCCGGCCGTCTGACGACGGCCGCCCTCCGCGTTCCTCGCGCAGGCGCTTCGCGGCCTCGCCGACTCGCCCGCTCGCGATTCCCAGCGCCGCGCATCGCGCAGGCGCGAAGCGCTCCAGCCCTGCGGGGCCTTGGTAGGCGCCTTCCATCCGTCGGGTTTCCCGATTGTGTCCGCCGGGCAAGGTCCATGCCCGATCCTCGCCGGTCCGCTACGCCGCTCCCGCGGCTGGGCGGCTGCGGCTGGAGGTCGGGCGCGTCCGCGGCGAAACGGAAACGCTTCGCTGGCCGTTTCGCTTCGCGGCCGATCCACCTTGCCTTTCGGCGGGCAGGGCACGGGCAAACCCGCCGGATGCCCCGGCGCGGTAACCGAAAGGTCCTGCCCGTGAAGACGAACTCCTACCGCTCGTTCTCATTCAACCTCTCGCTCCCCGTTGTCCGCGAAGGGACCGGCGACTCCTGAGCGCTGCTTGACACAGCCGGAAGGGTTCTGTAAGGAACTGCGCATTCTGTGGGCGAAGGAACCCGCGGGATGCGGAGGCGGCTTGTCAGGAGGACGGTCCATGGCGCACGGCGCAGTCCGGCGGTTTGCTATTCTCTCTCTCGTAGCCGCCGTCGGCGTCCTCCTCTGGTTCACGCGTAGCGGCCGCAGTCCCCCGCCGCTGGGTTCTTCAGCGCCGCAGAGCGTCCCGCCGTCGACATCTGCGTCGGAGGCATCGGTCCGCGTCCCGTCTGCCTCTCACGAGCCAGAGATGGCGGTCCAGACCATGGCCGAGCCGGCCGCCATCCACCGGCCGCCCACCACAATGGCTCCGGCATCGCCGTCCACGCTCGCATCCATCCAGACGACGGGCCGGCCCGCGCGTTCCGCCGTTGCTTCGGCGGCGCGCGCGTCCAGGCCTTATGGGCGCCCCCAGACGATGGTTGAGGCGCCACCCGGCGCGACGGCTGCGATCCGCACGAGCCAAGGCAATCAGACCCTCCTGCCCGACGCGCTCGGGGAATTCCCCCGCGTGGGCGTGAAACCCGGCGAAGCGGTCGATGTCATGGTGCGCTACGAGGGCGCGCCCGGCGATCCGCCCCACGTGATCCTGCAAGCCGAGGACGGCGGCACGTTTACCAACGGCAGCCCAGTCCTTGTTGCCGCCGTCGACTCCGCCGACGCGATCCGGTTCCGGTTTCGCTGCAGTCCGCAGGCCGGGACCCACCGCATCACGCTCCGCCGCGGGACGGACGTCAAGGGCATGGATTTCTGGGTCGAGGGAGGAACGGCACGCAGCGAGAGAATGGGAGGTCCGCCATGAGGTTGATCGTCGCGTTGCTTCTGGCCCTGGGAACGATCCCCGTGCTGGGGGATGGGGAGGGGAACGTACCTTGCGGAAACAACAACAAGGGCGGTGGGGGAGGCACGCCGCCACCGCCGGGGGAGCAGCCCCCGACGACACCCGCGGAAGAAATACCCGTCACCGGCGGGGATCCCGACACATCGGACACCGGAGGCGATCCGATCGTTCTGTATACCGGCAACGAGTACTGGAACGTCAAGGATCTCGAGGTCTGGAGCCCGGTTGGCGAGCTTCCCCTGCGGTGGTTGCGCCATGCGGGCAGCCGCCTGCCCGGCAGCCGCGTCAATTACTTCGGCAACGGGCACAGTTGGCGGCACGGGTACCAGTGGGAACTGGTCGTCAACGAGACGCCGACCGGGCGCGTGGCCTCCGTCGCCGATCCGTTCGGCTCCTACGAGCGGTTCCGCGAGCCCGAGGGCACCAACGTGGACTGGATATCCGAGACGCCCGCGCCGACGCGGCGTCTCTGGTTTGAGGAAGAGACCGTCTGGGTCGCCGACGCGGGCGGCTGGCGCTATCGCTTCGACGCGTGGAAACAGAGCGGGACGTCGACGCAGTTCCATCTGATGGAGTTCATCGACACCCGCGGCGTCTCCACGTCGCTCATCTACGACGAACAGTGCCTTCTGAGCCGGGTCGAGGACCCCGCGGGCAACTGGCTGGAAATCGACTACGAGGTCCTTCCGCAATGGTCCGGCTCCATGGCCACGCTCGCGGTCATCGACGGGCCCGCCGCGCCCGGTGTTTGGAACACGATCACGTTCGGCGAGCATCCAAAGTGCCGGTTCCTGCGCTATCTGACCCCGGATGTCTTCAAGGGCGAATTGCCCGTCGACGGCTCGCGGGGATCCATCGCCGAACTCGAATTCCTCACGCTGCCCGCCAACGGAATCGGCGAGCCGGAAGTGTGCGTTGTGAGGGACAACCCGACGGTTTCCATCTTCGGTTCCCCCGGCGTTGATTTTGGGCGGGAACCCGGGAAGGCATTCGACGGCGATCCGGACACGTCGTACTTCCCCGCCGCGGTCAACGGCGGCTTCGTGGGCATCGATTTCGGCGAAGTCCGGAGGATCGTCCAGATCCGCTTCCGGTCCTGTCCCGACATCGACATGATCGGGGGCGCCTTCCAGGGCTCGTTGTCGGGACCTTCGGGCGCTCCCGCCATCCGTTCGGTCCGCACCAGCGACGGTCGCAGCGTGATCTACGAGTACACCGCCATCGTCGATGCGGCGCTCCACGACTACGTCTGGCAGACGCTCTCGGCCGTCCAGTACGGCGACGGCAGCCGGGCCGAGTTCACCTACTCGCAGGTCGTGCCCGGCTCCCGGCCTCTCATCAAGAGCAACATCGAACCGCGGTACACCGGGCCCTTCGCGAAGATGAAGCGCGACTACTTCGACGTTCGTCTCGGAACCCTCGGGCAGGTCCGGTGCCAGTACACCTTCGACGGCGAGGTCATGAGCGTGCTCGGCGTGCACAACGGCTACGCCATGGAGCCGCAGATCGTCTACGGATGGGGTGCGACGAACTGGATCCGGGTGCATCACGACAACGGGTTGACCCTCCTTGAAGTGGATGCGCTCGGTCGCCAGACCGGCTACGAGCGGGATGCGGCCAGCGGGCGCTGCCTTCGCAAGACGGACCCCCTCGGCCGGGTCACGGAGTTTGCCAGGACTTCCCTCGGCAACTACTCCTCCGTCACGCTGCCCGACGGAACCCTCTACTCTTGGACCCGCGGCGCGTGGGACTTGCCCGCGAACCAGACTATCGAGGGCCCCGGCATGGCGTCCCGGACCGTCACCTGGACTCGTGACGCCTCCAACCGCGTCACCCGCGTCGACCATCCCGACGGCAGCTTCGAGACCTTTGATTACAACGCCCTCGGACAGATCACCGCCCACCGCGCCCGCGACGGTGGCGTCACCGCTGCCGCCTATGATCCCCAGGGCCGCATCGTCAGCCGCACCGATCCCCTCGGCAAGACGTGGACCTACGCCTACAACCCGCCCGACGGCACCAACGACTTCTCCGGGAACCTCGTCGACAACGTCACCGACCCCCGCGGCAACGTGACGCAGTTCCTCTACACCGAGCGCGGCCTCCTCGCCCGCGTCGTCTGGCCCGACAGCACCGCGCGCTCCATGGAATACGACCTGTTCGGGAACCTCGTGGAGGAAACCGACGAACTGGGCCGCACCCGCACCGCGACCTACGACGACTTCAAGCGCCCCGTCAGCGTGACCGACCCCCTGGGAGAAACCACGGCCATCGCCTACAAGCCCGGGACCTTCCAGTCCAAGCCCGAAGTCGTCACGTTCCCCAGCGGCCGCAAGATCGGCATGGTCTACGACGCCGAATTGCGCCTCACCGCCCGGATCGACGGCTACGACAGCCCAGTCGCGGCCACCAACAAGTTCCAGTTCGACAAGGTCGGCAACCTCATTGCGGCCATCGAGCCCGGCGGCGGCAAGTGGACCTGGACCTACGACAACCGCGACCGCCGCATCGCCGAGATGAACCCCCTCAGCAACACGTGGACCCGCACCTACGATGCCGCCGGCAACGCGCTCGTCGAAACCCGGCCCGACGGCAAGGCCGTCACCAACGAGTTCGACACGATGGACCGGCTCCTCGCCTCCACCGACGAGGCCGGCGGCGTCACCCGCATGCGCCACGGCCGCGCGGCGCCCGGCGACGGCGGCGACCGCGTCGTCGAACTGACCGACGCCAAGGGACAGATCCACGTCTTCGAGCACGACTTCCTCGGCCGCGTCCTCCGGCAGGCCTACCCCGACGGCTCGCAGGAAACTTGGGCCTACACCGACGACGAGACCGCCGGCCAGCCCTTTGTCGTCCACACCACCCGCTCCGGCGCGACCCTCTCCAGCCACCGGAACGCCCGCGGCTGGGAGGTCCGCGACGACTGGAGCGACGCCTCCACGCCCGACGTCGAGCGCACCTACCTCGCCAACGGCCTGCTCGCCTCCCTCGTCTCCTCCGCCACGCCCCGCAGCCCGCAGATCGCCCTCGGCTACACCTACGACGCGGCCGACCGGCTGCTCTCCGAGACCACGACTGTCAACGGGCAGTCCGCGGCCGTCTCCTACACCTACACCGCCGACTCGCAGGTCGAGACGGTCGGCTATCCGTCCGGCCGGACCGCCGCGCGGTCCTACACCGCCCGCGGGCAGTTGGAGGCCGTCTGGCTCGATCCGTCCCTCAATCCGACCCCCGTGGCGGCCTACGAGTACCGGCTCGACGGACTCGTCGCCCGCAAGGTCCTGGCCAACGGAACCGAGGCGGCGCTCGGTTGGGACGCGGCCAACCGGCTGAAATCCATCGAGCACAAGGCCGGCGAGGCATCGCTGCGTCTGCTCAACTACGGCTACAGCGACCTCGACCGGCGCATCTGGCGCAGGGTGGACGGGGACCGCGGGGACCGGTATGGTTACGATACGCTCGGGCAGGTGACGGACGTGAAATACGACGCGTTGGATCCGCAGACCGGCACGCCGACCGATTGGTCCCGGCGCGTGCAGTATCAATGGGACCCGGTCGGCAACCGGAAGAAAGTCACCGTGGACGGCGTCGCCACGACCTACGCGGCGAACCTGGTCAACCAGTACACGACCGTCGGCGGGGCGGCGCTTTCCTACGACGGGAACGGCAACCTGGCGACCGCGCCCGCCGTGGCGGGGCCCGGTGGACCGTGGGCCTACACCTACGACGCGGCGAACCGTCTGATCGCGGCGCAGTCCGACGCCGTGCGGATGGAGATGGTCTACGACGCGCGGAACCGGTGCATCAACCGCAGGACGTTCCAGAGGTTGGAAGGTGCGTGGGTGGCTTCGTCCGACCTTTGGATGGGCTACGACGGCTGGAGCCTGATCGAGGAAGGGGACGCGCTCACCGGCGCCATCGCCGCGTACGTCCACGGCGCGCAGATCGACGAGATCCTGGCCCGGGTCGACGCCTCCGGCGCGGTCTACTATCACGCCGACGCGCTCGGCTCGACCGAGTTCCTCACCGACGCCACCGGCGCCGTGATCGAGCGCTACCGCTACGACGCCTTCGGCCTCCCCACGATCCTCGACGCCTCCGGCGTTCCTCTTCCGCTCTCCGCTCTCGGCTCTCCGCTCTCTGCCTTCGGCAATCGCTTCCTCTTCACCGGCCGTGAGTGGCTCTCCGACCTCGCCCTCTACGACTACCGCCACCGCGTCTACTCGCCGCACCTCGGGCGCTGGCTCCAGCCCGACCCCATCCGCTTCGCGGCGGGGGATGTGAATCTGTATCGGTACTGCAGTGGCAGTCCGGTGAATCGGCGTGACGCTTTTGGACTTCGTGACGCACTGATCTTCTACAACGGCAGTGATCCTGGAGGCAACGACGGGCGAGCTAGCGGCCGGGAGTTCCGCGATGTTGCGCAACAGGTTGCCGCTCAATTCGACGATGCAGTGCTGATTGATGTGGGCGCAGGCAACATCTTTGATGAGATCCGTAAAGCTACATCTAAGGGGATGAGGCAATTCGATGAGAGCCATATCATTGATCATGGCGGCATCGGCAGACAGAATCTTGGTGGAAGCTCGTTACGCTCGGGGCATCCGTTCTGGGATGTCATTGCAAGTACTGTTCGTCCTGACGGTCTAGTTGCGTGCTACGCGTGCAACATGGCCCAAGGAGATATGGGCAGGGACGAGGTCATGAGAATCGGCAAGCAAATGGGACGTCGCATACGTGCGGACGCTTCGGAACATCGCTTCTACAGAAGGTGGCCTTGGCTGCGACGTGCCAAACACAAGTGGGGCGCGGTGTTTGACTACGATCCGCGGAATGCATCCAGTGAAGAGGCCTGCAAATGAAGAGGGTTCTTTGGGTTGCCTTCTCGGCCGCTATCGCGGTATCAGCGGCGCTTGTCATTAGAGGACTTCAACAGCCGATCCCAAGGCAGTTGATCCTTAGGCGGGCGATCAGGAGCGTGGCGCCTGAGATTAGGCCTGATGAGCTTCGTAAGACTTGGCTCTCCAATGAGGTGATTCAGGAAATCCACTTCCCTGATCCAAGAAGCCAAGCGATCAGTGTCGTGGTTTGCGGCGAGTCAATCCAAACCGTTCTCGGTCTCGAAAGAGTGACTTTGGAAATTCGCGAAGCGGATTACCAGTCGGTCACTCCAGAGATGGCGTTGCGTTGCGGGAACGTCGTTGTGAGGCTGCGCAATGGCGACATCTGGGTGATATCCGCGAATTCATCGGATGCGGATGTTCTTGTACGTAGGGGCTATGACTTCTTTGGGCGATACAACCCGCAGGATCTGCGGTCTGCTATTCTTGACCGCATGCAAGGCAAAGGGAAGGCAAAGGGGTCTGATCCACAAATGTAGCGGGGTGGGCAATGGGCGCGCTAGCAGCCTGGAGGCGGGGCCGGACTGACGCAGGAAAGGGGTGACACTCCGAAGGATTTAGTTCAACTCACGCCCTTTTCGGTGATCCCATACCATCATATTGGGGATCATATTGTCACGAAAAGTGCACTTGCGCCGTAGCCATGGCGGTGGGGTGGGGTGCTGGAAGGGGTGTGGCATGAGGCGGTGGGATGGGCTGCTTGACGGGTATGCACGGCAGTGCGATGTCAGCGGTCAGTTCAAAACCAGCCAGTGAGGAACAGTTCATAACCAGCCACCCGGAAGGGCGGATTGGCCGGGTACGTTGGCTCCTTTGGGAAGGAGACAGCGGACCATGGCAAACCGGATCGGGATGGCTACTGAAGATTCGATACGACGGCCGCGCTCCGCGTTCCTCGCGCTGATTCGGCTGCGCGGGCTCGCAGACTCGCCCGCTTGCCGAACGCCGGCGGCCTCCACTCGACGGCGTTTCTCTCCCCCTCTCCGCGCAACGCTCCTCCGTCGCGTCCGCGCTTCGTTCCTCCGTTCACACCGTCTCGGCGAGTCCGCCGAGGACCGGGCGCTTCGGGTCCGGCGCGGGCTGGGCCTCGGGGACTCGGCGCGCCCGTGCCCGACCCGATCCTTCGGAGCGCGCCCTCCTCGGACGGCCGGCGGGGGCGCCGGCCCGCGGCCGGGCTGGACGCCCGGCGCTCCGCGGCGTGCGCCGCTCCGCGCGTGCGGTGGCACGCTTGGCTCCGGGCGCCC
>CAYRFK010000242.1:3570-7527 GCA_964423465.1 uncultured Verrucomicrobiota bacterium | reverse complement strand
AGTTTCCCTACTTCCTTATCGGCGCCATGGACTCCCTGCAGTTCACGGTCAACTGCATGGTTCCGGCTTAGCCGAGGATTTGGGGGCGCCGGGCAAGGCTCACGGCGCCCGGAGGGCGCGATCGAGGATCGGCGCACCGAGCTCGACGCCGTCGACGGAGAGCAGCGCCTGGTACGCACCGGGCTCGGCGCCCTCGTTGGCAAGACGCTCCTCCTTCGAAACGTCGGCCTTGAGATGCAGCGGCGCCGCGGCACCCTGCGCGACGATGTCGACGACGTCACCCTCGACCAGCACGGATGCCCTCGCCTTGCAGAAGGCCGCGCGGAAGGCTGCGAAGCCCGCATCGTCGAGGCCCTCCGCGGCGCGCGCCCAGGTGGCGACGATCGTGCGTCCCTCGGGCGGCTTCGTGGAATGCACGCACGTCAGGCGCCGGACCTTCCACTTCGCCCCATCCTCGACGATCTCCACCGGCGCCGCGGCGCCGCCGGGCGTGGTGCCCATCACGAAGCGGAAGCCGGCCGCGACATCGCCGTCTCGCAGAAAGACGGGCGTGCCGGGTTCGGGCAGGCGCAGACTCCCCTTCACGGCCACGGCCCCTCCGGTGGCGCCGATGTAGAGCGGGATGTCCGCCGGCAAAGCCCAATGCGAGAGCACGCACGTCAGGTTCGTGCCGGAGCGCCGGAACGCCTGCGACTTCCCCCCGACCGTCGCGGAGGCGAGCAGCAGGCCCTCGGGACCGTTCTGGACGCTGGCCAGAAACGGAAACACATGGTGTGCCTTGTTGTGACCGCCGCCGGTCGGGAATTTCTTCTGCCCGTAGGGGTCGAGACGGGCGTCCATCAGGAATGAGCCGGTCGGCCGGTCGTGGCCCTCGAACAACACGACGAAGGTCTTGTCCATCGAATCGGAGTACGACGCGCCCGCCGTCCCGACCGCGACGCGGCGGCCGACCCACTGGGCGATCGTGCGTCCGCCGTCGGCGCCGAACCGCCCGCGGACCCGGCGCGGCGCGCGGACGACCAGGTCGCGAAGCGCGGCCGGCGGGGGCACCCAGCAGGCGTCGTCGATGAACGACCGCTCCCGGGCGGGATCCGTGACCGAGGGCCATCCGGCCTGCGCCGTCCATACTCCGAGTCCGCCGATGCCGCGGAGGTAGTCGTAGTCGCGGCTGTGCGGACCGCCCAGTCGTCCGGCAGGCGCGAACCAGTGCGCGGCGATCTCCGTCCATAGGAACTCCATCGCCAGCGCGGCCTTGCGACGGGCCTCGGGATGGCGCGCGTGGCGCGCGATGAGGCCGGCGTTCTCCATGTCGACCGCGTAATAGGTCGGGCTGAGGTACTCGGACACGCCGTTCGTGCGCGTATGGGCGATCCACATGTCGAGCATCGCGTAGCCCTCGGCAGCGAGATCGGGGCGGCCGGTGTTCTCGCCGATCGCGATGCTGTTCCAGGTTTTCTTGAGATTGATGTTCGAGTACGACGGCGGCACCTTGTGCAGGCGGATGCCGTCGACGGCGAATTTTATGATCTCCTCGAGCGAGGCGCGGGCCTTGGGCGTGAGGCGGTCGCGAAAGAGCATCCAGAGCAGCGCGCCGCGCTGCATGCAGAATTGGACGCAGTTGCGGTCAACCGGCAGCGGATCCTCCCAGTACCAGGCCAGGTTGCCGAACGTCTTCGACTTCGGATCGCGGTCCTGCTTCGTCGCCGCGTTCGCCAGCACGGCCTCGACCCGCTCCGGATGCCATCCCGCCGCTGCCGCCTCCAGCGCGAAGGAGAAGAACTCGCGGGTCGAGTAGCGCGCGGAGGGCGCCGAGGCGGACTTCCATCCCTTTTCGAGAGCCTCCGGCGACCGGACGGTCGCGGACGGCTCCGCGGCGGGGGCGGCATGGACAAGGGCGGCGCCGAAGAGCGCCGCGCCCAGGAACAGGATTCGCTTCATGCCGTGATGATGGCCTGCGGCCCCGGCGACAGCAACGCCGAACTCCGCCCGCCGCGCGGGTTGACGGGCGCGGGGGGGCTGCCTACTGTACGCGGCATGAATTGCAAAGCCGTGGGCGTGGGGTTGGCGTTGGTTCTCGTGCTGGGCGCCGGATGTTTCCGGCAGGTCGTCCGCACGTTCGACATCCGCGTGCCGCAGATGAAGACGCAGGCCGCCGCGGAGGCGGTGGAGCGCGCGATCCGTCAGTTTGACACGAACGTCGTCACCGCCGTGAAGACGGACCTTGCCGCGCGGACCGTGTCCGTCACCTACAACAGCGAGCGCGCCGCCCGGCGAAACTTCGAGCAGGCACTCGTGCTCTCGGGGTTCGACGCGAACGACCTCACGGCCGACCCCGCCCGCAAGGCGCAGCTGCCGCCCGAAATGCAGTAAAGGAATCCCGCCCATGACTTGGAAGATCACCGGCTCGTCCCCGTGGACGGCAAAGGCGGACGCTCTCTTCATCCCCATTGCGCTCCGCGGCGGCAAGGCCTGCGCCGCCGTGAAGATCCCCGACCCCGCCGCCGCCCGCCTTGTCGCCGCCACGCTGGAGCGGCACGACCTGAAGGACGATGCCGCCGGCCCGGTCTGCGTGCCGACCTGGGACCGGCTTCCCGCGGCGCACCTGATCCTTGCGCGCACCGATGGCGCGGGGGGCGCGCCTGCGTTCCTGTTCGAACGCGCCGTCGCCGCAGCCGCCCGCCTCTGCCGCAGCCTGAAATTGCGATCGCTGGCGGTCGGCGTGCCGGACGCCTTCGACGGAGGCGAAGCCGGGGCGGTGCGGAGGATCGTCCGCGGCGCCGCGACGGGGGCCGAACGCTTCGAGGTCTTCACGTCGTCCCCGGCCGGCATCGCCGCGCCGGAGGTCACCATCGCCGGCGCACGGCCGACCTCCGCCCTTCGGCGAGCCGCCGCAGACGCCGCGAAGGAGGCGGATATCCTCGGCGACGTCCGCCGTCTCGCCAATCTGCCCGCCCGCGACGCGACGCCGGAATTCATCGCCCGCGAATGCCGCCGGCTGGCCCGGCGCCACGGGTTTGCCTGCCGTGTCCACGACCGCGCCGCGCTGGAGCGGATGGGTTGCCGCGCCCTGCTGGCGGTCGGCCAGGGCAGCCGCAACGAGCCACGGATGATGGTGCTGACGTGGCGCGGCGCGGGGCGCGCGAAGCCGGTCGCCCTCGTCGGAAAGACCATCACGTTCGATTCCGGCGGCATCTCGCTCAAGCCCGGCAAGGGCATGGAGTGGATGCGCTACGACAAGAGCGGCGGCATGGCGGTGCTGGCCACCGTCGCAACAGCCGCGGCCCTGCGCCTCCCGGTCAATGTCACCGGCATCCTCACCGCCGCGGAGAACATGCCCGGCGGCGGCGCCACACGGCCCGGCGACATTGTCCGCGCCCGCAACGGCACCTCGATCGAGATCCAGAACACTGACGCCGAGGGCCGCCTCGTCCTCGCCGACGCCCTCTCCGTCGCCGCGGACCTCAAGCCCGCAGTCATCGTCGACCTCGCCACGCTGACCGGCGCCGTCATTGTCGCACTCGGGCACCATACCTCGGCCCTTCTCGGAAACGACGACGCACTCGGTGCGCGCCTCCGCGAGGCCGGCGACGACGCCGGCGAGCGCCTGTGGCCGCTGCCGCTCTGGCCCGAATACGACCGGCAGCTCCGCAGCGACTTTGCCGACCTGCGCAACATCGGCGACGGCAACGCCGGCACCATCATCGGCGGCGCCTTCCTGAAGCGGTTCGTTCCGGCGGGGGTCCCGTGGGCCCACATCGACATCGCCGGCACCGCATGGGACGAGAAGCCGTCCGCCCACCGTGGCGCGGGCGCAACGCTTGCGGGCGCACGCCTGCTGGTCGAATGGCTCGGACGCGGCGCACCCGCGGCCTAGTGTCGAACGCGACGGGGCAAGACAACTCCGAGGCGTCGCTCTTTTCAATCCCGCGGATCCTGTTATCCTGTCGCCCGGCCCGT
>CAYRFK010000242.1:0-3470 GCA_964423465.1 uncultured Verrucomicrobiota bacterium | reverse complement strand
CGAGGCGTCGCTCTTTTCAATCCCGCGGATCCTGTTATCCTGTCGCCCGGCCCGTTCACGCAACCGCAGGAGACCGCAACGATGACTGTCCAGGCGCACACGACGATCGATCTGCCCGGCATCCCGAAGCTGAAGAGCGGCAAGGTGCGCGAGGTGTACGACCTCGGCGACCTGTGCCTCTTCATCGCCTCCGACCGGATCTCCGCCTTCGACTGCATCCTGCCCAACGGGATCCCGAACAAGGGCCAGGTGCTGAACCTGATGAGCGCATTCTGGTTCGACCGGCTCGGCGCCATCGTGCCGAACCACCGCATCTCGACGCGCGTCGAGGACCTTCCGCCGGCGATGCAGGCCCACCGCGACCTGCTGCGCGGGCGCACCATGCTCGTCCGCAAGGCGCAGATCCTTCCCGTCGAGTGCATCGTCCGCGGCTACCTGATCGGCTCGGGTTGGAAGGACTACCAGGCCAGCGGCACGATCGGCGGCATGCCGCTGCGCGCCGGCTACCGGCTGGCGGACAAGCTCGACGAGCCCGTCTTCACGCCCTCGACCAAGGCCGAGGTCGGCCACGACGAGAACATCAACTTTGACACCGCCGCCGCCCTCCTCGGCGCGGACCTGGCGCGCCAGGTCCGCGACGCGAGCCTCGCGCTCTACAAAGAGGCCGCCACCTACGCGCTCGCCCGCGGAATCATCATCGCCGACACGAAGTTCGAGTTCGGCACGATCGACGGGAAGCTGCACCTCGTCGACGAGGCCCTCACGCCCGACAGCTCGCGCTTCTGGCCCGCGGCCGAGTACCGGCCCGGCAGCAACCCGCCGTCGTACGACAAGCAGTTCGTCCGCGACTACCTCGAGTCCCTCGACTGGGACAAGAAGCCCCCGGCCCCGCCGCTGCCCGCCGAGGTCGTGGAACGGACCCGCGCGAAGTATCTCGAGGCCTTCCAGAAGCTGACCGGGCGCACGCTCGACGCCGCGCTCGCCGGCTGACGGGGCCGCCGGGGATCGCGTGCAGGCATTCGTCGACCAGTTCCTCGATTTCCTCGCGCTCGAGCGCGGCCTGAGCCCGAACACCCGCATGGCCTACGGCACGGACCTGCGCGAGTTCGTGCGGTTCCTCTACGGGCAGAGGGTCGGCTCGTTCGGCGAGGTCACGCGGCGCCACATCGTCAACTTCCTCATGGAGGCCCGCGAGGCCGGCCTCCGCACGACGACGCTGGCGCGGCGCCTGGCCGCGATCAAGGTCTTCCTCCGCTACCTCCAGCAGGAGGGGCTGCTGCTGAAGGACGTCGCGGAGACGATGGACTCGCCGCGGTTGTGGAACCTGCTGCCCGACACACTGACGACGAAGGAGATGGACCGGCTGCTGGCCGCCCCCGACCCGGACAAGCCGCTCGGCCTCCGCGACCGCGCGATCCTCGAGGTCCTCTACGGCAGCGGGCTGCGCGTGTCCGAACTCGCGGGCCTCACGCTGGACCAGATTCACCTCGACGAGCGCTACCTCCGCTGCATCGGCAAGGGCCGCAAGGAGCGGATCGTCCCGTTCGGCGACTCGGCGAAGGTCTGGCTGGAACGCTATCTCTCGGAGGAGCGGCCGCGCCTCGCCCGGAAGTCGCAGTCCTCCGTCGTGTTCCTCTCAACCCGCGGCGGCCCGCTCGACCGCCGCACGCTGTGGCGCTCCGTCCGCGCCTACGCACGCCGCGCCGGCCTCGAGAAGGACGTCCACCCGCACACGCTCCGCCACACCTTCGCCACTCACCTGCTGGCCAACAACGCCCCCCTGCGCGTCATCCAGGAGATGCTCGGCCACGCCGACATCGGCACGACACAGATCTACACCCATGTCGACTCGTCGCGGCTGAAGTCGATCCACGCAAAGTTCCACCCGCGGGCATAAGACCGGCATGCGGGAGACGGAGGTCGGATGTCAGAGGACAGAAGTCCGAGGGCCGAGGTCTTTTCTGAAACCTGACACATGAGCCCCCGTTGGATGTTGGCTGTTGGATATTGGGTGTTGGTTGTTGAGTCCGAACTTCGGCGCTCGATGTTGAATGTTCGATGTTCGGTGTTCGCCTCACCCGCCCCACGGCGCGCGGTAGGCGCGGGTGCGGAGGCGGTTGGCCGCGTCATCCCCGGGGAATTCCTCCTTCACCGGGTCCCACCGGAGCTTCCGGCCGAGGAGCATCGAGAGGTGGCCGAGGTGGCAGACGGAACTGACGCGGTGGCCGATCTCGGCCGGGAAGTAGGGTTCGCGGCGCGACTTCACGCAGTCGAGGAAATTGCGATGCTCACCGGCGGGGCACGTGAAGAGGTGCGTCTCGCCGGGGCCGATGACCTCGCTGAGAATCGAGGCGGGCTCCGCCTGCAACGGCCCGCGCCAGCCGCGGTTGCCGACCCAGCCCTTGTCGCCTTCGAAGCGGATGTAGGGCACATCGTTCTCGACGATCATGCGGACGCCGCTGGCGTAGAGATACTCCACGCGGAACTCGCGCGCCGTGTTGTAGAGCCCCTTCGACAGGAACGTCCCGCGGCCGTCGATCTCGACCGGGCCGCTGCGCTCCACATCCAATCCCCACTGCGCCGTGTCGAACAGGTGCGTTCCCCAGTCGGCGATCATCCCGACCGAAGTGTCCAGGATCCATCGGAAGTTGTAGTGAACCCGGTCGCGCGTGTACGGCGCCCACGGCGCAGGGCCGAGCCACATCTCATAGTCGAGCTCCGGCGGCACGGGCTGCGGCGTCGGATCGCCGTCTTCCTTCGGTCCGGTGGGCAGGCCGACGCGGACCGTATGCACGCGCCCGATGCGGCCGTTGCGAACCAGTTCGGCCATGCGATGGTACACGGCGACGCCGCGGTCCTCGGTCGAGGTCTGAAATACGGCGCCGCAGCGGCGGACCAGGTCCGCTTGCATCCGCCCCTCGGCCAGGGTCATCGTCGGCTTCTCGCAGCAGACATCCTTGCCTGCGCGCAGCGCCGCCATCGCGATCGGCACGTGCCAGTGGTCGGGCGTCGAGATCATCACGGCATCGATGTCGCGGCGGGCGAGGATCTCGCGGAAGTCCTTGGTCGCCGCGCAGCCGGCATCACCGTACTTCTCATTCACCAGCTTCCGCGCGTTGTCGAGATGGTTGGAATCGACGTCGCAGACCGCGACCACCTGCGCGTCGGGCTGGCCCAGGAAGCCCTTCAGGTTGACGCCGGTGCCGTGGCTGCCGACGCCGATCATCCCCATCGCAATCCGCTTCGACGGCGCGCCGGCGCCCAGCACACGGGCCGGCACGATCGCCGGAAACCCGAGCACCGCCGCCGCCCCGCCCGCCCGCCGCAGGAATCCCCGCCGGTTCACGCTCATGACGTCCTCCGTGCAACCGCGCGACCCTACCCCAATAGAACCCGCCAGCCAACCGTCAATGTCGGCAGGACAGGATAACAGGATCAACAGGATGGAGTTGCGGCAGACCCTCGCTGCA
>CAYRFK010000241.1:0-7550 GCA_964423465.1 uncultured Verrucomicrobiota bacterium | reverse complement strand
CCGGGTCGGAGGTGCGCGGCCCGTGCTGGTTGATGTCCCACGGCCGGTTGCCCTCACGGCCCCAACCGATCTCCTTCTGCCCCACCGAGCACGGCCCCCAGTGGATGAACATTCCGAATTTCGCGTCGCGGAACCACTGCATCCGCACGTCGCGCTGCTCCGGGGTCTCGCGGATCTGCGGCACGGCATCCAGCGCAACGATCCTCGCCGCGTCGGCCTGGGGAAACGCGCGTGGCGCCACCGCCATGCACAGCACCATCAGACAGTTCAGAACGGCCCTTCTCATGAGATCAGCCCCCCGTTCGCTGCATGAACCGCCTCGATTCCCTCTTCACGGCTCCGGCATGGCCAGCGGGCGCAGCGGCGACGGGGCCGGCCGCCCCGGCACGCGCGCGTAGCCGAACAGCAGCCCGCCTTTCGTAGTCCGGCCAATCATCTTCGCCGCGAAGTCGTCGGACGTCAGACCGTGGGCCTCGCCGGAGAATGTCACGACCAGGTTCGTGGCGGCCGTCGAGGTCGCCGTCGCCCGGAAGCCCTTGCCGAAGTTGACCGCCTTCACCCCGCCGAACATCAGCGAGGCGACATCGACGTCGGCCTTCGGATCGAAACCCGGCTCCGCCTTGATCTCCACGCGGATCTCGCGCGTGTCGGGGGCGATGGGTTTGTCACCGAGGATCGCCAGCCGGCGCCCGACCGTCAGCGGCAGCGCCAGGCTCTTGGAACTGTGGTTGTCACTGCCGAAGTCCTCCTCCTTGGCGATGTCGACGCCGGCAAGATAGAAGTGCGTCGCACGGCCGAACCCGTCCTGGCGGACCTTCGGTCGCTCCAGCTTGTGCCAGCCCTCGAGGCGCCCGTCGGGATGCCGGACCACGTCCTGGTCGTACGCCTTGCCGTCGTCCCAGACCCAGCGCACGCCATCCTCGGAACGCAGGTAGTAGGCCGTGCGGCCGTACCAGTCGTTGACAATGAGGTGGTACTGGACCTCGTCGCGCCACACAACGGGGTCCTCGAACGCGCCCTTGATCGGCGGGTAGACGCTGCCGTTCGTGAGCCGCAGGAACGGCTTGAGCCCGTCCTCGCTCAGCCAGACCTCGCCGGTGCGCGACACCATCAGCACGCTGCCGTCCTCGCGCGGCGCGAAGGTGCAGTTGGACAGGTTCACCGGCTTCACGCCGCGGTTGTCGAACTGCAGCTTCACCGGCGTCCACGGCCCCTCGAGACTCTTCGACTGGTAGCTGTTGTTGATCACGTAGACGACGTAGGTGCCGTCCTTCGCCCGGTAGACCTCCGCGTTGTGTCCGGGACCGATCTCCTGCACGACACGGAACGGCCCCGTCGGCTTCTCCGACACGGCGCGCACGAGCAGCGAGCGCGGCCATTCGCGATGCCCCTTCGGCGAATCCTCTCGCCAGCGGCACACGAACATGTGCTCGAGGCCGTCGGAACCGCGGATGACGCTCGTGCACCAGTAGGACCACGTCGCGTCCTCCAGCCCGTTGTGCGCGTCGCGCGGCTTCACATTGTCCCCGCCCCACACGTTCGTCTCCAGCCCGTCGTGGATCGGGATCGGCTCGATCAGGTCCTTGAACGCCGCGCCCCGCACGAGCCCCTCCGGTACCTGGTACGGCGACGGGCCGAACTGCGCGGACGCGGAAACCGCATACCCCAGTAGCATGGCCCCAACGACACCACGTCTCATACCTCTCGCCTCCCAGTTCATACAACATCCCCCCGGCCGCGTGATCCGTCTGGCTCTACTCTCCGCCTCCATCGTGTCCGTGGTAGATGATATGGGCGGGTCGACATGGAGTGGAGCCCTTTCCTGAGCAACTAAACCAAGATAAGGATCATGGCCGGGCGGAGGGATAGTCCGCCCCGGACAGGCTCCGGACAACCGACGCCTGCCACGCAGTCAGCCTCGCCCGCATCGCCTGGACGACATCCGCGTGGGCGGCGGCGATGTCATTCGTCTCCGACATGTCGGCTTGGAGATCGTAGAGCTCGACCGATTCCCCCTTCTTCCCCTTGTCCTGAACCACGAGCTTGAACCGGTTGTCGGTCAGGGCGGCGGATCGCACGCTCTCGGCGTCATTGCGGATTTCAAAGGCGATGGGCGACGGCCGCGCCTTCATCGTTCCGTCGATCAGCGGCACCAGGCTGATGCCGTCCAGCGGCCGCGCATCCGGCGCCTTGAGGCCGAGCAGATCGAGGACCGTCGGGAGGAAGTCCGACGTGCATGCAGGCACCGACGTGCGCACCGGCTTCGGCACGCGCGCGGGCCATTCGAGAATGCCGGGCACGCGAAAACCGCCCTCCCAGATGTGCCCCTTCTCGCCACGCAGGCCGCCGTTGTTCGCCTGCGGGAGCTTGCCGCCGTTGTCGGAGCAGAACCACAGCAGCGTGTCGTCCGCCACTCCGGCCTCGCGCAGCGCCGTTCGCAGCGTCCCCATCGCACGATCCACGCCGCTGATCTCCCCCATGTACTGCTGCATCGGGGGCTTTGCGTCGGGGTACAGCGCCGCATCCTTCTCCAGCGCCTGGTGCGGCAGGTGTGGGTTCCCGAACCAGACCACCGCGAAGAACCGCTGCTTTTTCGCGGCCATGGCGCGGATCCACTTCACGGCGAAATCGACCGTGATGTCCGACCCGTCGCCCTGGATCGCGCCGACGCGCTCGCCGTTGTGCACGAAGTAGTCGGGGTGCAGGTCGAAGAAATTGAAGACCGAACACCACTCGTCGAAGCCCTGGTTGCCGGGATGCGGGGGCATGGCCTGCTGGAGCTTCGACCGGTTCGTCCGCCCCGCTTTCTCCGGCGGCTCTGGCAATCCGCCCAGATGCCACTTCCCGAAATGCCCGGTCGCGAAGCCGGCCCCGCGCAGGATCTCGGCGAGCGTCACCTCGGCCAGAGGAAGGTCAAAGCCCCACGAGAACACGCCGCTGCGGTTAGGGTGGCGGCCCGTCATGCAGCTCGCGCGCGTGGGCGAGCAGACCGGCGCCGCCGCGTAGAACCGGTCGAACCGGATGCCGCGCGACGCCATCTCGTCGAGCACCGGCGTCCGGATCGCCGCGTTGCCCTGGTAGCCGACATCGGCCCACCCCTGGTCGTCGGTCATGGCGAGGATGATGTTCCGCGGTTCCGGCGCGGCGCGGGATGCCACGGCAACGGCGACGGCGAGAAGGACGGATGACCCCAAGCATCGGCTCATGATCGGCCCCTTTCCCATCGGCGTGCCGTGGTGCGACACGCCCGGCTGCACACCCACCCCATCGCGGCCGGCACGGAGGCCGGCCCTCCAATCCATGAAGATCAGACGACCGGCAGATCGTCCCCCGCCCCGCCCGCCGCCTCCGGCACTGCCGCAGGGACGATCGACGGAACGGCATCCGGAGCCGCCGGCGGAGGCGCAGATTCCGGGGCGGCTGCGACCGCCGCGACCGGCTCGACCGGGACGGACGGCTCGTGCCGCCGGATGAACTCGCGCGCGAGCAGGCGGTACGCCGTCGCACCAATACCCGTGCGGTCGTACACGATCACCGGCTTGCCGAAGCTCGGCGCCTCGCCGAGCCGCACCGTGCGCGGGATCATCGATTCGTAGACCTTGTCAGGGAAGTGGCGGACCACCTCCTGCACGACCTGCTGGCCGAGCTTCGTGCGGCCCGAGTACATGGTCATGACAATGCCGTCGATCTCGATCGCCGGGTTCGCGCCCGCGTGGAGATCCTGGATCATCTGTGCGATCACACTGAGGCCCTCGAGGGCGAAGTACTCGCACTGCAGCGGAATCAACACGCTGTCGGCCGCGCACAGGGCGTTCATCGTCAGGGCCCCGAGCGACGGCGGACAATCGATGAAGATGTACTCGTGGTCGCCCGACGCCCGCAGCGGTTCGAGCGCCCGGCGCAGCCGCAGGAACGGATCGTCGGACCGGATCAATTCCACCTCGGCGCCGGCGAGGTCGAGTTCGGACGGGATGATGTCGAAGTTCTTGTAGGCCGTCGGCCGCACGCGCGCCGAGAGCTCGCCGCCTCCGAGCAGGACCTGGTAGACGCTACCGCCGGGGAGCTTGTCGAGGCCCACCGCGCTCGTCGCATTGCCCTGGGGATCGAGGTCGATCAGCAGCACCTTCTTGCGCCGCTCGACCAGACAGGCCGCCAGGTTGACGGCGGTCGTGGTCTTCCCCACCCCGCCCTTCTGATTCGCCACCGCTATGATCCGTGCGTGCATGAGCGTCGGACAATACCTGTTTGCAGCCCCGCGGCCAAGAAAAGGCGTGGCGTCAACGGCGGACGGGGCACGCATCCGAACCGGGCGCAGGGCGGCGACGCCCGAGGGCCGATGCCGGAGCGGCTCAGTGCGCCGCGCCGGGGAACATCGCCTCGTAGTGGGGCGAGGGCATGAAGATGCCGCCGCTTTCGGCGTAGAAGTCGGCGCCGAGATCGTAGACGCCGGCCTTGACCTGGGTCCACGGCGCGGTGCCGCGCGGATGGTAGCCGACCATCTCCGCCCACTGCCGGTAGTTCTGGTGGCCGTTGCTCTCGAGCAGGCCGAGGCCGAGGCCGGGGAACGGCGCGAGGCGGGCGGCGACGTTCTTATTCCAGTCGACCAGGAGCGGACAGACCGTCAGGTCCGCGCAGAAGCACGGCACCTTGCGCTCGTGCGCGACCCGCGCAACGCGCATCGTCATGCTGAGCGTCTTCGCGATCGCCTTGACCGCCATCGCCCGGTAGCCCATCTCGATCCGCTCCGCCGCGTGCCGGTCGGTGTGGGCGGTCTCGTCGGCGGCGAGCCGCACGGGAATGTCGCGTACGTCGATATCCGCCTCCTCGGCGAAGGGCTCCTCGATCAGCACGATCTGGTCCATGGCGCCGATCTTCCGCGCGTGATCGAGCAGTTTGAGCAGTGTCTCTTTCTTCTCGTACCGCCCGTTGGCGTCGAAGTAGTACGGGAGCTTGCCGTCCTTCGTGTGCGGCGTGCGGGCACCGCCGATCGAGGCGTGGATCGCGGAAAGCCGGGCCTTGTCCTTTTCGAGCATCTCCTCCTGCGTTCCGGGCTGCCCGATCTTGATCTTCATGAAGAAATAGCCCTGGTCGACGGCGGCGCGGATCTCCTCGACCGGGATCGCGTAGGCCATCAGCGGGATCGCGGCGACGCGCTCGTGGTGAACGGACAGCGCCGGGCGCGCGGCGTCGGGAATGATCTCGTCGAAGGTCTTGAGGCCGTTCTCGGCGGCATAGAGGATCCATGCCGCATTGTCGACGCCGACCAGCGCGTTGAGGGCGAACGTCGGACGCAGGTTCGCCCGCCCGGTGATCTTCCGCCCGTAGGCGAGCACCTCGGGGAAGAGCGCATCCAGCAGTGCGTCGGGCGTCGTGAAGGGCTGCCCCTTCGCCATCTGCAGCGCGCGCTCGGTCATCGCGTACATCAGCGCGTTGCCGCCGCTCTCGGAGTGCGTGGCGAAGACCGCCGCATCGCTCCAGAGCACGCTCTGCGTGCAGACGCCGATCGCATGGCGGCCGGAATCGCTCTCGAGCCGCGCGGCGCTCTGCCAGATCTCGGTCATGTAGCCGCCCTTGAACCCGAACGGACGGATCAGCGGGTTGCGCTCGAAGTTCGAGGCGACGTTTCGCAGCCGGAAGGTCTTCGGCGTTCGCGCCGCGGCGGCGGCCGGGGCGTTGGCGACGGTGGAGGTCCGGCATCCGGCCGCGCCGAGCGCTGCGGCGCCGGTTGCGGCCAGGCGGAGGAAGTCGCGACGGTCGATCGTGGCGGAAGCGGACGCAGTCGTCATGTCGGTTCTCCATAGCCCCACGGGGCGCGGTGCGGACGGCCCAGCATCTTGTTCGCCTCGTCGTCGCCGTCGAAGCGCTCGGCCTTCGGATCCCACTTCAGTTTGCGGTCCAGCTTCATCGCGATGTTGCCGATGTGGCACAGCGACGACACGCGGTGCCCGATCTCCACCGGCTCCGCCGTCTCCTTCCGGGCCAGCGCGCAGTCGACGAAGTTCGAGTAGTGGTTCGGGCTGTCGTAAAGACGGATCGAATCGGCCCCGGGCTTCCATTCTGCGATCGCGGGCGTCGACCCCTGGATCTTCTTCCCGTTCGTTTCGATCCAGCCCTCGGGACCCTCGATGCGGACGCCGAACGACTTCGGATCGGTCACGCATTCCAGTTCCAAGCCGTTCGCGTAGCGGGCGCCGAAATGGACCTTCGTCGCCGTGTCGAACAGGTCGCCGGCCGCGGGCCACTCCGCGCCCATGTTCCAGATCTCGACGGGCCCCGTCTCGTCAAGCCCCAGCGCCCACATCGCGACGCCGTTCGAGTGATGCCCGAAGTTGGTCGTCTGTCCGCCGGAGTAGTCGGTGACGAACCGGAACCGGTAGAGGCAGCGGTCCTTGTGGTAGGGCGTCTTCGGCGCGGGCCCCAGCCACATGTCGTAGTCGAAGCCCTCGGGCACGGGCATCGGCTTCCAGCCCGGGCCGGGGCCCTGGAAGTTGTTCGCGGCGACGTAGGTGGTCACCTTCTTCGGCTGGCCGACGATGCCGTTGCGGACGGCCTCGCAGAACTGCCGGATCACCGGGTTCGACCGCCACTGGCTGCCGGTCTGCAGGATGCGCTTGTTCGAGCGGACGGCCTGGATCATCGCCTGCCCGTCGCGCACGGTCAGGCCGAGCGGCTTCTGGCAGTAGATGTCCTTGCCCGCCGCCGCCGACTGGATTGTCATGAACGCGTGCCAGTGGTCGGGGGCGATGACCGCCACCGCGTCGAGATCCTTCCGCGCGATGATCTCGCGGAAGTCTGCCGTCATGTCGCAGCCCTTGTACGAGCCCGAAGCGGTCGCGGCCGCGTAGTGGGCATTGACCATGTCCCGCACCGGTTCGCGGCCGAGGAACTGCTTGTCGGTCTTGTATCCGCCGCTCGCCTTGTTGACATCGCACACGGCGACGACCTGGAGGTTCTTGAGCGGAAGAAACTCCTTGAGATCGACCGACGCCTGGTTGCCGCAGCCGATGATGCCGATCGTCAGCCGCGAGTTCGGCCCGTTCTTCCCGAGGGTCTCCGCCCGCAGGATCTGCGGGAACCCGGCGATGGCGGCGCCCATTCCCACGGTGCGGAGGAAATCCCTGCGCGTGGTGCAGCCCGAAACCGAAGACGTCCGCTCATTCATCGTCCCGTCCTCCCACTCCGCGCCGCCATGCCCGCGGCGCGGAATCCGGCCATGCTGGTTCGATTCGTCCGCGGCGTCAACGAGAAAGGGGGGGGCAGAGGTTCGCAGGTTCGGAGGTTCCCGGGGAGGGAGTTTCCGCGTTCCGGGTTCCGCGTTCCGGGCCCTGTGGGGCCGGGGCGGGTTCCAAGGTTTGGAGGCTGGAGGGTTGGGAGGTTCCAACGCTTGGACCGTCATGGGTAGCGCCACGGCTACGACGTGGCGCGCCGGGGCGGTCGCGGGAGCCACAGCGCCGCAGGTCACAGCCCTGCGGCTACCTCGGACAAGCCGACGTCACCGGCGGCCCTCCCGATCCTGCGTCCCCATTTGGTTGTTATGCTTCCGGACGCAC
>CAYRFK010000240.1:6263-7565 GCA_964423465.1 uncultured Verrucomicrobiota bacterium | reverse complement strand
GAATACATGGCCAGCATGCCCTAAGCCCGAGGATCACTCAAGATGAAACACACACGACTCACCACAGCGCTTTTCAGCAGCCTTCTACTCGCCTTTACCACACCGGGTATGAGTGCTGACGTACAACAACAACCCCATGCCAGCGGCATCGAAACTTATGGTTATGCCTGGAACTCGCCCGATAAAGATTTGAACATCGCACTCGCGCACCCTGCGGACCCGGTGCGCGGCGAAGCGGCCTACAAAATCTGCAAAGGCTGCCACAAGCCCGATGGCGCTGGCTTGGCCGATGCCAATTACCCGCAACTTGCCGGCCAACATGCCAGCGTCATCATCAAACAGATGATGGATATTCGAGCTGGCAGGCGTGACAACCCGCGCATGTATCCGTTCTCCGGCGATTGGATAGTCAGCGCAGAAGAAATTGCCGACATCGCTGCCTTTCTCAATAAGTTACCCACCCCCACCAGCAATGGCAAAGGTAATGGCTACAACCTGAATCGCGGCAAAGCCTTGTACATTAAAGATTGCGCCAGTTGTCACGGTAAAAATGGTGAAGGTAACGCCAGTAAGTTCTACCCGATGGTGACCGGTCAGCACTTCAATTATCTCTTGCGTGAAACACGTGAAAGCCGCGATCAAGGTCGCCGCAATGCCAACCTCGACATGGTTAAAGTGCTGAAACGCTATAGCAATGCCGATGTGGAAGCCGTAAGCGATTACATGTCCCGTTTAACCATGCCGACAAATCCTTAATTTATCGTTTTTAATATTAGCAGGCTTCGCGTCAAATACCGCTGCCGCGAAGCCTGCACTTACCTTAATTTAACGCAACTATGTTACGACCATACTCACCACAACAACCCCACTCACCCCACAAGCGCAAAAATGCCGGCTTCACCCTCTTGGAAATCATGATTGTCGTGGTCATTCTGGGCGTGCTTGCTGCCCTTGTGGTGCCCAAAGTCATGAGCCGTCCCGATGAAGCACGACAAATTGCGGCCAAACAGGATATCGCCTCCCTGCTGCAAGCGTTAAAACTCTATCGTTTAGACAACTTCAGCTACCCCAGCACCGAACAAGGCCTGACTGCACTGGTCAACAAACCCACTTCCGATCCTATTCCGCCGAACTGGAAAGGCGGCGGCTATCTGGATCGACTACCGAAAGATCCTTGGGGCTCACCATATCAATTCCTCAACCCTGGCGTGCATGGTGAAATTGATATTTTCTCCTATGGTGCAGACCGTGAATCCGGTGGCGAAGGTGACGGCGCGGATATTGGTTCCTGGAGCCTGTAGT
>CAYRFK010000240.1:0-6253 GCA_964423465.1 uncultured Verrucomicrobiota bacterium | reverse complement strand
CCTGTAGTTTCAATTCTTCCCTTATTTTTACCTTATTTTTACCTTACCCTCCTCCACACTAATGCGCTCAAACAGAAGATGCAGCGGCTTCACGCTGCTTGAGCTTCTCATTGTCATGGTGGTGATTGGGGTGGTAGTGGCCACGATACAAATCAATTTGTTCTCTGACAATGCACGCCGTCTGCGTGATGAAGGAGAGCGCCTGGCCGCCCTCCTCACCGCCTTGGCCGATGAAAGCGTAACCAGCGGCCAACCCTTAGCGGTATCTTTTAGCGAAAACGGCTATACCTTCTGGGAACGCAATCCGGAGGCGACCGCACCGCAAGCGACCGCACCGCAGTCAGCGCAGAACGCGTCCCCGCGTTGGCGCGAGCGGCCGAATGACGAATTATTCAGCAGCCGCACCCTGCAGGGCGAGATTCGCATCGCCGAAGTTCGCATTCGCCAGCGCCCACTCTCGCTGTCAAATTCACGCGCCGACGAAAATTTAGCGCGTATTGCGTTCTCACCGTCTGGCATTCATCCGCCTTTTTCCGTCTTGCTTGGCTTAGATGATCTGCGCGTGCAGGTCATCGCCGATGCGGTTGGCAACCTGCGCGTAGTGGACGATCTTGACGAGGGTCTATTTTGATAAAACGCCACGTCGGCTTTACCTTGATCGAAATGCTGGTGGCTTTGGCGATCCTGGCCATCGCCCTAGCTGCCGTGCAGCGTTCCGTAGCAGGCTCGCTCGACAACGCTTTCGAGTTGAAACAACGTCTGCTGGCCAGTTGGGTCGCCGATAACCGGCTGACTGAGCTGCGCGCGACGCGCCTATTACCGCCGCCCGGCGATGCCACTGGCGAAGAAATCCAGGCCGGCATTACTTTTCGCTGGAAAAGCCAAGTCAGCTTCACGCCCAACCCTTACGTCGAACGCGTGGAAATTACCGTCACGGCAAACGATAGTGAGCATGCGTTGGCTACCTTGGTCGGATATTTGGTTAAGCGATGAGGGTTAGACGATGAAAGCCCACCGCTCTCAGCCCCCTCTAAACCAAGGCTTCACCCTGCTTGAAGTTCTGGTTGCCATCACCATTTTCGCCTTGCTCGGCATGGCGGGTTATTCCGGCCTCGACGCCGTCTTGAAAGCGCGTGCCCGCCTGGATGACGAAAACAGCCAATGGCGTAGCGTTGCCTTACTCTGGCATCGGCTCGGTCGCGATCTATCTGCCTACGTTGATCGCCCGGTGCGTTTGCGTGGCAGCGCACCGCAAGCCTCCTTTCTAGGGGAACCCACGACATTAAGCGAATATGCATCACAATTGGAAATCACCCGCCTCGGTGCCACCGATAGCGGCTATAGCCCGCCCGAACGTGTCGCCTACCGCCTGCGCGAAGGCAAAGTGGAATGGCTCCGTTGGCCGGCACTTGATAGCGCACCGCGCGCCATCCCTGATATTGCTGTGCTGCTTGATAACGTCGCAGCCCTAGAGTTTTCCTACCGTGACAACGCCGGCAACTGGAATTTGCGCTGGCCCCCCGCCGCCAATCAGCCGCAACCGACCGCAGTCAAAGTCACCCTGACCTTACAATCTGGTGAAATTCTCACCCGCTGGTATGCCTACTAAGACTGCACCCAACGACCAGAACGGCAAGCCGATGAAACAAGCTGGCATTGCGCTGATCACCGTCATCCTCATCGTCGCCTTGGCCACGACCATCGCCAGCTTTGTCGCTTGGCGACAACAAGTATGGACACGACAAGTCGAAAACCTGCGCGATGCTTCGCAATCGGAAGCGGTCGCCCGTGCCGGCATCGACTGGGCGGGTGCTATCTTAAGTGAGGATCGGCGCAAAAATCAGGTTGATCACCTCGGCGAAGCTTGGGCACAACACGTCGTTCTACCGGTCGAGCGCGGCCAAGTCGCCGGCAGTGTGTTTGATCAACAAGCCCGATTCAATCTCAATAACCTCGTGCGCGGTCTTCCAGCGCAAGCCAGTGCAGCCGATATCGCCGCCTTCCAGCGCCTGCTGATAACGCTTGAACTTCCCACCACGTTAGTTGAAGCATTAATTGACTGGCTCGATGGTGACCTGCAGATTTATGGCGCGGATGGCGCAGAAAATGAGTTTTATCTCGCCCTGCCAGACCCCTATTACGCCGCCAATCGCCCGTTGGTGGATCTAGCAGAACTAACGTTGGTGCGTGGTTTCGATGCCAACATCATCGACCGCCTTGCACCTTACGTGTGTGTATTACCGCAGGCCACGCAAATCAACGTCAACACCGCTAGCGCAGAAGTCCTTGCCGCCGTGATTCCCGGCTTGGATTTAAACGGTGCGGTCGAATTAGTCAAAGCGCGCGGTAACGGTAGCCCCACCTTAGCTGATTTCCGCGGCAAACTCGATACCGCCCAAGCGCTGGGCCTGCGCGAAGACCTGCTCAATGTCAGTAGTGACTATTTCCAGGTCGATCTCAGCGTTGAATTTGGTCGCGTCAGGCAACGCTATTTGGCACTTTACCAACGACAAGGGCAAAATTGGCCCCACCTTCTCTGGATGCAACAGCAATGAAACCGACTCTCCGCGCGGTTTCATGCATCCGTTTCCCCCAATGTGTATAAGCGTATTAGTGTGAGATCTTCTGTGAAACGTCTGTTCATCACCCTTCCCGATCCCTTGCCAGAAAAGCTTGATGCCCTAAGCTGGCATCTGCATGCGCCACAGGCACCACAGGCAACCAGCAGCCATGGTGAGGCCACCTGCGCCAAGGAACTCCCCGCTGCCGATGAAACCTGGTTAGCGCTGCCCGCCGCGCGCGTCTTGCTCAGCAGCCTCAAAATTTCTCGCCGCGCGTTGCGCCAATTGCAAGGAGATCTAAGCAATGCGCTGGAAGACCAGCTCATGCTCGACCCCAGCAGCGTCCATATTGCCCTAGGCAAACCACTGGCAAATGATATCCATCCGGTGGCCATCGTGGATAAGGCCTGGCTGGAGCAAGCGCTAACCTTATGCCGGCAACATGAGATTGAAGCGCACGGCGCCACCCCGGAAACCCTGCTTTGGATCGACGAAGACCCAGCCAATCAATGGTGCATCCGCTGGAACGGCCAGCGGGGTTTTGTCCGCTGCGGCCCTTGCGCCGGTTTCGCGCTTGATGACGGCAATGCGGACACGCCGCCGCTCGCCTTGCAATTGGCGCTGGCCGAAGCAGCCAAGCCAAACGCCGTTTGCCCCCCCTCGCCTCACGCCATGGTGATTGAAACGGAAATGACGCTGGATGTCGCAGCGTGGAGCCGTAACCTGAACTGTCCGGTACGCCAACATGCGCTGCGCCTCGATCCGCATCCCCCTGCCATCAACCTGTTGCAAGGCGCGTATGCCGCAAATCGTCGCGCCGGTGCCGGCGGCAGCGCACTCAACACCCTCATCCGCCTAGGCACCCTGCTTGGCGGCCAACCCGGCAGTCCACACCGCAGTAAATACCGTATTGCTGCTGGCATTGCGATTGCCGCCCTCGGCGTGCATGTACTCGGCACCACTGCGGAATGGTTGCAACTCTCCCGGCAAAATCAGCAATTACGCGACGAAATGCGCCAAGTTTACCTAGAAACTTTCCCGGAAACACAAACTATCGTTGACCCCATTCTGCAAATGCAGCGCCAGCTCGCGGATCTGCGCCGTGCGCGCGGTTATGCGGAAAACGGTGACTTTCTACATGCACTGGCGGCTATTGGTAGTCATAGCGGGAGCACCCTCGGCGGTTTGAATTATGAAAACGGCCGTCTCACCCTCGTGCAACCCGGCAATTTAAACCCGGATATGTTGCGTGCTTCACTCGCCGCGCAAGGTTATCAAATCAGCAGCGGCAGCGAAGCAGGCAACCCGACACTCACCCTACAACGGAGTTTGCAATGAGCTTCACCCTCTCTCTCCCCTTCTCTCTCCCCCTCTCTCTCACTAACCCACTGCGAGAATTTTGGGCCGATATTGCACCGCGTGAACGCAAACTGATCAGCATCGGCCTGCTAGTCCTGCTCCCACTTGCACTCTATCTGTATGTTTGGCAGCCGATCACCAGCGAGCGTGCCCGCCTCGCGCTTCGCGTCGAACAGCTACGCGGTGAATTACAACTGATGCGCGCCCAAAGCGAAGAAGTAAAACACCTACGCCAACAAGCGCCTATCCGCAGCGCCGACACGCTTGAAGCCAGCGCCAAACTGGTCGCCGCCCGCTTCGGCCTGGCCGATAGCTTCAGCGCACTGACCGCGCAAAGCAGCGACCGACTCAACGTCGAAATGCAAGCGGCCCCCTTTGATGCCTGGCTGCGCTGGGTAGGCGAACTGAATCTGCAAGGCATTAGCCTCAGCGCCTGCAAAATTGAAGCACTGCCCACACCGGGGCACGTGCGTGTAAAAGCCACCCTTACGAGGATAACCCGGTGAAATCTCGCCGCGCCACCTCCAGCGTAGGGTCGCCATCTTCGTCTTCCTCGCCTTCCTCGCGTGGATTAAAAATCAAGCTGAGCCTGCTTGGGCTACTGCTTTACCTGCTGTTTTTAACCCTACAGCTACCGCTCGCCTGGCTAATTAAATTTGTTCCCGCCAATTACCCCATGCAATTTCACCAAGTCAGTGGGCATCCTTGGCAGGGCAACATCGAACGCATCACCTGGAAAATTGAGAACGAACATATCGAGCTGGGTAGCCTGGCCTGGCAATGGTTACCGTCAGAACTCCTGAATGGTCGCCTCGGTATCCAATTCAAGTTAACGCGTGTAGCGCAGCAATTGAACGGCTATTTTTTACTTAGTCGCAAAGGGTATAACCTGAAATCAGTTCAGGGAGAATTAGACGCTGCTCTGCTAGGCTTTGCGTCGCGCCCACTCAGTTTGTTGCAACCGAAGGGCAGCATTACCATTGATATACCAGATTTACATCTAAGCCCAAAAAGAATCCATGGCGAAGCCACCATCCATTGGCTTAATGCACGCAGTGGCTTAGTCGCCGCGCCGATGGGGGATTACCGCGCCAACTTAAGCAGCGCACCGGATGGCCGCCGTGCGCTCATCAACATCCAAACCCTGCAAGGTGCGCTCAACATCGCCGGCAATATTGATTACTCATTTACCCAAGGCCTAGATGGCAGACTATTGCTTACCCCACCATCAGATGAACGCAGCAAAGTGTACTTGCCGGCGCTCAGCTTGCTAGGCAGACCCAATGCCAGCGGCGCTTGGACCTTACTCCTTAGTGCTCCGCGCTAATCCAATGCATCTAAAGAAAAATCTAAAGAAAAATTTAGCCGGCAGCGTGTTATTGCTACTGCTCGGCTTGCTGAATCCGGCCGCGGCACAAGGAAAACCCCAAGCCGAAATTGTGCTGCAAGACGATACCGGTGCCAGCGTGCGTTTGGCCGCGCCGGCGCGACGCATCGTCAGTTTGGCACCGCATGCCACGGAAAATTTATTCGCCGCCGGTGCAGGCGAACGATTGGTCGGCGTCGTTGAATACAGTGATTTCCCGGAAGCCGCCAAGCGGATCAAGCAAGTCGGCGACTTCGCCCGCCCCGATCTGGAAAGCATCGTCGCACTTAAGCCAGACTTAGTGGTAATTTGGCAAAGCGGCAACATCACCCGCTTCGTGCAACGCTTGGCTAGCCTGGGCTTAACCGTTTATCAAACGCAGCCAGATAGACTGGCCGACATCCCGATAAATCTGGAAAAACTCGGCCTGTTGGCCGGCAGCGAAGCACAATCGCGCCAGGCTGCCGCCGATTTTCGCCAACGCTGGCAACAGTTACATCAACGCTATGCAAGCCGTCCGCCAGTCGCCGTGTTCTACCAAACTTGGCATCAACCGCTCATGAGCGTCGGCGGCAGCCAAATTATTAGCGAAGTGATTACCCTATGTGGTGGAAAAAACATCTTCGCCGAACTCAAAACCAAGTCACCCAACGTCAGCCTGGAAGCAGTCTTGGCGGCCAACCCGGAAGCCATCATCGCCAGCGGCATGGGCCACGCAACCCCTATCGGCTTGAACGAATGGCGCAAATGGAAACAACTGCAAGCAGTCGCCCGCAATAATCTGTTTCACGTTCCCGCTGATTTAATGCAACGTCCCACTCCACGCCTGCTGGATGGCGCTGAACTGCTTTGCCAACACCTGGAATCAGCGCGCGCACGCCGGACAGTGCCTTAATTGTAGGTTGGGCTGAGGTACGAAGCCCAACAACCGCCGTAACTGCAACTACGGTTTTCAGATTAATAATAA
>CAYRFK010000239.1:840-7604 GCA_964423465.1 uncultured Verrucomicrobiota bacterium | reverse complement strand
AGCCGGGGCGATCGGGAATGAACGACGCTTCGAGGGCCTCCCGAACGGCGCCGACGGAGCGGCGCCCTCCATGTCCGTCCTCTCGTATCTCTATGGAACAGGTTCTGGAGGGCCGCGCTCTGTCGCGGCCGCATCCATACGTACTTCCGACGGGTCTTGCTCGCGTACGACGTGCGTAGCCGATGTTTTGGCGCGGCGCGCCCGCCGCCGGAGGTCAGGGCGCGCGCTTGCCGGGCGTCGGGACGATGTCCTTGCCGAGGGGCTGCGGCGTGAAGCGCTGCAGGAGGACGCGGCCGGAGGGATCCAGAAGGCTGACGATGAGGCCGTGCAATTCGTGGCCGGACAGCGTGCGGTTGCTGCCGTACAGCGTGGTGCCGCGCGTCTCCGACTGCGTCAGTTCCACGCCCTTGATTTCAAAGGTGCGGCTCTCGTTCTTTCCGATCGGCGGGAGCTTCAACTCCTCGGCCGACAGGAAGGCCTTGTCTCCGTCCGTCAGCGAGCGCTTGAAGTATTCGATGACCAGCCGGCAGTCGGGCGGCACCTCGCCGTTGCGGCACGAGACCGTGAGCCGGAGCTTGTAGGAGACCGGACCTGCGACGGTCTGTGACTGGCCCAGCTTGGGCGAGCCGTCGGTCTTGCTCTGGTACATGCGGGTGCGGTCCTCCCACATGGCGGCCTCGATCGAGTAGCTCATGACGCGGCCGGCATCCTCGCCGGCGGGCGAATACATCCGGAGCTTGCGGATCTCGAGGGCGGTGTCGACGGGCGGTGCCTCGGCGGCGACGGGGCCCGCCACGGCGCGGTTGGGCGCGGTGGCACTTCCGGCGATCGCGGCGCGCAGGCGCGGATGGCTGATGACGCGGTCGCGCTCCGCCTCCACGGAGTTGAGGGTGCCGGTCTTGTCGCCGAGGGACAGCTGCACGGCCAGCGTGCCGAGAACCTGCAGATGCCGTCCGGCGGCATCGACCACGTCGAGCTCGATCGTGTGGGTCTCCTCGCGCGACTGCACGGCGAGTTGCTCGACGACGCGGCGCAGTTCGGGCGGCTCCTTGATGGCGTCCGGGGCCGGGATGGTCCGCTCCTTCGAGAAGCGCGTGAGTTCGTCATGCACGAGGGCCATGTCGCGGACGCGTCCACCGAGTTGCAGCGAGGCGCGAAGATCCTTCAGCAGGGCGGCGTAGGCGGCGCCCAGGGTCTTCGCAAGTTGCGCGGTGCGGCGGTCGGCGTCGCGCACGCGCGTTTCGAATCCATCGCGGCTCTTGACGGCCTCGGCCGGAAGCGGGGCCGTCTTGACGGCGGCCGGGGGCGCGCCCGTCGCGTCGGGCGGAGCGGGTGCGGCCGGCGCGGGCGCCTGGGCGCCCGCCGGAAGGGCGGCCGCAAGGAACCCCGTTGCCGCGGTGATGGCTAGCCCCCGCATCATCCGGCCAGTCTACGTCCGCGGCGCAGGGTGTCCATCACGAAACCCAGAAACCGCCGTGCGCCGTGCGCCGGGCACGCCATCATGGGCGCGGTGCGCCGGGATTGACAAGGGCGGGCGGACCCGTTATCGCGACAGGAACCACGGGGGATGCCCGTGATGGAGTGGAGGATTGCGGATGAACCATGGACGGTGGATGGCGGCGGCGGTCGGGGCGATGCTGGCGGCGCAGGGTGTGAGGGCGGCTTCGACGGCGGGTTCGCTTGAGTTTGAGGCGACGATCGAGGGCGAGAAGAAGGCGTTCGCCCCGAAGCATGTGGCTGCGGTGTGGGTGGAGGACGCGGACGGGCGCTTCGTAAAGACGCTGCTCGTGCGGGGCCTCAAGCAGACGAAGCGGCTCGAAGCGTGGCGCGCGGCGTCGTCGACGAACACGACCGACGCGGTCACCGGACCCACCTTCACGGAGTGGGGCAAGATCTCCGCCACGTGGGATGGACGCACGGCGGCCGGGCAGCCGGCTCCAGACGGCGTCTACAGGCTGTGCGCCGAATCGACATGGTGGAACGGAGCGGGGCCCCGGATCGACGGCGTGAAGTTTCAAAAGGGCGCGGCGCCCTCCAAGCCCGACGTGCCCGACGCGGGCGCCTTCCGGGACATCTACGTGAGTTGGACGCCCGGCGGCGCGAAATAGGGGCGCGTCCGTCGGCTCGACCTACTTGATGATCTGGAACTGAGCGGCGAAGTCCATTTCGCCGACGCCCGACGGCGTCTCGCCCGTGCGGGGCACGATCGCCGTCTGGACGAAGCCCTTGGGCATCGTGCGCAGGTGGAGCGCCTGCCAGTTGGTCACCAGCATGACCTTCGGCCGCTGGGCCGGGATGCGGGCCGCGTCGGCCGGGGTCAGCGGGGGCAGGGGGACAAAGAACACGATCAGCTTTGCATTCGCATGCTTCGACAGTACGCCGAACAGGGCGTCCTTCGGGAAGACCTCGCCCGTGGATTCCATGTTGGGGCTGGGCGGCATCCGTTCCTCCGCCTTGATGGTGAGTCCCGCCTTGGCGGCCGCGTTCTTGAACGATGCGATGTAACGGGCGCTGAACGGTCCGATCATCTCCGGCGGAAGGTCGATGCCGACGAGGACGATGTCGCCGCCCGCACCGGCAAGGGTCGTGGCTTCCTGCACCGCGGCCGCCGTCAGCGCATCCGCCACCTGCAGGGTCTCGTCCGGAAGGCCCGGCGCCCGGCGGCAGGTGCGCATGAGAACCAGCGTGACGACCAACACGGCCAGCACGGCCAGCATCGGGACGATTTTCGACTTGGATGAGGAACTCATGGGACGTCTCCGTGGGGGGCGGGGCCTACCAGTACAACTCGGTCGCGCCGATGTAGGCGTACGAATGCACCAGGATTTCCTTCGGCTTGGCCTGGACGCTTCCGTCGCCCATGCCGACATTGCACACTTGGGGCTTGCCCGCGCCGTTGTGCGGGAACGTATACCAGAATTTCACGTCGCGACCCTGGACGGGGGACGGACGCGGGGTCGAGCAGACGTCCGCCGTGATGGCGCTGCTTCCGTTCAGGTCGGCGCTTGTGACGGGGAAGGGCACCCGGTACTTGTCAACCGCCCCTTCGGCCGCCCCGTTGTAGCAGTACCCGATGCGGAACTCCCCGTAGCCGGACTGCGACGTGTTCGGATTCCTCCAGTTGTGAAGGCCCCGGTTCAGGGGGTCCTGCCGGACCAGCGCCGGGCAGTACCAGATGATCGGGGGGAGACCGTGCTGCTCCATGTAGGTCGTCATGATCTCGGTCGCCGCCAAGTGGAAGGTCGCCGGGTTGTCCGCGTTGGCGGGCGGCAGCCGGCCGTTGTTGTCGGCGGCGTACTGCAGCGCCACCTTGTAGCACTGGCTCAGGTGGTTTCCGCAGGCGACCCGGCGCGCCCTGTCCATGGCCGGGCCCAGCATCGGGGCGAGGATCATCATCAGAACTCCGATGATGGCGATGACGACCAGCATCTCGACGAGCGTGAAGCCTTTGCGGTCTGCCGGGCGAAATGTGCGTAGATTCATGGCGTCAGTCCCCATGGCGCGGTCCGGTTCCGACCGCCCGCGCCCACGGCGGCACCTTGCCACGCGCGGGGTACGAAGTCACGCCGGAAGAGGGATTCGCGAGCCCTGCCGGGCTGCCATGCGCCCCGGAGTTCCCGTCCTCCGCGTCGGGCATTGACTTCGCCCGCCTGTTTCGGTACGTTTTTGCGTCTTTTCTTTCGCTCTGGAGACCCCGAGGCCGGGTTCCCCGGGCGGGAACCGGCAACACAACCCAAGACAGGAGCATCGGACCATGGCCAAGGCTAAGAAGTATGTCTATTCCTTCGGCGGCAATACTGCCGACGGCAAGGCGGACATGAAGAATCTGCTCGGCGGCAAGGGCGCGAACCTCGCCGAGATGTGCTTGATCAAGCTGCCCGTCCCCGCGGGCTTCACGGTCACGACCGAGTGCTGCGTCGACTACTTCGCCGAAGGCGGCAAGTACCCGGCGATCCTCGACGCGCAGGTCCGTACGGCCGTCGCGAAGATGGAAAAGGTCATGGGCATGAAGTTCGGCGATGCGTCGAACCCGCTGCTCGTCTCGTGCCGCTCCGGCGCCCGCAAGTCGATGCCGGGCATGATGGAGACGGTGCTGAACGTCGGCGTCGCCTCGAGCACGATTCCCGGCCTGATCAAGAAGACGGGCAATGAGCGCTTCGTGTACGACGCATACCGCCGGCTGATCATGATGTACGCCGACGTCGTCATGGAGAAGGCCGAGGGCATCGAGGCCGAAGAAGGCAAGGGCATCCGCAAGCAGCTCGACGGCATGCTCGGCGAAGTGAAGAAGGCGAAGGGCTACAAGTCCGACACGGACCTGACGGCCGAGGACCTCAAGGACCTCGTCGTCGCCTTCAAGCAGCGCGTGAAGCAGGTCCTCGGCAAGGACTTCCCGGATGATCCGTGGAAGCAGCTGTGGGGCGGCATCGGCGCGGTGTTCAAGAGCTGGAACGGCAAGCGCGCCATTTCCTACCGCCGCATCGAGGGCATCCCGGACGAGTGGGGCACCGCCGTCAACGTCCAGGCCATGGTCTTCGGCAACATGGGCGACAGCTCGGCCACGGGCGTGGCGTTCACCCGCAATCCCGCGACCGGCGAAAACAAGTTCTACGGCGAGTGGCTGGTCAACGCGCAGGGCGAGGACGTCGTCGCCGGCATCCGCACGCCGAGCCCGGTGAACAACGCCACCAAGAACGATCAGAACAAGCACCTGCAGTCGCTCGAGGAGGCGATGCCGAAGCTGTACAAGCAGCTCTTCGACATCCGCACGCGCCTTGAGAAGCACTACAAGGACATGCAGGACATCGAGTTCACGATCCAGGAAGGCGTCCTGTACATGCTCCAGTGCCGCAACGGCAAGCGCACGGGCACGGCGGCGCTGAACATGGCGATGGACATGCTCAAGGAGAAGATGATCGACGCCAAGACCGTCGTCACGCGCGTCGAACCCGGGCATCTCGATCAGCTCCTTCATCCGTTCGTCGATCCGGCCGCCGAGAAGGTTGCCACGATCGTCGGCAAGGGCCTGCCCGCGGGTCCCGGCGGAGCCTCCGGCCAGATCGTGTTCACGGCCGAGGACGCCGTGGCATGGGCCGCGAAGGGCAAGACGGTCATCCTCGTCCGCGAGGAGACGAACCCCGAGGACATCGAGGGCATGCGCGTGGCGCAGGGCATCCTGACGGCCCGCGGCGGCATGACCTCCCACGCGGCGCTCGTCGCCCGCGGCTGGGGCAAGTGCTGCATCGTCGGCGCCGGCGAGATCCACGTCGACGTCCATGGCAAGTGCATGAGCGTCGCCGGCAAGACCTACTCCGAGGGCGCGTTCGTGACGCTGAACGGCACGAAGGGCGTTGTCTACGAGGGCGAGCTCAAGATGATCGACGCCACGGAGAACCCCCGGTTCCAGGCGTTCATGAAGATCGTGGACAAGTTCCGCACGCTGGGCGTCCGCACGAACGCCGACACGCCGGAAGATGCGAAGATCGCGCGCGCGTACGGCGCGGAGGGCATCGGCCTGTTCCGCACCGAGCACATGTTCTACGGCGCGGGCTCCGACGCCGCCCTCTTCCTGCTCCGGAAGATGATCCTGAGCAGCAGCGAGGCCGAGCGCCGTACCGCGTTGAACGAGTTGTTCCCCTTCGTGAAGAAGGACATCAAGGCGACACTCGAGGCGATGGAAGGCCTGCCCGTCACCATCCGCATGCTCGATCCGCCGCTGCACGAGTTCGTGCCGCAGGCGGCTGACAAGCAGGCCGAGCTGGCCAAGGCGCTGGGAATCACCCCCGAGGCGATCAAGGCCCGCGGCGAGGCGCTGCACGAGAACAACCCGATGATGGGGCACCGCGGCGTCCGCCTCGGCATCACCTATCCCGAGGTCACCGAGATGCAGGTTCGCGCGATCCTCGAGGCGGCTGCGGAGCTCAACAAGGCGAAGAAGAAGTGCAAGCCGGAGATCATGATCCCGGTCACCTGCGACGCCAACGAGCTCAAGCACCAGAAGGCCCTGATCGCAAAAGTCAAGGCCGAGGTCTGCAAGAAGATGGGCGTGCGCGACATCCCGCTGCTGATCGGGACGATGATCGAGATCCCGCGCGCGGCGCTGTTGGCCGATCGCATGGCGGCCGAGTCGGACTTCTTCAGCTTCGGCACGAACGACCTGACCCAGATGAGCTTCGGATTCAGCCGCGATGACATCGGCGGATTCCTGGGCGACTACCTGGACAAGAAGATCCTCCCGGCCGATCCGTTCCAGACGATCGACCAGGACGGCGTCGGACAGCTCATCGAGATGTCCGTGCAGAAGGGCCGCAAGGTCCGCAAGGATCTGAAGGTCGGCATCTGCGGCGAACAGGGCGGCGATCCCGCCTCGGTCGAGTTCTGCTTCAAGAGCGGGCTCAACTACGTCAGCTGCTCGCCGTTCCGTGTGCCGATCGCCCGCCTCGCGGCGGCGCAGGCGGCCCTGAAGGCGAAGAAGGGCTGATCCGGTCCGAAGCATGAATCGGGAGGGCCCCGGCGGGAAACCGCCGGGGCCTTTCGCCGGACCCGGCCGGGGAGAAAGGGCTCGACAGGCCGGAGGCCGGACCGTATAGTCCAAAATTCTTTTCAACCCAAGGGTTGTGCGATCGGGTCGTGCGCGGCGGGGAGCCGGACGGTCCGCTGAAAGGTGAATCACCATGCCGAAGATGAAGACGCGAAAAGCGGTTGCCAAGCGGTTCAAACTGACCGGCAGTATTTTATTGGGCGAAGATGTTAATATTGTTGCC
>CAYRFK010000239.1:0-830 GCA_964423465.1 uncultured Verrucomicrobiota bacterium | reverse complement strand
AGCGGTTCAAGATCACCGCGACCGGCAAGATCAAGCGGCCGTCGGCCGGCCGCGGCCACCTGCTTACCGGCAAGTCCCGCAAGCGCAAGCGCCACTTGCGTCGCGGCGCCCTCGTTTCGGGCGCGGACTACAAGCGGATCATTTCCGCACTGATCGGCCGCTAATTTTAGTTCCCTGACGGAGAATACCGACCATGAGAGTGACCAATGCCGCCTCTTCCCGCCGCCGCCGCCGCCGCGTCCTGAAGGCCGCGAAAGGCTATTACGGTGGACGTTCCCGCCTGTACCGCACCGCGACCGAATCGGTCGATCGCGCCAAGCGTCAGGCCACCGTGCACCGCCGCGCCAAGAAGCGCGACTACCGCGGTCTCTGGATCGTCCGTCTCTCCGCCGCCGCGCGGCTGAACGGGATGACCTATGGCCGTCTGATCGAGGGCCTGACCAAGGCCGGCGTCGCACTGAACCGCAAGATGCTGTCCGAGATCGCCATTCACGACGCCGCAGGCTTCACCTCGATCGTCGCGCTCGCGAAGACCAAGCTGGCCTGACCCCAGAGGTCCGGCCCCGCCGCCTCCAAGCCTTGGACGCCGCCCGCAAGGGCTCGTCCAAGGCTTGGACCGTTTCCGGGCAGCGACAAGTGTCAGGCGTCGAGTCACGCCCCCTCGCCCCTCGCCCCTCGCCCCTTGCCACTTGCCACTTGCCACTCGCCACCCGACACCCGACACTCGCCACTCGACACTCTTCCTCACGCCCGGGTGGCGGAACGGCAGACGCAGGAGACTTAAAATCTCCTTCCGAAAGGAGTGCGGGTTCGACTCCCGCCCCGGGCAC
>CAYRFK010000238.1:0-7655 GCA_964423465.1 uncultured Verrucomicrobiota bacterium | reverse complement strand
TTGTTGGTTGTTGTTCATTCCTTGTCGCCCCACAGCGGCGGCACGTTGCCGGCGTTCCATGCGTTCCAGAGGGCCTGCAGACGCTTGGCCCGTTCCGGCTCGCGCGCGGACAGGTCGGTCGCCTCCGCGGGGTCGGCGGCGAGGTTGAACAGGCCGGTTGCAAGCGCCGGAGGCACGGCCTTTGTGTCCATGGCCCGCACGAGTTTCCAGTCGCCGGCACGAACCGCCATCTGCTCGCCGTAGCGCCAGCAGAGCGCCTCGTGCGGCGCCGCGGCCGACCTGCCCGTGAGGAACGGCTGCAGGTTGACGCCGTCGAACTTCGCATCCGCCGGCACGGCCGCGCCGGCTGCGGCGAGCGCCGTCGGCAGCAGGTCGATCGTCATCACGGGCGCGTCGATGACGCGGCCGGCGGGCAGCACGCCCTTCCACTGCATGACCCACGGCACGCGCAGCCCGCCCTCCCACGTCGTGCCCTTGGTCCCGCGGAACGGCGTGTTGCGCGACCCGTTCTTCGGCGGCGCGCCGTTGTCGCTGAAGAAGACGGCCAGCGTACGCTCCTCCTGACCGGCGTCGCGTACGGCCTTGAGAACCCGGCCGACGCTCCCGTCGAGCAGCGTCATCATCGCGGCGAACTTCCGGCGCTCCTGCCCGTCGATGGCCGCAAACGGCTCCTCGGTCCCCGGCGGCGTGTCGAGCGGCTGGTGCGGCGTCAGGAACGCGACGTAGAGGAACCACGGCGCGGACGCATTCGTTGCGATGAAGCCCGCGGCTTCGCGCGCGATGGCCTCGTCGACATAGCGGTCCGCCGCCTTCTCCGCAACGCCGTTCCGGTAGAGCGTCAGCGTCGGCAGCTTCTTCTGCCCCGGGAACCAGACGCTCGTGTCGAAGCCGCGCGACGCCGGGCTGTACTGCGGCGTATGCGGGTTGCCGAGATGCCACTTGCCGACGTGGCCGGTCGCGTAGCCCGCCGCCTTGAGCCGCTGCGCCGCGGTGGTCTCGGTCAGGGGCAGGCCGACGGTGGAGCGGTCCGCGCCGGGCAGGTTGACCTCGTGGCCGAACCGCGTCTGGCACCGGCCGGTCAGCAGTCCCGCGCGCGAGGGGCTGCACACGGGCGCCGACACATAGCCGCTCGTGAACCGCACCCCGCCCTTTGCGATCGAGTCGATGTGCGGCGTCGGCACATCCGCGCAGCCCTGGCATCCGAGGTCCGCCCACCCCAGGTCGTCCGCGACCATGATCAGCACGTTCGGCCGCACCGCCGCATTGGCCGTCAAGGCCCATGCGGTCAGCAGCACAGCAAATCCAGAAAGGTATCGATTCATGGTCCCGTCCTATGCGCCGCTTCGCAGGTCGAGATCGCCGCCCCGAGGGGCTTGAGAATCGGCTCGACATGGTTCATGCCGATGGACAGGAACCGCGTACGCCCGGGCGTTTCGAACCACCACGCATCGCCGTCCTTCACGATACCGATGGCCCCCGGCGGCCGCGGCGCATCCTGCGGAGCCGGTGCGGCCGGCGGATGCGCGGGCGTGACCCCCGCGGCGGGCTGCGCCGCCGGCTTCGTCTTCGGGGACGGAGCGAGGTTGGCCGCGTCCCATTCCTTCCAGGCGGTGTCGAGTTGGCGGTCGAGGGCGGCGCGCTTGTCGGCGCGGTCGGTAGACTCGGCGATGTCCGTGCGGACGTTGAAGAGGCCGCGGTCGTTGTTCACGCGGACGAGCTTCATGTCGCCGTCGCGGACCGCGAACTGGCTTGCGCCGAACTTCCAGAACATGCGCCCGCGGTCCGGCGCCTTCGCACGGCCCTCGAGCCACGGCAGCAGATCCACGCCGTCGAGGCCCGCGTCCGCCGGCGCCGGGGCGCCCGCCGCCGCCAGCAGGGTCGGCATCAGGTCGAGCGCGCTCACCGGCACGTCGCTCGTCCCTCCGGCCGCGACGTGGCCGGGCCATCGCACGAAGAACGGCACGCGGATCCCGCCCTCCCAGAGCTGCGCCTTCGATCCGCGCAGCGGCGCATTGCTGCCGCCATTGGGGGCGGATCCCGGGATCAGGGCGGCGCCGTTGTCGCTGAGGAAGACGACGAGGGTGTCCGCCTCGCGACCGGACTCGCGCAGCACCGCCATCACGCGGCCCACGGCGTCGTCGAGCGCGACCACCATCGCGGCGTTCGTGCGCCGCATCGGGTCGGCGATGTGCGCCGTCCTGGCGAGGTACGCCTCCGGCGCCTCCATCGGTATGTGCGGCGCATTGAAGGCCAGGTAGAGGAAGAACGGATCCGGCGACGGACGGCGAACGATGGCGCAGGCCTCGTCGGCGAGCGCGAAGGTCAGGTAGTCCCGAAGCTCCGCCTTCCCGCGCCCGCGCAGCAGCGGCCCCCACTTCGGGTCCTCGGCGTTCACATAGCTGTGCATGCCGCTCAGGAAGCCGAAGAACTCGTCGAAGCCGCGCGACATCGGGTGGTGCGCCGCGCTCTCGCCGAGGTGCCACTTGCCAAGGGCGGCGGTCCGGTACCCCGCGGCCTTCAGGCGGTCGGCGATCGTCCGGTGCTCCAGGGGCAGCCCCGCGTCGGATCCCGGCGGGGGATTCCCGTGGAACGGCAGGATCCGGCACGGGTGCCGCCCGGTCATCAGCCCGGCGCGCGACGGGCCGCACACCGGCGCCGGGACGTAACCGGCCGTGAAGCGCATGCCGTCCCTCGCGATCGAATCGAGGTGCGGCGTGGCGAAGTCCTTGCAGCCGTGCACGCCCACGTCGCCGTACCCGAGGTCGTCGGCGACGATGAGGAGGATGTTCGGCCTTGCGGATGGCTTCGCCCGTTCGGTCGCCCCCGGCACCGCGAGCGGCGCCAGCAGGAGGGCGATGAGGATGGCGCGGTGGTGGCTCACGGATTCCCCCCGGGGCGGATCGTTGTCCGCAAGATCACCGGACCGATCAGGCCCGATGGGGCGGCTTCCTCTCCGGCTTTGCGGAGACAGTTGAACAGGGTTGTGACCGCCTTCACCTCGAGCTGGTTCTCCCCCTGCCGGAGGGCGCCGGCCGCATCGTAGCGGTGCCGGCCATACCAGCGCGTGCCCAGCGGCCGGCCGTTGAGCGTGGCTTCCGTGACGCAGTTGGGGACCTCACCCAGGTCCAGATGCACGGCCGTGCCGGCGCTCGCGCCGCATGAGAACCGGGTGCGATAGACGACCTGCCCGGAGAATCGGCTCAGGCGGTCCTCCCGGCTCAGGTGGAGCCCGGAGAGTTCGAACGGCGCGATCTCGAAGGCTTCGCCGTGAGCCGGCCGAAACGAGGCGGACCACGGCCCGGTGATCTCCCGGATCGACACCGGATCGGACGGCGCCGGCGCGCCCGCTGCCGTCACGGCTTCACCGGCGCCCGCCACGAGCAGCAGCGAACCTGCGGGCGGCAGTCGCAAGACCACCCGGCCATCCCCGTCCACGGGGAACGGGCCCCGGACCCCGAGTTCCGGATCCCAACTCTCCAGTCGCTTCCCGGCCAGCGGGAAGGCCACGCGAGCGGTGATGTCGGACTGGGCCGTGTTGGCGAAGAAGTACAGATCGCGTCCCTCCTCGTGGCGGTAATGAACGTGGTAGAGCCCCTCGCATGGCGCCTCGAGCTGCACCGATCGCCGGACCTCGAGGTCGGCCAGCAACTGATCGGCCCATGCCAGGCACTTCCCCGGACTTGTGCCCTTGCGCCACCGGTCCATCAGGTCCGCCCATGACGCCGCATCAGCCGTGCGGCACTCCGCTCCCGGCGGATCGCGGCGGAACACGCTCCGAGGGTATTCCCGCAGGAGGCCGTCGACGATCCCGCGGACCTTCCGGTCGTTGGCCGGCGCATCGCGCAGGCCGGGACTCGACTGCGGGACATCGCCGGCGAACACGATCCGGCCGCCGGCCCGGGCATAGCGGCCAAGGGCTTCGGCCGTGGCCGGCACAAGCGTCCGCGCCCCCAGCACCACCAGCGCGTCGTAGCGCATCGGCCCGGAGGCGATCTTTCCGTCGGCAAACGTGGCCTGCTGGAGGATCCGGTCACTGACGTAATCGGCGCTGGCGCCGTTCTGGTTGATCCAGCGCCAGACCTGATGCGCCCATGGAGGGTCCATCTGGAAGGGATGACGATGCAGACCGGCCTCGCCCCAGACATCAGCCGTCCGAAACAGCAGCGCGACATGGGCCACGGGGCGCGAGGATTGGAACACGGCCGAAAGCCGGGCGTTGTAGTCCATCCATCGCCGCATGTAAGGCCACCACGTGTTCTGCTCGCTGAAGTAGGTGCCGTACTGGCTGCGCCCGGGGAACGGCGCGTCGGCCGGCGAGTAGCAGAAGCCATGGAGGAAGGAGTGGTTGATGCCGCAGATGAAGTTGAAGTCATCCGCGCGCTTCACCTGATCCAACGTCTCCTGAAACTTCCCCTGCGTGACGGTCATGGCCTCCGTGCTCGCGATCCGCCGGCCGGCCTGGTGCGCCCCCGAGGAGGTGTACTTCTGCCACACCGGCCAGCCGTGGACATCCACGTCGCGGTTGAAGACGTCCGGTGCGAAGAGCCAGCTGTTCCCCTCCGGCATGTCCGGGATGAGGTAGCCATCCTCGATGCCGTAGAACCACGGCCACCCGTAGGCCTGCCAGCGGCAGAGCACGCCGTTTTCGTGGCACCACCGGTAGAACGGATGGGCCAGCCCCTCGAGGAACAGGTCCGTCAACGTCCGGCAGTAGTCATGGCGGACCCGCGCAACGGTCGCATCGAGCGGGCTGTCGCCGGCGGCCGGCGGCCGGTCCGCAGCGTCGATTCGGAGCACCAGCGGCAGGTAGGGCATCAGGTCGTAGCCGCAGCGGCGCCTGAACTCCTCCGGCAGGCCGGGCGTCCAGTTGGCTTCGCTGATCTCGATGCTGTCGCAGTACAGGGCGCGCAGGCCGTTGCTGAGGCTTCCGCCCAGGGCCGGCGCCACGCGTTCGGCGAAACCCTTGAGGTAGTTCTCGATCGCAGCGGGATTGAAATGATCCGGGACGCGGCCCAGAACCGGCTGGGTCTTCACGCCACGCATCAGACGCACGACATGGACCGCATGCCGGCCGGCCGGCACGTCCACGCCGGGCGCGTCCTTCCCGGCCAGGTCCGCCGTGACGTCCCGCATCTGGTCCATGCTGTGCACCGGATCGGGCGCCAGGCAGGCCCGCAGGATGCGTGGAGGGCCTTCGCCGGTATCCGCGTCTTTCGACGCCCCCCGCTTCCTTCTCCCCTCGGTCGCACGTGCCGGCAGTGAGAACTTTCGAGGTCCTTCCACGGGATGGACCTCGAGCGCCACCTTGTGCAGGCTTTCCGCCTCGGACACCCAGCTCCCGCGAAACGGCCAACTCGAGTTCGCGCTCATGTCGAGGATCATGCCCTCCTGCTTCGCCGCATCGGCGGCCGCTCGCAGCAGCGTCAGCCATTCAGGGCTCAGGTAGGCCGGGTCGCTCCGCCAGGGAATGATATGCGCGCCGCCCAGTCCCGCTTCCCGGAGCACGCGCAGCTGTCGGCCCATTTCCCCTGCGGTCAGGCCATCCTTCCACCACCAGTAGCACGACGCCCTCGCCTCGCGAGGCGGGTTCCGAAACGTGTCCCAGAGCGCATCCGGAGGCGCATCGGCGGGGATCATGGTGGTGGCGCCCACCCACACTGAGACGGCGACCAGGGCGGTATGTTGTTTCATCGTTGTCACCCGAGGAGTTCCATCACGGTTCCGGGCAAGACTTGGGGGATGAACGGCCTGCATGGTCGCGCAGCCGGACGCGAAGCCGTTCCACGCGATCCGCCTGCATCGGTCTGTCGGCGAGGTTGGCGAGTTCGCGGGGGTCGCTGGCATGGTCGTACAGCTGGCGGCCGCCGCGGCCCTCGTCCCACTCGATGTAGCGGAAGCGGTCCGTCCGCACGGCGCGGCCGACGAGCTTCGTGTGCGTGGACACCATCGTGCTGAAGACCGCCGGCCGGCCCGCCGCGGCGGGGTCGGCGAGGAACGGCTGCATCGTGACGCCCTGCACGTTCGTCGGCACCGCAAGGCCCGCGAGACCGGCGAGCGTGGGGTAGATGTCCACCTGCTCGACGAGCTGCGAGCACACGCCCGGCCTCACGCCCGGCGCGGCGACGAGCATCGGCACGCGGGTGCCCTCCTCGAAGAGCGTCTGCTTTGCCCATAGCCCGTGCTCGCCAAGTTGATAGCCGTGGTCGCCGGTCAGCAGCACGACCGTCCGGTCGGCGAGCTTCAGTTCGTCGAGCTTCGCGAGGACGCGGCCGACCTGCGCATCGACGAACGCGGTGGAGGCCAGGTAGGCGCGGCGCGCCTCACGCGCCTCCGCCGGCGACGGGGCGGCAAAGCGGAAGACGTTGTTGTTCGGCCGCAGCGCCGCCTTCGGAATGAGCGAGACATCCTCGCCGCCCGGTCCGTAGAAGACGGGCATGGCGATGGCCTTCGGATCGATAAGATCGAAGAACGCCCGCGGCGCGACGTAGGGCGTGTGGGGGCGGATGAAGCCGACGGCGAGGAAGAAGGGCTTGTCCTTGAACTGCTCGAGCGTGGCGATCGCGTTGTCCGCGATGCCGTAGTCTGTGAAGTCGCGGTCCGGACGGGACGAGGCGGCATAGCATCGGTTGTACTGGTTCCCCTCCCTGCCCGACTTCCGCGGCGGATCGGACAGGTCGCCCTCGCTGGCCTCGGCCAGCTTGGCCTCGTCGAGGATGGCGCCGTCCTTGTGCAGCGCCGCGCCGAGTTCGACGTCGAGCTTCGTCGCCGGGTCGGGCACGTGGAAGACCTTGCCGACGCGCCCCGCCGCATAGCCGGCGTTCTTGAAGAGCTGCGGCAGCGTCACGGCATCCGGCATCGCATCGCGGAAGCTGGTGGTGAGATCGAAGACCTTGGTCCGCTCGGGATAGCAGCCGGTGAGAAACGAGGCGCGGGACGGATTGCACAGCGCGAACTGCGTGAAGGCCCGGTCGAACCGGACGCCCCGCGCGGCGAGCGCATCCATGTGCGGCGTCCGCGCATCGCGATCGCCATGACACCCCAGCGCCGCCGTCAGGTCATCGACGATGAGGAACAGGACATTCGTCCGCGCCGCCCCCGCATCCGCGACTCCCGTCATCGCCGCGAACGCCGCGGCGGCCAGCAGCAGGACAACCCCGGTCCGGCGGAATGTGCTCATGCCCGCATGATGCGCCCCTCGCCGCGCCCGCTCAAGCGTCCCGTGGCGCTGCGCCGTCCCGGAAGTGCGGGACAGAGAAACTGATGCGCCACCGGCCATGTGTCGGCATTCGTGGGGCAGACACTCTTGTCTGCCCCTCAATCCCCCATCCTGTTCATCCTGTGATCCTGTCCAAACAGGCGCGGGGACAGGGGACAGAGAAACTGATGCGCCCGCGTGTCCAACCTCTGAACCGTTGGTCTTGAAGAAGTTCCGAGCATTGGACACGAATTGGTGTGCCGCCGCCCGCCCGTCTCCGCGGCGTCTCTGTCCCCCCTCTACGCTTGATGGCGCGCTGACAGGGGACCCTGCTTGTGTTAGGTTGATCACGTGGGCCACTTTGAGGACATGCTGAAGGAACGGGGAATCGCCCTGGAGTGGGCGGAACGAGCGATCACGACCCCGGACATGACTGAGAACCACGATGACGGAACGATCC
>CAYRFK010000237.1:0-7699 GCA_964423465.1 uncultured Verrucomicrobiota bacterium | reverse complement strand
TCGAACATCTGCACGAACCAGGCTCTCTGCGCCCTTCGCGCCCATATCCACATGGCCCTGCTAGGCCCGGCCGGCCTGCGGGAGGTCGCGGAACTGTGCATTTCCAAGACGCGCTACGCGATAAAACGCCTAAAGGTGATCCCCGGTGTCGAGGTGATGGGCAGCTGCCCTGTGTTCAACGAGTTCACCGTGCGGTTGCCGATGGATGCCAACGAACTGGTGAACCGGCTGATCGAGCGCGGCATTGCCGCCGGCCTGCCGCTGGGCCGCTTCTATCCCGGCATGGACAATTACCTGCTGGTGGCGGTCACTGAGAAGCGCACACGCTACGAGATCGGCATGCTGGCCGAAACGATTGAATCCGTCCTGCGTCAGGAGGCGATACTGTGAGTGTCATCTTTGAGAAATCCATCCCCGGCCGACGCGGTGTCAAGCTGCCCCGGGTCGATGTCCCGGTCGATAGCGAGATTCCTGCAAACCTGCGTCGGCAATCCCCGCTGCCACTGGCCGAACTGTCCGAGCTGGACGTCGTGCGCCACTTCACGGGATTGTCGAAGAAGAACTTCAGCATCGACGGCGGGTTCTATCCGCTGGGCTCCTGCACGATGAAGTACAATCCAAAGATCACCGAGGTCATCGCCTCGCTTGACGGGTTCATGAACCTGCACCCGTTCCTGCCCCAGCTCCGCCACGGCGGCCTCCTCGTGCAGGGGGCGCTGGAAGTCATGCACACGTTCGAGCAGATGCTCTGCGAGATCGGCGGCATGGATGCCTTCACCCTGCATCCGATGGCAGGCGCGCACGGCGAGATGACCGGCATGATGCTGATCGCCGCCTACCACCGCGACAAGGGCAACCGGAAACGCATCGTGCTCATTCCCGACGAGGCGCACGGGACGAACCCCTCCAGCGCGGCCATCGCCGGTTTCGCCACCCAATCCATCCCGACCGACCCTGCCACCGGCATGCTCGATCTGGAGGCGCTGGAAGCGGCCGTCAACGACGACACGGCCGCGATCATGCTGACCAACCCCAACACCCTTGGCATCTTCAACCGTCACATCCAGAAGGTCGCCGAGATCGCGCACCGGCACGATGCCCTCGTCTATTACGACGGCGCCAATCTCAACGCGATCCTCGGGCGGTTCCGTCCGGGTGACGCTGGCGTCGACGTGATGCACATCAACCTGCACAAGACGTTCTCCACCCCCCACGGCGGTGGCGGTCCCGGAGCGGGTCCGGTCGGCGTGCGCAAGCATCTCGAGCCGTACCTGCCGATCTCGCGCATCCAGAAACGCCGCGACAACTCTTACACTCTCGAGTACGACTACCCGAAGTCAATCGGCTATATCGCCCCCTTCTATGGCAACTTCCTGATCGTGCTGCGCGCCTGCGCCTACTGCATGCTGCAGGGGGCGGAAGGGATGCTGGAGATCAGCGAGCAGGCGGTTCTGAACGCCAACTACATGATGAACAGGCTCAAGGATGTATACGAGCTGCCCTACGACCAGACCTGCATGCACGAGTTCGTGCTCTCGGCCAAGCGGCAGGCGGCCAAGGGCGTGCATGCCATGGATATCGCCAAGGCCCTGATGGACCGCGGATTCCATCCGCCAACGGTCTACTTCCCGTTGATCGTCAAGGAAGCCATGATGATCGAGCCGACCGAATCCGAGAGCAAGGAGACGCTCGATAGGTTCATCGACGCCATGCGCGAGATCGCCGCGCTGGCGGAATCCGACCCTGCATCCGTAACCGCCGCCCCGCTGAGCACACCGGTCGCGCGTCCGGACGAGCAATTGGCGGCCCGCCAGATGGACTTCGCCTACAATCGGGGATCCTGACCGTGGAAGCCGACTTCATGGACCTGTTCGCCAACCCGTGTTTCTGGGCAGCATTCTGGTCATGGACGATCGCGCAATCCGTAAAGATGCTCTGTGCTCTCAGCCGGACCCGGCGGCTGGACTTCAGCTACCTGGTCAGTACCGGCGGCATGCCCAGTGCCCACTCCGCCTTCGCCACCGGCATGGCGACCTCGATCGGGCTCGAGGCTGGCTTCGGATCCCCGGTCGTGATCGTGGCGATGGCCTTCGCCATGATCACCATGTTCGACGCCTCGACCGTCCGCCGCGCGGCGGGCCAGCAGGCCCGCCTGCTCAACGAGATGATCGCGGAACTGTTCAAGGAACACCACCTGTCCGAAGTCAAACTCAAGGAGCTGCTCGGCCATACGCGGCTCGAGGTATTGATGGGGGCGGTTATCGGCGTCCTGACCGCCCTGCTGGTGGTGTCGATGTCCGATGCATCCGCCTGCTTTCATCACGTACCCTTGCCATGAAAACCATCTCTTCGCCATCGGGCGCCAGCGCCCAGGTTCACGGCAGCCCCGGCTCGCGTGTCCGCCTGCTGGGGCTCGGACGCAGCCTATGGCCGCTGGTGCTGGTCTTCATCGCCCTTGGCTACCTGATCCGCGCCGCGCTGCCCATCCCCGCGCTATCCTCTGGCGCAACAGGCCTGTTGTTCCTGGCGCTAGCCGTTGCCGTCGCGGCCGCCGCCAACTACAGCCGTGACCGGTTACAGCGCTATCTCAAGGGAGCGAGGGGGGAGGAAGCCGTCGCCCGCGCCCTCGACCGCCTGCCGACGGGCTGGCACGTCTTTCACGGTGTGGCCCTGGATGGCACGCCGCTCTCGACCGGCGGCGGCGCGGATATCGACCATGTTGTCGTCGCCCCCCACGCCATCTTCGTGATCGAAACCAAGAACTGGAGCGGCGAGATCACCGCCACACACGATACGCTCCTGTGCGACGGCCAGCCGCCCGACCGCGATCCGCTCGAACAGGCCAAAGCCGCTGCCAGCGGACTGCGCCTGCGACTGCGACTGGCGGAGGCAATCGGCGAGGAGACCGCTGAGCGACCGATCAACCCGATCATCTGCTTCTGCGGCGGTACGCGGCTGAAAGGTATCACCGGGCTGGCCGGGGTTATGATTTGCAACGAGGAGGGACTCTGCGCTATCATGCAGGCACACTGCGAGGAGTCCATGCCCGCCGCCTATCGCGAGGCCGCGCTAAAGGCGCTATCGGCGGCGGTTGAGAAGTAAGGATAGCGATGCATGAGATCGAGAGAACTGTGGTTTTCCAGTTGCCGGCGTTGTTCGGGATAGACCTGAGCATCACCAACGAGATCGTGCTGCTCTGGATCGCCGCCCTGGCCTGCTTCACGGTCCTGACGCTCGCCTGCCGCCGCAAGACCCTCGTCGCCTCGGGTGTCTTCCCGAACCTGATGGAGGCTCTGATTGATTTCATCGACCGCAGTGCCGGCCGCGAGATCCTCGGCAAGCAGGCGTCGCGCTGGTCCACCTTCCTGCTCACTCTCTTTTTCTTCATCCTCTTCAGCAACCTGATGTCGCTGGTTCCCCTGCCCTCGCACGTCAAGGCCATGACATCCAGCGTGAGCGTGACGGGAGCCCTGGCGCTGGTCGTCTTCGCCGTCACAGTCGCGGTGAACATCCGCCAGCACGGCCTGCTCGGATTCCTGGCACGTTTCGCCCCGCCGGGACTGCCGCTGGCGGTGCGGATCCTCGTCTTCCCGATCGAGGTGGTCAGCTGGCTCGCCCGCCCGCTCTCGCTGGCCATCCGCCTTTTCGCCAACATCCTCGCCGGCCACGCGCTGATCCTGATCTTCCTGGGCATGGCCGCCTCCAGCACCTGGCTCCTCAAGCCCCTGCCCTATGCCGGGGCCGTGGTCATGAGCGTCTTCGAGCTGCTGGTCGGTTTCCTGCAGGCCTTTATCTTTACATTGCTGGCTGGAATGTATATCAAGGACGCCATGGATACGCACTGAACAAAGAACCCGGAGCCAAGAACAAGGAACGATCAACAAGGAACTCGATTATGCAACCAGAAGCATTCGCCTGGCTCGGGGCCGGACTGGCAATCGGCCTGGCCGCCCTCGGCACCGGCATCGGCATCGGCTTGCTCGCCGCCAAGAGCGTGGAGGCCGCTGCCCGTCAACCCGAAGCCGTCCCGCAGATCCAGAAACTGATGATCCTGGGGATCGCGTTCATCGAGTCGCTCTGCCTCTATGCCCTGCTGATCGCCTTCACCTTGACAGGCAAGACGCCGGCAACGGACAGCCAGCCGGCAACGGTGGAGGGCATCCCGCCCGCCGTCATGGAATCGCAGCAGCAATAACGCACGACACACGGGGTATTCCGCATGGGCCATTTCGATCCAGGTCTGTTCCTCTGGGCACTCGCGACCTTCGCGGGGCTGATGCTGCTGCTCTCGCGGTTTGCCTTCAAGCCGCTGCGCGAGATGCTGCAGCGCCGCGAGGAGACGATCCGCGAGGCCATCCGGCAGGCCGAGACGGCCCGCCTGGAGGCGCGCCAGCTGCTCGAGCAGCAGCAGGCTGGCATGGCCGAGGCACGCCAGCAGGCACGCGAGGCGATCGAGGAGGGCCACCGCATCGTGGCCGTAATCAAGCAGGAAGCCGCCGAGGCCGGACGGCAGCAGACCGAGCTGCTGCTGGAGCGTGCCCGTACCGAGATCGAGAACGAGACGCGAAAGCGCCTTGATGATCTCAAGGGTACCGTTGCCGCGCTGTCGGTGCGCGTCGCCCGGCAGATCATCCGTGAGAATCTCGACGAGAAACGCCACGAGGAGCTGGCCGACCAGTTCATCGAGCGCCTGAAGAAGAACCGCAATGAGCCCCGCAAACAATAAAGCCGACGTCTACGCACGGGCGCTGCACGGCATCGCCGAGGCAAACCACTGCATCGAGGCGGTGTCCGCCGACCTCGGGCACCTGGTCGATTTCATCCGCCAAACCCCCTCCGTCCGGCAGTTCCTGGCCAGTGATGACGTCACCGCCCCAGGCAAGCAGAACGCGCTGGCGGAGCTGCTCGGGGGGCAACTGCATCCGCTGCTCGTGCCGTTCACCCTGCTGCTGGCCGCCGCTGGCGATATCGACCTGCTTGCCCCCCTGGCAACCGCCTTCGCCGCCGCCACCGCCAGCGAGACGCAGATCGAGGTCGGCGAGATCCACAGCGCCGTCGCCCTCTCGCCGGAGCGCCTGGCCGCGATCGAGGCCGAGGTCGGCCGGACGCTCAACCACCCGGTCCGCCTGCAACCGCACGTCATGAACAACATCCTTGGCGGCATCCGCGTAAAAATCGGCAATACCATCATCGACGGAACAATTGACACCCAGCTGGAAGAAGCCCGCCACCACCTGCTCGAGTAAATGCCATGACACGCCAACCCGCCCGGAAACGCTTGTTGTTCCTGCAGTTGCCGCGACTCGATCCGGACGTTTCCGCACCGGGGGAAAACGTCATGCTGGCCGCCGCCTGCCTGACGTATGCGCTGCGGCGTTCGCCGGAAGCCAGGCACTGGCGGCTGCTGGACGCCTCCGCCGCCCAGGATAACCTGGCGGATACGCCCCTGCTGGCGCATCTGGCAGAGCTGCGACCGGACTGCATCGCCACCACCGCCTACCTCTGGAACGTGGAGCGGACACTGCGGCTGCTACAGCACCTCAAACGCCTGCTCCCCGCCCTGCGCGTCGTGCTTGGCGGCCCCGAAGCCGCGCGCGAACACCCGCTGCTCTTCCGCGCCGACTCCCCGTGCGATGCGATTGCCATCGGCGAGGGAGAAACGGTATTCCCGGCCATCCTGCAGTCACTTCGCACCGGGGAACATCCCGATATCGAAACCGTGGCCACCCGCCTGAAGACGCCTTTAATCAACGGCCAACCGTCGGAATGGGCATGGGGGACCCGACCACGGACGCTGCCCGCCCTGATCGACGTGCTGCCCCCGCCAGCCGCCCGCGTCAACCGCCCAGATGCGCACGGCATGGCCTACCTTGAAACCAACCGGGGGTGCCCCCTGCGCTGTGCCTTCTGCTGCTACAATCTCCGGCGCGCCGGCAGCAGTTCACTCCCGCCCGGAAACGTATTCCGGCGCATCCGGATCCTGCAACGCCGGGGCGCTCGCGAGATCAGACTGGTGGACCCGACCTTCAATGCCCACCCGCTGTTCGACGCCATCGTCGCCACCCTGGCACGTGCCAATCCCGACCGCAGGATCGCCTTCTTTGTCGAGATCCGGGCCGACACCCTGACCGAGGAACAGGCATGTCAACTGGCGCAGGCCGGGGTAACCGAGGCGGAGGTCGGCATCCAGAGTACCGATCCGGCCGTGCTTCGAATCCTGCAGCGCGGCACAAATCCCGCTCGCGTATTGCGCGGTATCGGCTACCTTCGGCAGCACGGGATCCGCCCCACGATCGATTTCATGTATGGGTTGCCAAGGCAGGACCGCCAGGACATCGACCGCTCCCTGCAGTGGCTCGAAAAATTTCCAGATGCGCATCCGCAATTCCTCCCGCTCCTGCTGCTGCCGGGCACCGAATTGCGCGACCGGGCGGCCGAACTGAAACTGAAAGCGCAGCTCCTGCCTCCCTACCGCGTTCTGTCAACCGACAGACTGAGCACCCGCGACCTGCGGCAGATCGAGAACGAGGCGGCCGAGCGCCTCGGGGCATTCGACGCGCCGACCGAAACGTTTGCCGGTCGCCAGTTGCCGGATCTTTTCCCCGACCAGTCCCGCTGCGCCGCCCCCTTTGACGTGGAAAAACTGCCGCCAGCTTCGACAAACCGCCAGACCCTGTTCCTGCGCGGACATGATCTGTTCCAGCAGCGGGCAAGGCTTTCCGCCATCTTGCGGCATGCCATCAAGACAGAGCCCGATATTCTCTGGCAGTTTGTCCTCGAACCGCTACAGGAAGAACCGCTGGATCTGCTGGATGAACTGCTGACCGTCCTGCGGCGCCAGCCCTCGCACTGGCTTGACCGCCTGCTCGCCCCTCCCGGCCAGAAAACACTGGCGGCACGACGACTCTTCGTCCGCCCCGTGCGCGGCACCCGTGTTTCCCCCGACTGGCTTGCCGCCTGCGACGACCTCATCGCCGCCAGCTCACATTGAGCGCCTGACGCTGGTACACGCCACCGCAACCCCTTGCTCTGCGGCCCGCGTGGAATCGGGCCCTCCAGAACCGGAACGACTTCCACATCGTCCCACTGGAGGGCTACTTCCGGTAATCCATCTGCATGCCAAGCTATATCAAACGCGGCAATCAGGGTAGGGCGAACCGTCCTCGGTGAGCCGCTGCAAATGGGATAGAAAAACAGGAGAAAGTGTCTTCATTGCCACCTTCTGGATTAGAAAACGCACGGAAGGAACATATGCTTCATATCACACTTGTCGCCTTCTTCTTGCTCAATGGAGAAGTCGGATTGTACACCCGCATCCACGGCAATGAAGGAGATGAAACTCTGGTGACCTGGTCGGCAGGGATCGGATTCTGAAGAATTAATATATCACATGAAACTTCCACACCGTTCGGCTGGCATAATCGGGGCTGGACGCGGAGCCCCTGACTCCTTTGTCTCATTCCTGCTGGCTGACTCCGGCACCGCTGAAGGTGGCCATCTGGTTGTAGATCTTCAGGGCGGCCTCGATCACCCCCATCGCCAGGGCGGCACCGGTGCCCTCGCCCAGGCGCATGTCGAGATCCAGCACCGGACGCGCCTTCAGGGCTTCCATGATTACGCGATGACCGCGCTCCTGCGAGAGGTGACTGAAGATCAGGTACTCGCGGACTTCAGGGCACAGGGCGCAGGCGGCCACGGC